>JANRIM010000118.1:0-45182 GCA_033764865.1 Hyphomonadaceae bacterium
TCGCCGCCACGCTGCTCGTGGCGGCGATCGCCATGCTGGGCGCGTCCCTGCTGGTGGCGACGCCGGCCATCGAGCGCCTCTTGCGCCGCCACCCCGCCAACGACAACGAGGCCGCCGGCGCGCGCGCGCCGCATTCGCGGCTGCGCGGGGTCTAGGCGGGGCGGCGCGGCGCCGGTTTCCGAGGGCGCCGCCAGTCACCTCCAGATCGGCTTGCCCCCGCCCGGCAAACCCAGCGTCGCCCACTTCTCCGTCACGCGCGCGATCACATCTTCGTCCATGCGGATCTGTTCACCCCATTCCCGCTTGGTTTCCGGAGGCCATTTGTTCGTCGCGTCCAGTCCGATCTTGCCGCCGAGGCCTGACTCCGGGCTCGCGAAATCGAGATAGTCGATCGGGGCGTTCTCGATCAGCGTCACGTCGCGCACCGGGTCCATGCGCGTGGAGATCGCCCACATCACGTCCTTCCAGTCGCGGGCGTTGATGTCGTCGTCCACGACGATGATCCACTTCGTGTACATGAACTGGCGCAGATAGCTCCACGCGCCCATCATCACGCGCTTGGCGTGGCCGGGGTAGGCCTTCTTCATCGACACGACCGCGATGCGGTAGCTGCAGCCCTCCGGCGGCAACCAGAAATCGACGATCTCGGGGAAGTGCTGCTTCAGCAGCGGGATGAACACCTCGTTGAGCGCTTCGCCCAGAACGCTCGGCTCATCCGGCGGGCGGCCCGTGAAGGTGGACAGATACATGGGGTCGCGGCGCATGGTGATGGCGCTCAGCTTGAAGACGGGGAATGGCTCCACCGAGTTGTAGTAACCGGTGTGGTCGCCGTAGGGCCCCTCGTCGGCCATCTCGTCAAGCATGACGTGGCCTTCGAGCACGATCTCCGCCTCGGCGGGCACTTTCAGCGGGATCGTCCTGCAGTTCACCAGCTCGACCTTGCGTCCGCGCAAAAGCCCGGCGAACTGGTACTCGCTCAGCGTATCGGGCACGGGCGTTACGGCGGCGAGGATCGTGCCCGGGTCGGCGCCAAGCACGGCGGCCACCGGCATCGGCTCCTTCAGCTTCTCCTTCCAGCGCCGGTGATGCTGCGCGCCGCCGCGCGCGTGCAGCCAGCGCATGATGGTCTCGCGTCGGCTACGCTTCTGCATGCGGTAGATGCCGAGATTGAAACCGTCTTCCTTCGCGTCGCTGGGGCCTTTCGTCACGACAAGGGGCCACGTGATCAGTGGCGCGGGCTCGCCCGGCCAGCAGGACTGGATGGGCAGGCGATCGAGATCGATCGCGTCGCCTTCGAGCACGATGTCCTGGCACGGCGCGCGCGACACCGTCTGCGGCCGCATCGCCATCACTTTCTGCGCGATGGGCAGGAGATCGAGCGCATCCTTCAGGCCCCGCGGCGGCTCGGGTTGGCGCAGGAACGCCAGCAATTCTCCCACCTCGCGCAGATCGCGCGCGCTGCGCCGTTCCTTGCCGTCGAGCGTCACCGCCATGGCCACGCGCTCCACCGTGCCGAAGAGGTTCGCCAGCACCGGCATCTCGGCGGGGCCGCGCTCGGTGTGCGCGTTCTCGAACAGCACGGCAGGCCCCTGTGTCGCCAGCAGTCGCGTCTGGATTTCCGTCATCTCCAGCACGGTGGAGACGGGGGCGGAGACGCGGGCGAGCTTCTGTTCGCCGTCGAGCTTCTGGAGAAAGTCGCGGAGGGATTTGTAGGCCATGCGCGAGGTGACACGGACCGACGGCGCGTGTCATCGAAAAAAGCAGCCTGTCGCTTCAATGGCGGGCCGGCTGGGGGCCGGCGATACGGGGTTCAGCTGGAATCGGCGATCGCCGCGTCGCGCGCCGCAAGGCCCGCGTGCAGCGCCGCTGCGACGATCAGCACCGGCCCCAGCTGGCGCAGGCCCGCCTCGATCCGCGTGACCATGCGCGCCACGTGCGCGTCGAGCGCGTCGATCACCGCGCGCAGGCGCCTGATCTTCTCCCGCAGCGACCGCGCGCGAAATCGCACGATGCGCCCGCAATGGCGCATGTCCGCGCTCGACCGCGTGCGCACCACGGCGCCGGGGCGCCAGGTGCTCGGCCCCGGCATCTGCGTCCAGCTCACGCGCGACAGCGCGATGAGCACGATGATCCCGCGCACGCTGCGCTGGGCGGCGTTGAGGTCGCGCCGCACCTGAATCCGGAAACCGCGCGCGATGGCGCCGTCGCCGAGATGCTCCAGCACCCACAGCAGCAACGCGCACAGCCACACGCGGCACGACGCGGCGCGGGCGCGCCACTTGTGCACATCGATGGGCGGTGGATTGCTGGGCATGGTCGGCGGGGCTCCTGCGCTTGAATGGAGGCCCAGTGTACGTCGGCGCGCTTGTCCTCCGGATTCGATGGCGCGGCTTTGTTGGCGGGCAAGGCGTTCGCGCGCGCACGGTGTGGGATTGCGCCTGCGGCGATCCCCGCATCGGACCCTGTGCCTCCTTCGCGCCCGGTTCTGCAAGGCCGGTTCTGCAAGGATTGGCGCGCCGGGAGGCGCACGGTCCCGTTTCGTCGCCGCGCCGGATCTACCGCGCCAGCACGTCGGCCCATTCCGGGTGGCGCTTGAACGCCGCGACCACATAGCTGCACCGGGGCTCGATTTTCAGGCCCTGCTCGCGGGCGTAGGCGATCGCGTGGTTGACGAGCGCAGCGGCGATGCCGTGGCCCTCCAGCGCGGGCGGCACGCCCGTATGGTCGATGACGAGCGCCCCGTCGGGACGCATGTGGAAGGTCATCTCACTGTCCGGCCCCAACGCCGTGCGCGCCACCCAACGACCCCCGCGTTTGGTTTCTTCCGGGGTGATGGCAAGATCGTCCGGCGTCGCCATGATGCGGGCTCCTTTGAGGTATGCCATGCTGCAACGCACGGCGGGGCGCACGTCAAGGGAGAAGCGGATGCGGGGTTCAGGTCTCGTGGCGGTGGCGCTGCTGCTGAGTGCGTGCGCGGGGGCGCACAGGGAGGGCGCCGTCACCTCGCTCACCGCCGTGGAACCGGACAGCGACCCCCTGACGCTGCAGATCGAGATCGGCCGATACAGCGCGCTCCTCGGCCAGGTGGTGGAGCATACCGGCGTGTCCTATGACCACGTGGGCGAGGATGGCGGCGAGGAGACCGACGCCGGCACGCTCATGGCCCAGCTCAGCGCCGCTGTGCGTGACTACAATGCCGTGCGCTCTGCGCTGTGCGCCTCGAAAACCACTGCGACGACCTACCAGAAGATCCGCGCGGACTCCTGCGGCGCGCAGTACCGGCCCGACTGGCCTTCCGTCCCGATCACCAACGGCGTCGTGGCGCAGCGGAGCAGCCACGCGGGCCGCCCGATCGTGTCGCTCTGGGTCGATGTGTGCGAGGAAGCGCGCCGTCTCCAGCCGGCGGGCCAAGAGGATGAGCCCGTCTGCCCGATGGAATGACCGCTTCAGGCGGCCGGGGCGAGCGTCCACACGCCGGTCTTCTTGACCTCGGCGTCCTCCAGCGCGCGTGTGACCGGAACCTCATAGAGCGCAACGCGCTTCAGCGCGTGCGTCGGCAGGTAGGCGCGGCCCGGGTCGCCGATGAGCACGGTGCGGCCCTCGGCGACGAGCGAACGCAACCACGCGAGCAGACGGGGCGACAGATCGCGATCGTAGAACAGGTCGCCCACGAGGATGACGTCGGCCTCGGTCGGCGCGCCGATGGGATCGGCGTCGCTGGTGGCGATCGTGACGCCATTGAGCGCAGCGTTCATGACGGCCGCCGGCGCGCAGAACGGATCGATGTCGATGGCGCAGGCCGACGCAGCGCCCGCCTGCATCGCAGCGATCGCCACGAGGCCCGAACCGGACGCGACATCGAGCACCGATCTGCCCCTGACGACGTCAGCGTGGTCGAGAACGTAGCGCGCAAGCGCCTGTCCACCCGCCCACGCGAACGCCCAGAACGGCGGGGGCAGGCCGAGCGTGTCAAGTTCTTCCTCGGTGAGCTGCCAGAGGGAGACGGCGTCGTCGGCGAGGTGCAATCGCACCTCCGGCACGTGCGGGGGCGCATGCACGCGCGTGTTGGCGCGGATGAAGGCGGGAATGTCGCCGATCACGCCGGCGCGGCGATCTTCAGCACCTCGCCGTAGCCGCGCCGGATCTCCATGCGCGGGCCGTAGCCCTTCCGCATCAGCAGGCGATGCGCCTCTTCGAGTTTCCAGCACGGCAGGTGCATGAACACGTGGTGCTCGGCGTGGTAGTGCACCCAGTAGGGCGCGATGAGCAGCCGTTCCAACGGGTTGGCGAGCGTCGTGCGGGCGTGGTGGAATGGGTCGTCGTGTTTCCCGACGCACGCATGCTCGCCGATGTTGCGGACGCGTGTGACGACCTGGAACCACGTCGCGAGGGGAAGAAGCCACAGCGCAAAGTACGCCCACCACAGACCCGCCGCGGTCAGCGCCGCAAGAAAGACGACGTTGACGGCGAGGAAGCGCGCGCGCGTGTCGTTGAGAAAGCCGGTCTTGCCGTCGGTGGGCGCGTCGCCCGTCCTCGCGATGAACTGCCCCACCCTCAGCTTGAACGCGGTCTGCCCCGTGAGGTCGCGCACGATTTTGCGCAGGAGGCTCTGGCGCGTCGTGGGAAATGGCTTGGAGAGGACGAGGTCTGGGTCCTCCGGTTGCTCGGTGAACTTGTGGTGGCGCAGGTGGTACTTGCGGTACGTGGCGAGGTTGGAGCCGATGGGGGCTGCGCACAGCCAATCGCCGACGAAGTCGTTGACCTTCGGATCGGGGTGCAGGGCGCCGTGGGCGGCGTCATGCATGAGGATGCCGAGGCCGAGTTGCCGTGCGCCGATGACGAGCACCGCGACCAGGAAGGTGACGGGATTGGGCCAAACGACAAACAACGCGCCCGCGCCCAGGATCAGCAGCCAGGCGTGGGCGACCAGCGCCAGCCCGCGCCAGGAGGAGCGTGCGGTGAGGCTTGCCCATTCGGCGGGCGTGAAGACGGTTTTGGGATCGATGCGGGTGACGGCAGCCATGGCGGCAGCATACCACGGAGAGCGTCCGTCGCGAGATTGCCGTAGGGGAAAGGTCGCGCGGGGCGTCACACCGTTGAGGTAGACAAGCCTCTGCGCCCGCTCTTCACCGGAGCCAAGCCCCCCGTCGCCGAGGATCGCCGCCCATGAACGCCCTGCGCAGTCTGCTCGTCTGCGTGCTGTTGCTCGCCGCCTGCGCCACGCCGCCGCGGGAGGCGGCGGCCCCGCCGCCCGTGCTCATCCTGGTCTCGATCGACGGCTTCCGGACGGACTACATCGACCGCGGGCTGACCCCCACGCTCTCGTCGCTCGCCGAGGGCGGCGTGCGCGCGGACGCCATGCGGCCCTCGTTTCCATCGGTGACGTTCCCCAACCACTACACGCTCGTCACCGGCCTCCGGCCGGACCGGCACGGGATCGTCAACAACACGATGGTCGACCCCACCCGGCCCGACGCCGTGTTCAAGCTCAGCGACCGAGTTGAGGCGACGAACCCGTTCTGGTGGGAGGGTGCGGCGCCCCTCTGGGTCACGGCGGAAGCCAAGGGCGTCCGGACCGCCACCATGTTCTGGCCCGGCTCGGAAGTGGCCATCCGCGGCGTGCGCCCGCGGGACTGGCTACCGTTCAACCAGGCGATGCCGTCCCAGGCGCGGGTGGACCAGGTGCTCGCCTGGATGGAGCGTCCGGCGCAGGAGCGGCCTCGGTTCGTCACGCTCTACTTCGACATCGTGGACACGCAGGGCCATGTGTTCGGACCCGACAGCGCGGAAGTGAACGCCGCGCTCGGCGAGGTCGACGCCGCCATGGCGTCGCTCGTGGCGGGCCTGAAGGCGCGCGGCGTGGCGGCGGACCTGGTCGTCGTTTCCGATCACGGCATGGCTGCGGTAGGGCCTGAGCGGAGCATCGATCTGGATGCGCTGGTGGCGCCGGACGCCATCACCGTGCCGTGGATGGCCGGCTACCTGCTGGGCGTGACGCCGGTCGCGGGCCGGGAAGCGGCGGTGGAGGCCGCGCTTCTCGGGCGGCGCGGGCCCATGGAGTGCTGGCGCAAGCGCGAGCTGCCGGAGCGCTTTGCGTTCGGGGCCAGTCCGCGCATTCCGCCGATCGTCTGCCTGCCCGATACGGGATGGACCATCGTGTCGGCTGCGCGGCCCTCGCGGTACGCGTCCAAGGGCGCGCACGGCTATGATCCCCAGCATCCCGACATGGGCGCCGTTTTCGTGGCGAATGGGCCGAGCTTCCGTGCGGGCGCCCGCGTCCCGCCGTTCGACAATGTCCACGTCTACCCGCTGCTGACGCACATTCTGGGCGTCGCGCCGGAACCAAACGACGGCGATTTGGCGGTGCTCAAGCCGGCGCTGCGGCCGTGACCGGCGCGACTTTTCAGGCGTCCGATGCGGCGTCGGAATTGGCCGCGACAGCCTCTGGGCCGGGACGGCTCGTCCGCGCCGTGGTGATCTGTCCGCGCAACTGGGTCAGCAGGGACATGCCTCGGATGTAGGCGGGCACCATCTCGTAGCGCTCCCTGGAGAGCTGCGCGCGGATGTCATCCACGGTGAGGCACTGGCCGGATTTTGCGAGCTGAAAAGCGCGCTCGATGATCGAGGGGCGGGAGTCCATGCAGTGCATATGGGCCCTCGCGCGCCCGATTGCGACCGCGATCTCACACCGTCTTGGTGTCGGCCACGCGCCAGAGGTGCCACGCGGCGGCCGAACGCCAAGGCCCCCAACGGTTTGCGAAGGCGTCGAGCTCTTTTGGCGTGAACGTCCTGTCGAACAGTTTCTCTGCGCCCTTGCGCACGCCGAGGTCATCCATGGGCATCACGTCCGGCCGCCCCATGGCGAAAATCAGGTGCATCTGCACAGTCCAGCGGCCCACCCCGCGCGCCGTCGTCAGACGCGCCACGATCTCCTCGTCGTCGAGGTGTTCGATCTCCGCGGCGTCCGGGATCACGCCCTGCATCCGCAGGCGCGCGATATCCTTGATCGCC
Organism: Hyphomonadaceae bacterium; assembly: GCA_033764865.1. Classification (GTDB taxonomy): domain Bacteria; phylum Pseudomonadota; class Alphaproteobacteria; order Caulobacterales; family Aquidulcibacteraceae; genus VFBF01. The sequence continues at coordinate 7,012 of JANRIM010000118.1, forward strand.
GCCGTCTTCTGGCGCGACAGGCCCGCGGCGCGCAGCTTGTCGTCGCTGGCCCTCAGCAGCGAGGCGGGGCTCGGGAAGTCCGACCGCGAAAACAATGCGATCACGCGATTGAGGATCGTCGTCGCCGCCTTGCCCGACAGCTGCTGGAACACCACGGCGCGGATCAGCGACTGGTAGGGGTCGGGCGAGCGATCGGGCTTGAGCGGGAACGGGTCGTGCAACGGAGCGACCCGCGCCATGCCCTCGCACACTTTCACGAGGTGCGCCTCCGGTGGGGCCAGTTTCCTGCGCGCCATGGCTAGCCTCCCATCAGCGGCGCCAGCGTGCGCCAGGCGCCGGACAACCCAAGTGCGGCCGCGACGGCGAGGCCGATGCCGGCGTTGGCCTTGAATGCGGCCAGCGCTGCGCCCGGCGCGCGGTCGTCCAGTCGCTCGATGAGCGGCCAGATCAGGAATGCGCCGATGGCGGCGAGCGCCATCGCCGTGATCAGGCCCGCGCCCGCCACCGAGGCGGCCGCCGCCCACAACGACAACGCCAGCACATAGAACCCCACCGTCCACTGGCGCCAGCGATCCCCGAACAGCCGCGCTGTGGATCGTACGCCCACCAGAGCGTCGTCCTCCACGTCCTGCAGCGCGTAGATGGTGTCGTAAGCCACCGTCCAGGCGGCGCAGCCCGCATAGAGCAGGAAGGCCTCCACGGACAGCGCGCCGCGCACCGCGGCCATCGCCACCAGCGCGCCCCAGGAAAAGCACAGGCCCAGCCACACCTGCGGCCACCACGTGATGCGCTTCATCAGGGGATAGAGCGCCACCAGCGGGACGGCGAAGAGCGAAACGACCTGCGCCACGGGCGGCAGCATCGTCAGCACCAGAAGCCCGACGCCGCACTGCGCGCCCATCCAAGCCAGCGCCGCGCGGACGCTCACACGCCCGCTGGGGATCGGCCGCAGGGCCGTCCGCGCAACCTGGCCGTCGATCTTCCTGTCGAGGATGTCGTTCCAGGTGCAGCCTGCGCCGCGCATGGCGATCGCCCCGACGAGCATCAGCGCCGCGAGGCCTGCATCCTCAAGCCAGAAGCCCTCCAGCGTCTCCGCGAGCGCAATCCCCATCAGGCAAGGAAGGAACAGGAGCTGCCAGCCGATGGGCCGGTCCAGTCGCGACAGCTGCGCGTACGGCCGCGCCGCCGGGGGCAGGCGGTCGGTCCAGTGCGTGGCCAGGGCGTCGACAGGCTTGGCGAGGCTCTTGGGCGGGGCGGGTCCGGTGGTTGTCACGCCTCCTCCTTGCCTGCGCCCCCTCGCCCTCCGCAAGGTTCTCGGATAGCGCTGGCGCCTGTTCGTTCGCGGGGGCGCTGGCCGATGTCGTTGCAGCAGCAAGTCCTGGAAGACCGGGTGGCGTCCTACGCCCGCTTGCGCGGGGGGTACTCGGTGCCCGTGGCGGGGGCGGTCTACTGGGCTGCCCTCGGGGCGGCCGGCTATGTGCTGCCGGAACGGCAGTGGATTCTCGCGGCCTTCTATACCAGCGGTCTGATCTTCCCGCTGGCGCTTCTGCTATCCAAGCTCTTGCGCAACGACTTCATGAAGGACAGGACGGCGACGGGGACCGTGTTAGGCCCCGCGTTCGTGGGCATGCTGCTGTTCTGGCCAATGGCGTTCGCCGCCTTCGGCGCCGCTCCTGCGCTGGTTTCCCTCATCCTTGCCATCGGGATGTCCATGCACTGGCCGGTGATCGGCTGGTCCTACGGCCGTCCACTCATCTACAGCGCCCACGCCGTTGTGCGCGCCATCGCGGTCCTGGCCATCTGGGCGCTCTATCCCGAGCATCGCCAGACGTGGCTGCCGTTTGCGGTGGCGATAACCTATGTCGTCACCATCGCGGCCATCCTCATCGATTCCGCCGGCGTACGCCGACGGCTGGGTATGGCGTAGCGCTGCGATCGCGCTTTACCGACCAGCGGCGCGGCGGTATGTACGGGTGTCGTCCATGAGGGGAGCGCCGCGCATCCATGATCAGACCGTAACATCCTCGGCGCATTGACTGGACGCCGAGACGAAGGGCGCTGGCGAAGCTGGCGGCCGCGTCGAAAGTTCCTGTCGCCGAACGTTGTACGGTCCTGCCGGCCCCAGAGGCCCGGCTGCGCAGCCCCGGACACCAGACCAAGCATCCCGATCGCTTCGGACCAGCCCTGTCGGCGTCCGGTGCGCCGTCCATTTTCCAAGGTGATCGCACATGAGCGACGCATCCTTCGTCGACGACGATGACGACCACGGCCCCCTCAAGGCCCCCCTGAAGGACATCGCCGCCTACATCTGGCGCCGGTGGACGAGCTACCCCGTCTGGCTGTGGAGTTTCTTTGCGCTCTATGCGCTGGCGGTGGCCTGCGATGTCTTCCTGCCGCTGGTCTCGGCCCGCCTGATCGAGGCGCTGGCGGGCGATCCCGCGGCGCAGCGCGCAGAGGCGATGGCCGCGTTCGGCCTGTTCGCACTGGTGGCGATGGGACTCTACCTGTTCCGCAACCTCTCGGTGCGGTTCTGGATACCGCTCGCCTCTCGGAACATGAAGGCCATCGTCACCGACGGCTTCCGGGACGTGCAGCGCTTCTCCGCCGACTGGCACGCCAACAATTTCGCCGGCGCCACAGTGCGTCGGGTCAGCCGTGCGATGAACGCCTACGACACCATCTCCGACACGCTTGTATGGTTTGTGCTGCCCGCGACCGTGGTGCTCGTGGGGCTCACGGCGCTGACCTTCGCGCAGTGGCCGTTGATCGGCGTGTTCATGGCGGTCACCATCGCGGCGATGCTGGCGCTCAACTACTGGAGCGCACGGCACTATCTCGCGGCGGACTACACCGCCACCAACGCCGCCGACACCGCCATCGGGGCTGCGCTCGCGGACGCCGTCAGCGCCAACGCCGCCGTAAAGGCGTTCGGCGCGGAGGCGCGCGAACAGACCCGCTTCGCGGCCGTCGTGGAAGACTGGCGCGCCAAGGCCGAACGTCTGTGGGTGCGTTCCACCAACACCTGGATCGTGCAGAACGTCCTGCTCTTTGCGTTGCAGGTGGGTTTGGTCGGCCTGGTCGTGCTGGAATGGTCGCGCGGCCGCGCCACCTCCGGCGACGCCGCTTTCGCCGTGACGTCCTACTTCGTGGTGTCCGGCTACCTGCGCACGCTGGGCGATGCGATCCGCGATCTCCAGAAGGGCGTGGCCGACATCGCCGATGTGGTCGCCTACGCCGCCCAGGCCGCCGATGTGGTGGATGCTGAGGACGCGGCGGAGTTCAAGCCCGGCCCCGGGGAGATCAGGTTCGAGAACGTCTCCTTCGGCTATCGCAATCAGGCGGTACCGCTCTACCGGGACTTCACGCTCGTGATCGCGCCGGGAGAAACGGCGGCGTTGGTCGGCCCTACGGGCGCGGGAAAGTCCACGTTCGTGAAGCTTGTGCAGCGGCTGTACGACGTTGACGGCGGGGCGATCCGCATTGACGGCCAGGACGTTCGCACGGTGCGCCAGGCCAGTCTGCGCACCGCCATCGCCACGGTCCCGCAAGACCCCGCTCTGTTCCACCGCTCCCTGCGCGAGAACATCGCCTATGCCCGTCCGGACGCGACGCTGGCGGAGGTGGAGGACGCAGCGCGGCGCGCCCGCGCCCACGAGTTCATCGCCCGACTGCCGCGCGGCTACGAGACGGAAGTGGGCGAGCGGGGCGTGAAGCTCTCCGGCGGGGAACGCCAGCGCGTGGCGCTGGCGCGGGCCTTTCTGGCCGACGCGCCGATCCTCATCCTCGACGAAGCCACCAGTTCCCTCGACACCGAGACCGAACGCGAGGTTCAGGCCGCGATGGCGGAACTGAAGCATGGGCGCACGACCATCGTCATCGCGCACCGGTTGTCCACCGTCCGCGCCGCCGACCGCATCCTCGTCTTCGACCGCGGGCGCATCGTCGAGCAGGGCCGCCATGGAGACCTGATGGCGCAGGGCGGCCTGTACGCGCGGCTCAACGCGCTGGCGGAGGGGGACATGATCGCGGCGGCGTGACGACGCCGTCGCCTGCGCGGTCGGTTGGCGGACGATGTCCAATCGGGCCGTCAAGGCTGGCGCGGGTCCGCAAAGCGGGGCAGTGTCCGCGGCCTTCCACACCGGGGATGCGTATGGCCGACGTCTTTCTTTCCTATGCCCGCGAGGATCGCGCGAAGGCTGCCCAGATCGCAGAGGCGCTCACCGCCGGCGGGTACGACGTGTTCTGGGACGTGGAAATCCCCCCGGGCGTGACGTGGTCCGATTTCCTCCAGGAGAAGCTGGCCAACTGCAAGGCCGCACTCGTGCTCTGGAGCAAGACGTCCACAGCCTCGCAGTGGGTGCGCGAGGAGGCCCGCCTCGCAAAGGACAAGTCCAAGCTGATCCCGGTCATGATCGACGACAGCGCGCCGCCCTTCGGGTTCGGGGAAATCCAGGCCGCAAACCTCGCCGCCTGGAACGGGGCGGCCGACGATCCGCAATGGAAGCTCCTCCTGTCAGGCGTCGCGCGCGCCGTGGGCGCCCAACCCACCGGAACCGCCGCCGCCGCGCCGATCCGGCCCGCCGCATCCGCCGGCTGGGGCGCTGCGCAGGGCGGTGCGGCGTCCACGCCCGCCGCCGGCGCGGACGGCAAGAAGAAACCAAACGTGCCGCTCATCATCGGCGCAGCGGTGGCGGGCACGATCGTGGTGCTGGCGGTCATTGGTTCGATGTCGGGAACGGGTTCCGTGCAGGGGCCGCCGCCCCCGCCTGCGCCCATCGGCCCGTCGGCGCCGTCCACGGCGGAGCTCTCTCCGGCCTTGCGCGCGATCGTCGAGCAGGCCCGCAGCGCGCAGGCCGCGGGTCGCGCGGCGTCGGAGCGGGCGTCGGCCGCGGCCGTGGAGGGCAACCGCGCGGCCATGCAGGCGGCGCAGAACGTCGGCGGCTTCGGCCAGATCCAGACGGACCCGGTCACCTGGGTGACGGGTGATCTCGCCGCCCTTCAGCAGGGCCGTCCGGGCGCCGTGACGATGAAGAACACCCAACTGGGCACCACGTTCGTCGGCGTCCTGGAACTCGACATGTCCACCGGGCTCATGCGCCAGCTCACCGGCGCTTTCGACAACGGCAGGGGCGGCTCCGGGCTGGGACAGCTTCAGCTCGACGGCCAGAACGGCCGCTCCGCCGGCCGCGACACCACGCCGGCGTATACCTCGGAAGGCCAAGGCCAAGGCGTCGCCGGCGCGTACGAGACCACGGCGATCGGCGTCGTCACCTTCGCGGACGGGCGCCGGTATGAGGGCCAGTACGTCACGCGCGGGCGGGACGCGGCGCTGCTGCGTCACGGTCTCGGCGTCACGTACGCCGCCAACGGCGCGGTCGGGGAGAGCGGCCGCTTCGACAATGACAAGCTGGTCGCCCCTGAGTGATCGGCGAGGCCGGCCAGTTCAACGCGCCGTCGCGCGCAGGAGCGCATAGACCCGGGCGGCTTGCGCCAGCAGCCGCTCCGGCGGACGGTCGCGGTCGATGGCGGCCATGAGCGCCGGCAGGGACACGCCCTCGGCGCGGGCCGCCGCCTCGAGCGCCGTCCAGAATTCCGGTTCAAGCGCCAGCGACGTGCGATGGCCGTTGATCACGAGGGAGCGTCTGACGAGGCCGGGCATATGCAGCGGCACTCTGGAGCGCCTGCGGTCACGACGCTAGGTTCCCCACCCGCTTCGCGCCATCAGGATTCTCCCGTGACGACCTCCTTCGCGCCATGACAAATGACGACGTCCGTCCGCCGACGCAGAACCGCCGCGAACAGCGGCTTGCGCTGGGCATCGTGTTCGGGGCCATCGGGGCCGCGGTGCTCGCCAGCGTTTTCGTGGCCCTGTCGCCGCCCGTCTCGGTGCAGCGCGAGGCCAGCGCCCGCGCCGTGACGCCCGAGGCCCACCGCGCCGACCTGACCATTGATGTGGAGGCCGCCGTCGCCAGCGCGCGAGAGGCCGCAGAGCGCGCCGACATCGTGGCCACGGAGGCCCAGGCGTTGATCACGCGCGCGCGCGCAGGCCTGTCGCGCAGCCCCACCTTCGCGCGGCTCAAGCTGCCCGACGGCCGGGTCTATGAGGGCGAGGCCAGCGCGGGCGTTCCGGAGGGGGTGGGCGTGCTGCGCGGCGGGGCCGTCGCTTACGGCGTGGGCTTCTTCGTCGGCGGCGTTCGCAGCGGCGCCGGCGCCGATTGCGCCCAACCCGACTGCAGCGGCGCAAGTTATTTTGGCGACTTCCGCACCAACGCGCCTACGGGCGCGGCGCGCGTGACGTTTCCGGACGGCGCGGTCTATCGCGGCGACGTGCGCAACGGCGCTCCCGACGGCTTCGGCGAGCTGCGCCGCCCCGACGGATCGAGGTACGCCGGCGCCTTCACGATGGGCCGCCGGGACGGCCACGGCGTGGAGACGCCAGCGTCGGGCGCGGCGCAAAGCGGCTACTGGAGCGGCGATCAGCTCTCCGAGGGGTTGCCGTCCTGATTGTCGCGGCGGCTCGCGTCGAGATCGCGCAGCGCCTTCTCGTTGCGCGCCTTGGTGAGGGATTTCTCCTCCTTCGCCCGGCCGTGCTGGAGGCGTCGGGCGTCTGCGTCCGCGCGCTGGGCGTCGCGGTCCCTCGCTTTTCTCGCCCGGCGGAGGTTGAGGACGGCGGCGGGGGGCTTGGGCGGCTCTACCATGCGGGATCCTTTGGTCCCGCCCGCACTCTCGGGCGTGGTGTCTCCGCATCGAGCCCCAGTTCGGCCAGCACGTAGGCGCGCGCTTCGTCAAGGTTGGGCGCCGGCGGACGGGTGCGGCTTTCGGCGAAGCCCGAAATCTTGATCGCGTTGCCGGACATCTTGAGCGCGCCCATTTCGGGGTCGTTCACCTCCACGAACATCGCGCGCGCCTCCAGTTGCGGGTCGCGCACCACGGCGGCCATGTCCTGAACGGGCGCGCACGGGACGCCCGCCGCCTGCAACGCAGTCACCCAGGCGCGCGCCGTGCGCGGCGCCAGCGCGGCCTCGATCTCGCGTTTGAGCGCCACATGGTTGGCGTAGCGGGCGAACAGCGACGCGTAGGACGGGTCGCTCGCCATCGACGGTCGATCAAGCGCTGTGCACAGAGCGGCGAAGAGGTGGTCGTTGGCGCAGGCGATGGCGATCGGGCCGTCCTGCGCAGCGAACACGTCGAAGGGCGTGATCACAGGATGGCGGGAGCCTGTGGGGCCCTGCGTCTCGCCGCTGGCGAACTGGCGCACGAGGGCGCTTTCCAGAAGCATCGTCTGGCAATCCAGCATCGCGATATCGACGAGGCGCCCCTCGCCGCTCGCGCGACGATCATAGAGCGCCGCGACGACGCCGAGCGCTGCGAACAAGCCTGCGCCGAGATCGCCCAGCGAGATTCCCAGGCGCACGCCGGGGCCGCCCTCGGGACCGTTTATGGAGATCATGCCCCCAAGCGCCTGCACCACGAGGTCATAGGCCGGCAGGTCGCGGTACGGGCCTGTCTGACCGAAGCCGGAAATTGCCGCGTAGATGAGCGCAGGATGGCGGGCGTGCAGCGTGTCCCAGTCATAGCCCAGGCGCGCCATCGCCCCGGGGCGAAAATTCTCCACGAGCACGTCGGCCTTCGCCAGCAGCGCCTCGAAGACCGCGCGGTCGTTCGCCGACTTCAGGTCGAGCGCGATGGAGCGTTTGCCCCGGTTGATGCTGGCGAAGTAGACGCTCTCGCCGTTCAGGAACGGCGGAAAGGCGCGCGTGTCGTCGCCGTGGCCCGGCTGCTCCACCTTGAGCACCTCCGCCCCGAGCTCCCACAGGAGCGTGGTGCAGTAGGGCCCGGCGAGAACGCGGGAGAGATCAAGGATGCGCACGCCCGCCAGCGGGCCGCGGGGGTCAGGGGCGATGTCGGACATGCGGCGCTCTCCGGGTTCGCTTGTCCCATGAGGAGGTATCCGCGGTCCAGCAGTTGACGGTGCGGCGCCGATTGTATCGGAGGGGCGCTTCGCTGCATGGTCTGGCGCATGGCGGAACGCATCCTGATCCTTGGCGCTGGCATCACCGGCCTGTGCGCGGCCATGGCGCTCGCCGGCCGGGGGCGCGAGATCGTCGTGCTCGACCGAGACCCGCCGCCGCCCGATCTCGACCCCGACGAGGCCTTCGCGCATTGGTCCCGGCGCGGCGTCACGCAGTTGCGCCACAGCCATGTTTTCATCGGCCGTCTCATCGCGCTGCTGCGGGCACGTCAACCCGCCCTTTGGGACGCGCTGCTGGCCTCCGGCGCCCGTGAGAGCGCCTTCGCCGACGCCCTGCCGCCAAAGCTGCGTGCGACCTACCGCTCCGCGCCGGGCGATGAGGCGTTGTCCTTCCTGTTCAGCCGACGCAGCACGCTGGAGTTGGTGATGCGGCGTCACGCGGAAGGCTTGCGGGACGTGACCTTCGTCACGGATGCGTTCGTCGCCGGGCCGCTGTTCGCGCGGCGGGAGGGCGCGCTGGTCCTGGAGGGCGTGCGCGGAGCCCGGGCCGGCGAAGCCGCCACATGGCGTGCGGACGCCGTGATCGACGCCATGGGCCGGACGTCCGCCTTCCCTGAATGGCTGGCCGCCGAAGGCGCTCCGCCGCTCGAGGAGTCGTCGCCGGCGGGCATTCTGTATTTCACGCGTCACTACCGCCTGCTCGACGGGGCGGAAGAGCCGCCCCGCGGGCTGACCCCGGGTGCGGGCGACCTCGGCTATCTCAAGTATGGCGTGTTCATAGCCGACAACCGTCACTTCTCGGTGACGCTGGCGTGCCCGGAAATCGAGACCGCATTGCGGGTGGCGCTGCCGCGGGCGGACGTGTTCGATGCTGTCTGCGCCCGCTTGCCGGGGGTGTCGCCCTGGACGGACGTGGCGCGGGCCGCGCCGGTCAGCAAGGTGTTTGCGATGGGCGCGCTGAAAAACGCCTGGCGGCGCTTTTCGGTGGATGGGGCGCCGGTTGCGCGTGGCTACTTCCCGTTGGGCGACGCCGCAGTGCGCACCAATCCGCTCTACGGCCGCGGCTGCTCCACCGGGGCCATCCAGGCCTTCCTGCTGGGGGACATCTTCTCGGAGACGGCGGACCCCGTCGCCCGGCTGACCCTGCTTGAGACACGGGTGGAGGCTGAAATCCGGCCCTTCTTCGACGCAATGGTCCGCCAGGATGCGGCGGCGATCCGCCGCGCCGCGCGCGAGCAGAAGCCCGACGGACGTCGCCCGCGCTGGCAGGCGCGGCTTGCGAAGAGCTTCGTCGAGGACGCGATCGGCCCCGCCACGCGCGGCGATCTGGTGGTGTTGCGGGCGCTGATGCGGCCGTTCCACATGCTTGAGCACCCCACCGCCTGGATGCGGCGGCCTGAGGTGATGGTGCGCATCCTCATGGTCTGGGCCCGGGGCCGCGCCGAGAAGGCCGATCTCTATCCCCCGCCGCTCGGGCCCGCCCGCAAGGACCTGTTGGCCGACCTCGGATTGCCCGCGGCGACGTGATTTGGCGCATTCGTGATGCCTGAGGGCTGGCGGGAGCGGGCCCGGGCGCGGCAAGGTGGCGCCCAAGCGACGAGAGCGGCCGGCCAGCGCCGCCATGATCCGTGCGGGGAGGTGTTGCGTGACCCAGGCCGTGGACGACGCCCGCCCGGCGGCGCCGGTGATCAACCCGGTGAGCGATGGCTATCGCGCCTACGCGATGTGGATGCTGCTCATCGTCTACATCCTGAATTTCGTGGACCGGCAGGTCATCAACATCCTCGCCGAACCCATCAAGAACGAACTCGGCCTGTTGGACTGGCAGGTGGGGGCGATGTCGGGCCTCGCCTTCGCGTTGTTCTACACCGTGCTTGGCCTGCCGATCGCGCGGTATGCCGAAAGGGGGCACCGTCCGCGCATCATCGCCGTGGCGCTTGCGCTATGGAGCGGGTTTACGGCGTTGTGCGGGCTCGCGCAGAACTTCACGCAACTGGTGCTTGCGCGCATCGGCGTGGGGATCGGGGAAGCAGGATGCACGCCACCGGCGCACTCGCTGATCACGGACTACGTGCCGAAAGAGAAGCGCGCGTCGGGGCTCGCGTTCTATTCCATGGGCACGCCGTTGGGGTCGCTGGTCGGGATGGGCCTGGGCGGCGTCGTCGCCGACGCCTGGGGCTGGCGGGCCGCATTCATCGTCTGCGGCCTGCCCGGGCTGCTCATGGCCGTTGTCGTGGCGTTGACCCTGATCGAGCCGCGCGCAAAGCGCGTGGCGGCGGATGTGCGCGCGGCAGGCGCAAAAGGCGTGACGTTCACCCAGGCGCTCGCCGTGCTGGCCAAGAAGCGCACGTTCTGGCTGGTGGCGTTGGCTGCGGCGGTGAAGGCGTTCATCGGCTACGGCCACGCACCGTTCACGGCGTCCTTCTTCTTCCGCAATCACACCGAGGAGATCGCGCGGCTCGCCAGTTTGTTCGGACTGCAGTCGGCGGGCTTCTTGGGGCTCGCGCTCGGCATCGTCGGCGGCGTCGCCGGCGCTTTCGGCGCGTACGTCGGCGGACAGATCGCCGACAAGTATGGCGGGCGCGACCTGCGCGCCTACGTCAGCGTTCCGGCGATCGCGGCGCTCGCGACGATACCCATCTACATCACCGCCGTGCTCCTGCCGAGCGCGCTGGGCGCCATGTGCCTGCTGGCGATCAACGCCATCCTTGGCACGCTGTGGTACGGGCCTGTGTACGCGACGGCGCAATCCATCGCGCCCGCGCACATGCGCGCCACCGCATCGGCCATCCTGTTGTTCATCATCAATCTGGTCGGCCTCGGGCTCGGCCCCCTGCTCGTAGGCGCGCTGAGCGACGTGCTCGCGATCCAGGGCGGGATGGGCAAGGCGGAAGGCGTCCGCTGGGCGCTGATCATTTCCGCACTCAGCGGCGTGGCGTCCGCCGTCTTTTTCTGGATGGCGCGCAAGACGATCCGCACCGAGATGGAGGGCTGAAGCGGACGGCCCGCGCGCGCGGGAGGCGGCAGGGCCGGTGGAGCGGGCTGAAGGCGCTTACGCCGCTGCGGAGGCGGATGAGGGCGTGGTGCTCTTTCGCACCTTGTAGAAGCGCATGGCGCGCTGCGCCGCCTCCACAGGCACCGCCGTGTAGAGCTTGCCGTAGTTTTCCGCCTGGGACATGGCGTCCGTGCCCCCGCAGCACAGCACCGCGATGGTGACGAACAGCGGCCGCTCGATGTTGCAGGCCCGGCACACCATGGCCAACGCCTCCATGTCCTTGCGGGACACGATCGCCTGCGTGGTGTCGAAATCGAGGCCCACGATTTCAGCGAGGCCCAGGGTGAAGGCCGTGTGCTGGTTGTCCCGGAATAGGCTGACGAGCAGGGAAGGTTTCAGTTCGCCGGCGCGCTTTTTCTGTTCAATGATCTTGGCGGCGGCGCGCATCTCGTCGGTGGCCGCCGTCTGGGAACGCGCCTGCATACGCGTGCGCGCGCGCGCCAAAGCCTCGTCAAGCTCGGCCGGATCCACGGTGGCGTTGCGCTCCATGATGGCCGCGCGAAGGGACTTCTCCACGACGAAGTACATCTCGTTGAGAAGGTCGATGGGGATATCGCCACGGCCGACGACGCCGGCGTGGAGGTGGGCCTTGTCCCGGGCCCTGTCCACCACCCGTTCCATGGCGCTTCGTTCGATGACGGCGCCGGCGTTTTTCAGCAATGTGTCGAGTGCCTCGTCGTCGCCCACGGAGACGATGGCGTCCGACACGCGGGGGCTCACGGTGTCGCGCTGCGCGATGGCGCGGATGTGCTGCTGGGACTGCTGGTTCACCAGCCGCACAAGGGCGTCCTCCTTCAGCACCGGGGAGCGCCGCAGGACGGGCTCGGCAACGGGGAAGACGTTCGCCGCCAGGTCATGCATCAGTTGCACCGGGGCGTCCGGCGCATCGGCGAAGCGCTCCGCCAGCTCCACCAGAACCTGCTCCTGCATTTCGCGGGCGACCGAGCGCAGGACGTCGTCAAACAGGCCAGTCTCCCGGCTGGTCCGCACATCGGCGGTCTCGAAAAAGAGATCGGTGGCTTCGCGCAGAAGCTCGCGCCTCTTTTCGCTCGTCGGAGCCTTCGCGAGATCGAGGAGTTTGGCGAAACGCGTACCGACTGCCGACATGGCGGGAAGCTTTCCACAGGCTGCGGGCGCACATTACGAAAGTCTGGGTTAACAAAACGCTGAGGTTCGCCTGCGGCCTGTCGCGCACAGGTCAGGGCCCGAGGGCGGCCCGGCGCTCCTCGATCTCCAGCCACGCCATCTCGGCGGCTTCCTTCTCGGCCCGCGCGGCGTCGAGCCGGGCGATGGCGCTGTCGAAGCCTCGCGGGTCGCGCGCGAAGAGGCCGGCGTCCGCGAGGCGGGCTTCCAGCGCGGCGATTTCGGCGTCCAGAGCCGGCAGCCGGGCCTCGATGTCGGCCAGGGCGCGCTCGTCCTTGTAGCTCAGTTTCCGCTGGGTGCGGGCAGGGGCGGCCGGCGACGATGCGGGCCGATCGGCCAGGGGCCTTTCCGGAGCGGCGCGCGTCGGCGTGCGAAATCCCCCGTGCTCGCGCTCGAAGTCCGCGTAGCCGCCCGGGGTCTCCGCCCAGCGGCCACCGCCCAGCGCGCCGACGATCTGCGTGGTCACGCCGTCGAGGAAGGCCCGGTCATGGCTGACGATGAGCACCGTGCCGTCATAGGCCGCCAGCATCTCCTCCAGCGCGTCGAGCGTGTCCATGTCGAGGTCGTTGGTCGGCTCGTCGAGCACGAGAAGATTGGCGGCCTTGGCCAGCGCGGCCGCCAGCGCGAGACGGTTGCGCTCTCCGCCCGACAGCGCCCCCGTGGGCTGGCGCAGCTGCGCGGCCGTGAACAGGAAGTCCTTGGCGTAGGCCGCCACATGCCGCGGCTTCCCGCGGACCATCACCTGATCCCCACCCAGCGGGCACAGGGTCTCCACGATCGTGGCGGCGGGATCGAGGGTGGCGCGCATCTGGTCGACATAGGCGATCTCCAGGTTCGCCCCCGTGCGCACTTGACCGGCGTCGGGGGCCTGGCGTTGCAGGAGGAGATCCAGCAGCGTCGTCTTGCCGGCGCCGTTGGGGCCGACGATGCCCACACGGTCCCCGCGCATGATCTTGAGGGAGAGGTCGAGCACGATGGGGCGCGGCCCCGCCGGGCCTTCGAAACTTTTGGAGACGCCACGCGCCTCCAGCACAAGACGCCCGCTCTCGCCGCCCTTTTCCGCCGCCATGGCGGCGGTGCTGCGGGTCATCTGGCCCTTTTGCTGGCGCTTTTCGGCGCGCATGGCCTCCAGCTTGCGCCGGCGCCCCTCGTTGCGGGAGCGACGCGCCGTGACCCCGCGCCGCAGCCAATGTTCTTCAGCGGCCAGATGGGTTTCCAGTCGCGCGAACGATCGCGCCTCGCCGGCTTCGATGCCGGCCGCCCATGCGTCGAAAGCGGCGAACCCACGGTCGAGGCGTTGCACCCGCCCGTTGCGCAGCCAGTAGCAGGCGGTGGCGACCCGCTCGAGGAAGCGCCGGTCGTGGCTGACGATCAGGGCGGCGCCGGAAAAGGCGCGCAGGCGTTGCTCGAGGTCTTCGATGGCGGGGATGTCGAGGTGGTTTGTCGGCTCGTCGAGAAGGAGGATGTCAGGCTCCGCTGCGAGGGCGCGCGCGAGGGCGGCGCGGCGGATCTCGCCCCCGGAGAGGCCCCGCGGGGCGCGGTCAGGATCAAGCCCCCACGACTCCAGCGCCGCCTCCGCGGCGTGGGCGGGCGCAGGCGCGGCGGTTCCGAAAGGCGATTGCGCGTATGCGCGCAGCGTCTCGTGGCCCGCAAGGTCAGGCTCCTGTGCGACATACGCCACGAGCGCGCCGCTGGCGTAGGTGCGCTCGCCCCGGTCCGGATCGATCTCGCGCGCGAGAATGCGGATCAACGTGGATTTGCCGGCGCCATTGTCGCCCACGAGCGTCGCGCGCTCGCCCTTCACCAGCGCCATGTCGACGCCTTCAAAGAGCGGCGCGCCGCCAAGGCTCAGGCGTACGTCCTTCAGCTGGGCGAGGTCACGGCTCATGGACAGTTATTGCAGCAGGTCGGGCAGTGGCGGCAGCGGCTGGCCGGTCACCTTGCCGAAGGCTTCGGCCAGGCCGCGGTAGAACGTGGACATCTCCTCGCGGCGCGGTGTGCGCACCGGCGGCTCCACGCCGGGAATCTGCCGGGGCGGGGTGTCGGCGGACGCAACGCGCATGAAATCGCGGAATATCTCTGCTGGCGCGCCCCCGCCTGTGATCCGCGCCATGGGGCGGAAGTCGTCGTAGCCGACCCAAACGCCCGTGGCGTAGTCCGCGGTGAAGCCGACGAACCAGGCGTCTCGGTAGTCCTGGCTGGTGCCGGTCTTGCCTGCCACGTCCCGGTCGGGAAGACGCGCGAGGGTGCCTGTGCCGGTCTGCACGACGCGCCCCAGCATGCCGTTCATCACGTGCGTGAGTTCGGGATCGTAGACCTGGATGGGGTTCACGGGCGGGCGCTGGTACAGCACATCCCCCCGTGAATTCTCCGCACGCTCCACCAGGAAGGCGTCCAAGCGCTGGCCGTCGCGCATGAACGTGGACATCGCCTGCGTCATCTCCAGCAGCGTCACCTCCATCGAGCCCAGGGCGATGGACGGCGGGATGGGGGTGCGCCGGCGCGCCTCATCCGTACACGGGATAGAGGTCACGCCGAAGCGGCAGGCGATATCCGCCACGCGCGTGATGCCCACCTCGTCGGCCACCTCGGCGGCCACGGTGTTTAGCGACTGCGCGAACGCCGTCCGCAGCGTCACCGCGCCCATGAAGGACTCAGTGTAGTTTTTCGGCTTCCAACCCTGGATTTCCACCGGCTCGTCGTAGCGGACGGTGTCCGGATCGAGGCCCTGTTCGACGGCGGCGGCGAATACGAAGGTTTTGAACGAAGAGCCGGGCTGTCGCTTGGCCTGCACGGCGCGATTGAATTTGTTGGCGTCATAGCTCGATCCGCCAACGAGCGCGCGGACGGCGCCTTGTCGATCGACCATCACCAGAGCGCCCTGCAGCGGCTGGCAGCGCGCGCGCGCAGGCGCCTTCTTGGCGTTCTCCTGTTTTTGCTGTGCGGCGGGCTCCGCGGGGCACTGAACGCGCCCGGCGGGCCCCAGTCCGGAGCGCACTGCCTGGACGGCGGCGTCCTGCAGGCTCACGTCCACGGTGAGTTGCAACACAAGGTCCGGCGACAGCTGGCCCGAGCGCCGGCGCGCCTCGTCCATCGCCATGTCGAAGATGTAGCCCAGTTCTCCCTCCGCAAGCCCGCGCCCGGTCAGGACGATCGGCGCATCCACGGCCTCGGCGTACTGCGCAGGCGTGATGAATTGCGCGTCACGCATGGCCTCCAGCACCACGAGCTGGCGCGCCTTCGCCCTCGGCAGGTTGCGCGTGGGCGCGAGGTCGCTCGGCGCCTTGGGCAGGCCTGCGATCATCGCAGCCTCCGCGATGGAGATGTCCATCGCGCTCTTGCCGAAGTAGCGGCGCGACGCTGCGTCCACGCCGAACGCCTTCGTGCCGAGATCCACGCGGTTGAGGTAGAGGTCGAGGATCTCGTCCTTCGACAGCCGGTTCTCGATCCTCCCCGCGAGGATCATCTCCTGCAGCTTGCGTTGCATCGTGCGGCGAGGGGTCAGGAAGAGGTTCTTGACAAGCTGTTGCGTGATCGTGGAGCCGCCCTGCACCGTGCCGCCCGCGCGCATGTTGGCCAGAATGGCGCGTATCATGCCCTGTCGGTCCACGCCCCGGTGCTCGAAGAAGCGGCGGTCCTCGATCGCGAGGAATGCCTGCCAGACGTGGGGCGGAAGCTCCTTGTAGTTGACGCTCTTGCCGTAGAAGGCGCCGCGCAAGCCGATCGTTTCGCCGGTGGAGTCCGTGAACGTCACGCCGGGCTGGCGGTTAAGCACCCACAGCGAGGCGGAATCCGGGACGCGCGGCAGGTCCTTGATCGCCCACGCCCAGAATCCCAGGAACCCCACCAGCGCCACGAAGAGCCCCGCCCCCAGCGCGCCGAACACGGTGGCGCGCGAGCGCTCCTTGAGCACCCGCTCCATCTGGCTCGATGCTGCGGCTGCGCGCAGGCGCGCCCAGTCCAGGCCGCTTTTCAGGTCCGGCACGTAAGAACTCCTCGGCCGCCGACGGTCCAGCCCCGGATGGGGCCGGAAGGGGGCGAAAATAGGGGCATAGCAGACCCCGCACTCCGCCCTCTAGGACAGCAAAACGCAAGCCGCCCCAAGCGTTCCATGGAAATGCGCGCCCCGCCAATCCCGAGGAGGACGCTCCGGGGCTAGTTTTGGGCATGGTCGGCGCGGTGGGCCAGGGCGGTCCCGCCTGTCCCGTGCACCGCCCGCTTCGCCTTTTTCAAGGGATTTCCACAATGTTCGATTGGCTCCTGCGCCGCGGTCGCGGTGCGGAACGAAAGTCCGCGTCCGGCTTTGTGGCCTGGCGTCCGCAAGGACGGGCCTACTGGTCCGGGCGGGATTATGCGGCCTTCGCCCGCGATGGCTATGGCGCCAACGCGGTGGCGCACCGGTGCGTGCGGTTGATCGCGGAGGCGGCGGCCGGGGCCGTGCTGCGGGTCGATCCCGTCGGACATCCCCTGGCGGCGCTCATGGCGCGTCCGAACCCCGAGCAGACCGGCATCGAGTTGATGGAGACCATTTTCGGTCACCTCCAGGTGGCCGGCAACGCCTACCTGGAAGCCTGCGCGATCGACGATGGACCGCCCCGTGAACTGTTCGCCCTGCGGCCGGACCGGGTGACGGTCACTCCCGGCGCGCGCGGCTGGCCGGTGGGGTGGACTTACCGGAGCGGCGCGCATGTGCGCCAGCTGGACCGCGATCCGCTCACCGAGCGCGCGCCCGTGCTGCACCTGAAGACGTTTCATCCTCTCGACGACTGGTACGGCCAGTCTCCGATGGCCGCAGCCGCCTGCGCGATCGACATCCACAACGCCGGCGGCGCCTGGAACAAGGCCTTGATCGACAACGCCGCGCGCCCCTCCGGCGCGCTTGTCTATGGGGCCTCGGAGCGGCTCACCGAAGAACAGCACGCCCGGCTGAAGGCCGAAATCGATGCGGTGATGACAGGCCCCGACAACGCTGGACGCCCGATCCTGCTGGACGGGGGGCTCGACTGGAAGCCCATGAGCCTGACCCCCGCCGACATGGACTTCATCAGCGCCCGTCACGCAGCGGCCCGCGAGATCGCCCTCGCATTCGGGGTGCCGCCGATGCTTCTGGGAATCCCCGGCGACAACACGTTCGCCAACTACCGTGAGGCCAACAGCGCCTTCTGGCGCCAGACGGCGCTTCCACTGGCGTTGAAGACCGCGCGGGCGCTCGACGCATGGCTCGGCGATCGATGGCCGGAGGCGGGGCGCGCGGTCGTGTCGCTGGATCTGGACGCTATCCCGGCCCTCGGGCCTGAGCGGGACGCCACGTGGGCGCGGATCGCAGCGGCGGACTTCCTCACGATGGACGAAAAACGACGTCTCGCCGGCGTGACCGCCCCTGAGGCCGCGCGATGAAGTTCGACAATCGCCTCGGCGTGGCGTTGATCGTCACCATTGTTCTGGAAACTGCGGCGGCGTTTGTGTGGGCGGGGCGCGCCGCAGCGCGACTTGACGCGGTGGAGGCCCGCGTGGCGCAGCAGGCGCCCGTCGCCGAGCGTCTCGCGCGCCTTGAAGTGCGCGCCGACGACGCGCGCGCATCCCTTGAGCGGATTGAGCGACGCCTCGACCGGGACCGTCGATGACCGCGCTGCGTCTTGAGGGATACGCAGCCCTGTTCGGCGTCGCCGACCTGCAGGGCGACGTCGTCCACGCCGGCGCCTTCCAGGCCACTCTGGCGCGCAATGCGGTGCTGCCGATGCTGGTGCGCCACGATCCGCGCCTGCCGGCGGGTGTCTGGACGCATCTGCGCGAGGATGCCCGCGGCCTGCGTGTGGAGGGCGTTGTGGAGCCGTCGGCGCGGGCGGGTGCGCTGGCGGCGCGGCTCGTCGCGCGCGGCGTCGATGGCCTGTCCATCGGCTTTCGCGCCGTGACGCAGCGCCCCCGTCACGGCGGCGGACGTGATCTCCTCACCATCGACCTCATCGAAATCTCCATCGTGCCAACGCCGATGGTTCCGCACGCGCGGCTGTCGCGCGCTGCCTTTTCTGGAAGCGAAAGGATGCTCCATGCGTAAGGAAACCAAGATGGCCGTCAAGCCCGGCGGCGAGGACGTGCTGATGGCGACGTTCGCGGCTTTCAAGGCCGAGAACGACCGTCGCCTGGAGGCCATCGAACGCGGGCGCGCGGACGTGCTCAGCGAGGACAAGATCGATCGCATCGACCGCGCCCTGACCGAACAGAAGGCGGCCATCGAACGCCTCGCGATCAGCCAGCGCCGGCCGGCGATCGCCGGCGAAAGCGGGGACGGCGCACATCGCGCGGCATGGAATGCGTATCTCCGCCGCGGCGACGAAAGCGCCCTCAACCAGCTGGAAGTGAAGGCGCTGTCTGTGGGGTCGGGTCCAGACGGGGGCTACGTGGCCCCGCCCGAGCTCGATCGCCTGATCGAAAGCCGCATGGTGCAGGTGTCGCCCATGCGCTCGATCGCCACCGTGCGCACTACCGGCGCCACGGTCTTCAAAAAGCCTGTCTCCATCACGCAAGCCGCCACCGGCTGGGTCGCCGAGACGGGCGCCCGTGCGCAAACGGCCACGCCCACGCTCTCGTCCATCGAGTTTCCGGCGGGCGAACTGTTCGCCAACCTCGCTGCGACCCAGACCTTGCTCGACGATGCGTTCGTCAACATCGAGGAGTGGATCGCCAGCGAGGTGGAGCAGGCGTTCGCCGCCCAGGAGCGGGTGGCCTTTGTGACCGGCGACGGCTCCAACAAGCCGCGTGGCTTTCTCGCCAGCGCGATTGTGGCCGAGGCCAGCCACACGTGGGACAAGATCGGCTACATCGCATCCGGCGCAGCGGGGGCCTTTCCCGCATCGAACCCGGTGGACCGGCTGCTCGACCTCGCATACGCCCCGCGCGCCGAGTTCCGCCAGGGCGGGCGCTTCGTGATGAACCGCAAGACGGTGTCGGCGATCCGCAAACTGAAGGACGCCGACGGCCGCTATATCTGGCAGCCGGAAACCCAAGGTCCCGGCGCCACGGTGCTCGGCTACCCGGTGACCGAGATCGAGGACATGCCCGACATCGGGGCCGACGCATACGCCATCGCCTTCGGTGATTTCGCGCGCGGCTATCTCATCGTCGACCGGGCCGGCGTGCGTGTGCTGCGCGATCCCTACACCGCCAAGCCCTACGTCCTGTTCTACGTCACGCGCCGGGTCGGCGGGGGCGTGCAGAACTTCGACGCGATCAAGCTCATGAAGTTCGCGGCGT
Source organism: Hyphomonadaceae bacterium (assembly GCA_033764865.1). Taxonomy (GTDB): domain Bacteria; phylum Pseudomonadota; class Alphaproteobacteria; order Caulobacterales; family Aquidulcibacteraceae; genus VFBF01. The sequence goes on from JANRIM010000118.1 coordinate 26,433, forward strand.
CGTGATGGGCGTGACCATTCTAGAGCCGCCCCCGGTCGAGCCCGTCTCGACCGCGGAGGCGCGCGTCTTCCTTCGTCTCGAGGGCGATGCGGAGGAAGGCGCCATCGACGCCTTCATCGGCGCGGCGCGCAATCTCGTTGAGGCGTGGAGCGGACGCGCGCTGGTGCGCCGACGCGTGCTGGAATCGTGGAGCGGGTCGCCGCACGCGAGGGACGGCTGGATCCGCTTGGCGTTCGCGCCTGTTTCGCTCGTGCACGAAGTGCGCGTCGCCGATCAGGCGGGTGTGCGCGTGGTCGGGGAGGCTGACGTCACGCTCGACGGCGCCGAGGGACGGATCAGGCTTGCATCTCCGTCCGCAGCTGGGCCGGGCGTCGACCGCGTGGAGATCGACTACGAGGCGGGCTATGCGGCGACGGCGGATGCGGCGCCCCCGGCGTTGCGCCACGCCGTGCTGCTGGCGGTGGCGTCGTTGTACGAGGGGCGCGAAGGGGATGGGCCATCCCTCGCCGCCGCGCGGGGGCTGACGGCTCCTTGGCAGCGGGTGCGGCTGTGAGCGCGCGGTTGGGACAGCTTCGCCACCGGATACAGCTCGAGCGTCCCGGCGCCCTGTCCGACCTCACCGGTGGCGAGCCGCCCTACGTGGCTGCGGGCGGCGCTTGGGCGGCGGTCGTGGCGGTCGCCGCCGAGGATGTGCGCACGCGGTACACACTCGTGATGCGGCGGCGACGCGACATACGCCCCGGCTGGCGCATCATGCTCGGCGATCGCCGCCTGCGGGTGACCGCTGTCTCCGAATCGCACGCGGGCGCGCGCCTTCTGGTTACGGGCGAGCACGACCAGACCTGACGGCGCGGGATTTCACACAGGAGCATACCCATGAATCCCTTCTATGAGGGACGCTTGCCGCTTGCGCTGGCGCGGGGGGGACTGGGCGGCGTTGAGCGCCGCACGGAGGTCGTCGCCGTCGGCACGGGGCGTGAGATCCGCAACGCGGTCTGGGCGCATGGCCGGCGCCGCTACGATCTCGCAGGCGCAATCGCCACGCTCGACGACATCGCCCAGGTCTTCGCCTTCTTTGAGGCGCGGCGAGGGCGACTGCAGGCGTTTCGGTTCAGAGACATCGCCGATTGCAAGTCTTGCGCGCCGTCAGCCGCGCCGTCCGCGACGGACCAGGCGCTGGGCGCGGGCGACGGCGCACGGACGGCGTTCCCGCTGGTGCGCAGCTACGGCGCGGGAGAGAACGCCTATGTCCGCGCCATCCGCAAACCCGTCTCTGGTTCGGTCTTGATCGCCGTCAATGGCGCACCCGCCGCGGACGACGCATGGAGCGTCGATCCCACGACGGGCGTCGTGATGTTCGCGAGCCCGCCTCCGCCGGGAGCGCTCGTCACCGCCGGCTTTGCGTTCGATACGCCGGTGCGGTTCGACGCGGACCTGCTGGAGGTCCGGACGGAGGGCTTTGGCGCGGCGCGCTTCGCGACCGTCCCGCTGGTGGAGGCTCTTGTCTGATGCGCGCGCTTCCCGAAGCCTTGCGTCTCCAGCTTGAGACGGGCGTCGCCACTCTCGCCACGGCCTGGCGCATAGAGCGGCCGGATGGCGTCGTCGCAGGGTTCACCGACCATGACAGCCTGCTGCGTTTCGACGGCGTAGTCTTTCACCCCGCCACGGCGCGCGCGAGCGAGATCGTGGCGAAGACCTCGACCGGCGAGGCGGACAGCGCGCGCCTCCTGGGCGTGATCGACGCCGATGGCGTCGACGCGGAAGACCTGCTTGCTGGCGCCTGGGATGGCGCGCGGGTGGATGTCTGGCGGGTGGACTGGCGGGATACGGCGCTGCGCGTGCACGTGTTCGCTGGGCGAATGGGCGAGGTTCGGCGTGCCGGCGCCGGCGTTGAGGTCGCGGTGCGCGGCCTGCAGGCGCCGTTCGAAAAGCCCTTTGGCCGGGTCTACACGCGCTTCTGCGACGCCGACGTCGGTGATACGCGCTGCGGCGTCTCGCTGGCCGATGGCGCCTACAGGGGGGCGGGCGTCGTCGCGGCTCTGACGGGCGCGCGAACGCTCACGGCCAGCGGCCTTGGCGCCTTTGCGGATGGCTGGTTCACCCGCGGCGTGCTGACGTGGGCCGACGGCGGACGCGCCGAAGTGATCGCGCACAGGGCGGCCGGTCCGGCGGTCGCGCTTGAACTTGCGACGCCGGCGCGAGCGGCGGGAAGCGCCTTCACCATAACCGCCGGTTGCGACAAGCGGTTGGAGACCTGCCGCGCAAAGTTCGCCAACGTACCCAATTTCCGCGGGTTTCCAGCCATGCCGGGTAACGATGCAGTGTCCGCCGGAGTCGACAGGCAGGCGCCGCTTGACGGTGGATCGCGGCGGCCTGCGTGACACACGCGCGCACGATCGTCATCGAGGAGGCGCTGCGTTGGCGCGGCACGCCGTATCGGCATCAGGGCAGCGTCCACGGCGCGGGGTGCGATTGTCTCGGGCTCGTACGCGCCATCTGGCGTCGTCTCTATGGCGAGGAGCCCGAACCTGTGCCGCCATACACTCCGGACTGGAGCGAGGACGGACCCGAAGCGCTCCTGGAGGGCGCCCGTCGCTGGCTTGTGGAGGTCGAGGCGGCCGCGCCGGGTGATGTCGTTCTGTTCCGCATGGCGCCGGGCGGGCCCGTCAAGCACGCCGCGATCCTCACCGCGCCGTCGCGCATCGTGCACGCCTATTGGGGGCGGGCGGTGGTGGAAAGCCGCTTCACGTCTTTCTGGCGCACGCGCGTGGCCGCGTCGTTTTCCTTTCCCGGAGTGGACTCATGGCTCAGGTGATCCTGTCGCGCGTCGGCGCGGCGCTTGGCGCACGGGTGGTTCCCGCTTTCAGCGCGCTGGGGCGCACCCTTGGCCGCGCGGCCGGAGCCTTCGTCGGGGCGCGGATCGATTCCGCGCTGTTCGATGCGCCGCGCCGTGTGGAAGGCGCGCGGCTGACCGACGTGCACGTCCAGACATCGGAGGAAGGCGCATCGTTGCCGGTGGCGTTCGGCCGCGTTCGCATCGCGGGACAAGTGATCTGGGCAGCGCGCTATCGTGAGCGTGTGGACACCCGGACCACAGGCGGCGGCAAGGACCGCCAACCGCGGACGGAGACGACGACGTATTCGTACTCGCTGTCCTTCGCCGTCGGCCTTTGCGCGGGCGAAATCGCGCGGGTGGAGCGGGTCTGGGCGAACGGGAGGCCGTTCGACCTGTCCGCCGTAAGTCACCGTGTGCACCGCGGTGGCGAGGAGCAACCTGTGGATCCGCTCATCGAAGCCATCGAGGGCGCTGACGACGCACCCGCGTATCGCGGCGTCGCATACGTCGTCTTCGAGGATCTGCCGCTGGAGGACTTCGGTAACGCCATGCCGCAGCTGTGCTTCGAGGTGGTGCGCGCGCCGGCTGCGAGCGGACCGCGACTGGAGAGCATGGCGCGCGCGGTCTGCCTCATTCCGGCCAGCGGGGAGTTCGTCTACGCCACGGAGCCTGTGCGGCGCGTCGTCGCTGCGGGCGAAGAAACCGCAGAGAACGTGCATGCACTTCAGGATCGGGCCAACGTCATGGTCTCCCTCGATCAGCTCGGGGCGGACTTGCCGGGCGTGGCGGCGGTTTCGTTGGCGGTGGGTTGGTTTGGCGACGACCTGCGCTGCGCGGCGTGCACGATCAAGCCGGGTGTGGAGATCGCAGCGAAGGCGACGCGACCGCTCAGCTGGCGTGCGGGCGGCCTCGATCGCGCAGCCGCGCGGCTGGTCAGCACGGTGGACGGCGCACCCGCCTACGGCGGCACGCCGGACGACGCGTCGGTCCTGCAGGTCATTGCGGCGCTGAAGGCGCGGGCGATCGCCGTCACACTCAACCCGTTCCTGTTCATGGATATCCCACCGACCAACGCGTTGCCCGATCCCTATGGCGGCCTGGCGCAGGCCGCTTACCCATGGCGCGGACGCATCACGTGTGATCCCTCCCCGGGCGCGGCGGGTTCGGTGGACAAGACTGCGACGGCGGGGAGCCAGATCGCCGCTTTCTTCGGAACGGTGAACGGCGGCGATTTCACCTTCGCGGACGGCGTGGTGACGTGCGTCGCGCCGGACTGGCGGTACCGGCAGTTCATCCTGCACTACGCCCATCTCGCCGCACAGGCCGGCGGCGTCGCCACGTTCGTCATCGGTTCGGAGCTGCGCGGCGTCACCACGGTGCGCAGCGACGCGTCGACGTTCCCCGCTGTGGCCCAGCTGCGCGCGTTGGCCGCAGAGGTGCGCGCCGTCGTCGGGCCGGACACCGCCATCGTCTACGCAGCCGACTGGAGCGAGTACGGCGGGCATCGTCCGCAGGATGGTTCAGGCGATGTGTTCTTCCATCTCGACCCCCTGTGGGCGGACCCCGAGATCGCCGCCGTCGGGATCGACTGGTACGCGCCGCTGGCGGATTGGCGCGACGGCCCGGACCATCTGGACGCCGCGTTGTCGCGCGATGGCCGCGACCTCGCCTACCTCACTGCGCGCATTGAAGGCGGCGAGGGGTTCGACTGGTACTACGCCAGCGACGCCGATCGCGCCGCACAGGTGCGCACGTCCATCACCGATGGCGCGTATGCGAAGCCGTGGGTGTTCCGCGCCAAGGACCTGCGCCGCTTTTGGAGCGAGCCGCATCACGATCGCCCGGGCGGCGTGGAGAACGGCGCGCCCACGGCGTGGATACCGGCCTCCAAGCCGATCTGGTTCATGGAGCTGGGGGCGCCCGCCATCGACAAGGGCGCCAATGCGCCCAATCTTTTCCTCGACCCCAAGAGCGCGGAAAACGCCGCGCCGCCGTTTTCCTCCGGTGCGCGCGACGACCTCATCCAGCGCCGCACGCTGGAGGCGTATCTGGCGCATTGGGCCGACGACAGCGCTGCCAACCCGGTCTCTCCGCTCACCGGCGCACGCATGGTGGACGCCGCGCGGATCTTCCTGTGGACGTGGGACGCGCGCCCGTTCCCGCAGTTTCCGGCGCGCGGCGATGTTTGGTCCGATGGAGAGGCCTGGCGGCGGGGGCACTGGCTCAACGGGCGCGCGGGCGCCGCCACGCTCGCCGACGTCGTGCGCGAGCTGTGCGTGCGCGCCGGCGTGACGGACGCGGACGTCTCCGGGCTTTCCGGCGTCGTCACGGGTTACGTGGTCGATGCGCCCACGACGCTGGACGCCGCGCTCACCCCGCTGATGGGCATCTACCGGTTCACGGTGCACGAGCGCGCGGGCGCGCTCACGTTCCGGCATCTGGACGACGCGCCCGTCGCGCCGCTGACGGAGGCGGATGTGGTCACGCCTGCGCCTGAGCGCGCCTTCGTGCGTGCCGACGTCGCGGCCCTGCCGATCGAGGCGCGCGTCCGCTTCATCGACGGGGAGAACGACCATCGCGTGGGTTCGGCGTCGGCGCGCCAGAGGGATTTCGCCGCCAAGGACGTGATCAGCGCCGACGCGCCGCTGGTGCTTGATCCTGAGCAGGCGCGCGCGCTGTGCGAGGCGATCCTGCGCGATGGCCTCGCTGCGCGCGACACCGCGGTGATCGACGTCTCGCCCGCGCGCCTCGATCTGGAGCCCGGCGACGTGGTCGACGCGACGGCGTTCGGGGGACCGGGGCGGATGCGCATCGCCCGGATCGAGGACGCAGCCGCGCGTCGCCTCGTTCTCGTCGGGGACGCCGGGCAGGCCCGTCCCGCGCCCGCCGCGGCGACGATCAGCGCCGGTCCGCCTCTCCCCGTCGCCGGCCGGCCTGACCTCGTCGTGCTGGATCTTCCTCCCCTGCCGGGGGCCGAGAGCGAGGAGCGCCCGCGGGCCGCCGTGTTCGCCCGGCCTTGGCGGGGGCCGGTGGAGGTTTTCGCCGGGGCCGCGCGCGCCGGCGTCACCCGGCGGGGCGTGGCGCGGGCGCCCGCCGGCGCGGGGACGCTGGCCTGGGACCTGTACCCCGGGCCGGTGGGCCGGTGGGACGAGGGCAACGTGACCCGTCTGCACCTGCCCGGCGTGACGGCCGCCAGCGTCGATGCGCTGGCCCTGTTCGCCGGCGCCAACGCGTTTGCCGTGGCCCAGCCGGGCGGCGGGTGGGAGATCGTGCAGGCGCGCGGCGTCACGCTGGTCGGGCCGGACACTTACGAGGTGCGGGAGCTGCTGCGCGGTCAGCAGGGGACCGAGACCGACGCCGTCGCGCGGGCGGGGGCGCGTGTGGTGTGGCTGGACGATGCGCTCGCCCCTCTCGACATGGCCGCGCATGAGCGGGGCGCGACGCTTCTGGCGGTGGCGCCGCCGCTGGGACGGCTGGCGTCCGATGCCGATGCAGCGGTGGCGGGCTTCGCGTACGAGGATGTCTGGTCCCGGCCCTTTTCGCCGGCGCAAGTGCGGGGGCGGCGGGAGCCGTCGGGGGACGTGCAGATGAGCTGGATACGCCGGACGCGGCTGGGCGGCGACGCCTGGCAGGGCGAGGTCCCCCTCGGCGAGGAGGTCGAAGCCTACCGGGTGGAGATTCGCGACGGGGCCGTCTTGAGGCGGGTTTTTGAGTCCGCCGCGCCCTCCGTCCTCTATGCGGCCGCCGACCAGATGGCGGATTTCGGGGCCCTGCCTGCGACGCTGGCGGTGCGGGTGGCGCAGGTATCGTCGCGCCATGGCCCCGGGAGGGGACGCGACTCGATCCTGCAGCTATAACCCTTGCACTCCCGCCGACGCTGTTTACGTCAGGGAGACGACACGCCCGGGCCCTTCCGGGACACGCCGTTTGGGGAGCCGTCTGTTCCGGTGAGCTGGGATCCCTATGCCGCCCTTGGAGTCGCCAGAACGGCGACCCAGGACGAGATTCGCAGCGCCTACCGCAAGCTCGCCAAGGAGCTGCATCCGGACGTGCGCCCCAACGACCGCTCCGCTGACGAGCGGTTCAAGCGGGCGACGGCGGCCTTCAACCTCTTGAGCGACAGCGCGCTCAAGGCCCGGTTCGACCGCGGGGAGATCGACGCCGACGGCAACGAAAAGCCCGCCTTCGGATACCGGGGCGGGCCCGGGGCCGCCCATGCCCGCGGCTATTCCTCCACGACCGCCGAAAGCGCCTTCGACCTCGGCGACATCTTCTCAGACCTGTTCGGCTCCGCCGGCGGCACGCGCCCGAACTTCGGCAAGATGCGCGGTCGCGACATCCGGCTGCCGCTGGACGTGGATTTCGTCGACGCCATTCGCGGCGGCCGCAAGCGGGTGCAGCTGAGCGACGGGCGGACACTGGACGTGGCCATCCCGCCGGGCGTCACCGAGGGCCAGGTCCTGCGTCTGAAGTCCCAGGGCGGGCCGGGCGTCCAGGGCGGCCCCCCGGGCGACGCGCTCGTGGAGCTGCGGATCAAGCCGCACGCATTCTTCCGGCGCGAGGGCGACGACGTCCACATGGATCTCCAGATCTCCATTACGGAAGCCGTGGAGGGGGCCAAGATCCAGGTGCCCACGGTCTCGGGCCCCGTCACGCTCACCATCCCGGAGGGCGCCAACACGGGCAAGGTCCTGCGGCTCAAGGGGCGCGGAGTGGGCGAACGGGGCGACCAGTTCGTCCGCCTCATGGTCATGCTGCCGGACAATCCGGACGAGGACCTGAAGAAATTCATCCGCAAATGGTCCCGGCGGGACTATCCCACCCATCGTCCTCCGGCCTGAACGGCGCCGGTTGTGCACGTCGTCCATCTCCCGGCCCGACCGTCCGGCGACATGACATTCAGACGGCATTCAGGGCGGTTCCCTTAAGCACGTGCGCATGATCTCCCGTTTTCTCCTCGCCGCGCTCGCCCTGTCGACCCTCGCCGTCGATCCTGCGGCGGCGCAGTTTCGCGACCGGCGCGGAGGGCCTGACCTCGGCTCCACGCTGTCCCCGAACGAGGCGCGCGACGCCGTGCAGGAGGGCCGTCACAGGCCCCTGCGCGAGATCATCGCCCAGATCCAGAACCGCTTTCCGGGCCGGATGCTGGGGGCGGAGCTCCAGCGGGGAAACCCCTCGGTGTACGTGATCGATTGGCTGACGCCGGACGGACGAAAGCTCACCATCCGCGCCAACGCGGAGAACGGCGCCATCCTCGGCGTGTCGGGAGGTTGAGGCGATGCGCATTCTCGTGGTCGAAGACGATCCCGATCTCCGCCGCCAGCTTGATCGGGCGCTGACGGAGGCTGGGTACGCCGTGGACCTCGCCGGCAATGGCGAGGACGGCCAGTTCCTGGGCGAGACAGAGCCGTACGACGCCGTCGTGCTCGATCTCGGCCTGCCGAAGGTGGACGGCGTCACCGTGCTGAAGGCGTGGCGGGAGGCGGGGCTCGTCTTTCCCGTGATCATCCTCACCGCGCGGGGGCGCTGGTCGGAAAAGGTGGAAGGCTTCGACGCCGGGGCCGACGACTATCTCACCAAGCCGTTCCATACCGAGGAGTTGCTTGCGCGGATGCGCGCCTTGCTGCGCCGCGCCACCGGGCACGCCACCTCGGCGATCGAGTGCGGAGACCTGCGGGTGGACACCCGCGCCGCGCGCGCCACCGTCGCCGGCGAGCCCATCCGGCTCACCTCCCACGAGTACAAGGTGCTGGCCTACCTGATGCACCATCGCGGCCGCGTGGTGCCGCGCACGGAACTCGTCGAGCACATCTACGACCAGGATTTCGATCGCGACTCCAACACCATCGAGGTCTTCATCGGGCGGCTGCGGCGCAAGATCGGCCAGGACCGCATCATGACGGAGCGCGGCCTGGGCTATCGCCTCGTCGACCCCGCCGAGTCTCCGGCGCAGTGACCGCGCGCGCGTCCCGTCCTCGATCGTGACGCGCGTCCTCGGCTTCGCGCGGTCGCTGGCGGCGCGCCTCGTGCTGGGGGCGGTGGCGTGGAGCCTCGTCATCCTCGTGATCGGGGGCGTGGTGCTGTCCAACCAGTATCGCGCCAGCGCCATGCGCGGCCTCGACGAAGATCTGCAAGTCGTGCTCGACAGCCTGGTGGCCGCGGCCGAGGTGAGGCCGGACGGCGTCCTCACGGTGGAGGAGACGCCGAACGATTCCCGTTTCCAGACGCCGAGTTCAGGCCGCTACTGGCAGATCGCGCCGCTGTCGGCGGCGGACAAGCCAGAGCCCATCGCCCAGTCGGCGTCGCTGTGGGACGAGGCCTCCCTGCCCTGGCCGGAAGGCGGCGCCGAGGCGCTGGGCGTCGATCGCGGCCGCACGCACTTCTCCAACGTCGCAGGCCCGTTCGGCCAGCGGGTGCGCCTTGCGGCGCTGGTGGTGCAGTTGCCCGGCGCGCCGACGCCCGTGACCTTTTTCGCCGCCGCCGACCGGCAACCCGCGCTGGAGGACGCAGCCCGCTTCACCACCACGCTGGTCATCGCGCTGGTCGTGCTGTCGGCCGGCCTGATCGCCATGGTGCTGCTGCAGGTGGGCGTGGGCCTTGCGCCGCTGAACCGCCTGCGCGCCGATGTGGCGGACGTGCGCCGCGGAAAGCGCGCGCGCCTCGACGGCGCCTACCCCACGGAGGTGGCGCCGCTGACTGACGAACTCAACGCCCTGCTCGATCACAACCGGGCGGTCGTGGAGCGCGCGCGCACGCACGTAGGCAATCTCGCGCACGCGCTGAAGACGCCCATCGCGGTGCTACTGAACGAGGCGCGCAACGAGACCGGCCCGTTGGCCGACCTCGTCACCCGCCAGGCCGACGCCATGAGCCACAACGTCGATCACTACCTCCAACGCGCGCAGGCGGCGGCCCGGGCGGAGACCGTGGGCGCGCGCTGCGCGGTGCGCCCCGTGCTGGACGACATCGCGCGCACGCTGGAGCGGCTCTACGGTCGCGGGCGCGACATCGACATCCTGGTGGCGCCTGGGCCCTCGCCGATCTTCCGCGGCGAGCGCCAGGACCTTGAGGAGATGGCCGGCAACCTGATGGAGAACGCCTGCAAGTATGGCGGCGGGACGGTGCGGGTCGCCCTGAGGGAGTTCGCGGCCGACGCCCGCCGCTTCGAGATCGCGATCGAGGACGATGGGCCGGGCCTGCCGCCGGAGGCGCGCGAATTCGCTCTCAAACGCGGCGTCCGGCTCGACGAGACGGCGCCGGGGCAGGGGCTGGGCCTGTCGATCGTGGCCGAGCTGGCCCGCCTCTACAACGGCGAGCTGATCCTTGGGGAAAGCCCGCTGGGCGGTCTCGCCGCCGTGCTCAGCCTTCCGGCGACCGATTGACGCCCGGCCTTCGCGCCGCCGTCGCCGGCGCGTAGAAGATTGGCGGACGGCGTAAGGGAGAGTGCGCGTGAGACGCAGCCGGCAGAGAATGATCGTGATCGGCGCCGCGGGCGTGCTGCTCAGCGGGGCGGTCGCGCTGGCCCTGCTCGGGGCCCAGGACTCGGTGGCGTATTTTTATGCGCCGTCCGACCTTGCGGCGAAAGCCAAGGCCGGGGAGCGGGTGCGCATCGGCGGCATGGTGGCGCCGGGGAGCATCGCCAAGGACCCGGCCAGCGAGACGGTCCTGTTCAAGGTGAGCGACGGCGCGGGCGTGGTGCAGGTGCGCTACGAGGGCATCCCCCCGGACCTGTTCGCCGAAAACCAGGGCGTGGTGGCCGAAGGCGTCTGGCGCGGCGGGGAGGTGTTTGAAGCCGACAGGATCCTCGCCAAACATGACGAAACGTACATGCCGCGCGAGGTTGTGGACGCATTGAAGGACAAGGGCGAGTGGCGGGGCGATCCGTGACGTCCGTTCCCGCGTCGACCGTGTCGAATCGCGCCCGCCGGCCCTTGCGCAAGCCCCTGTGTTGACCCCAACTTCGCCGTAAAGGCGCGCTAACCGGCGACGCTTATCCACCGTCCCTGGTCGCAGCCGGGCGCCGCCCAGCCGATGCGTCAGTTTGAGGAATTCGATGGCCGACAGTGATCCCGCGAAGACGATGAAAAGCATGCTGATGGCCGGCGCCGCCGCCGTGGCGGTGTTCGCCGGGTTCACCGCAGCGCCCGCGCTCCTTTCGGACCGCGCAGAGGCCCAGCGCATCCAGCCGCAGTCGATCGCCCCGCCCGCCGGCGCGCCCGTCAGCTTCGCCGACCTGATCCAGCGGGTCAGCCCGGCGGTGGTGTCCATCTCGGTGCGCCAGTCCGCCGGCACGCAGGATCGTCCGGATTTCGAGAACCTTCCCCCCGGGCTCGAAGAGTTCATGAAGCGCTTCCCGGAGCGCGGCCCCCGCCGCACGCCGACGGCGCTCGGCTCGGGTTTCTTCATCGCCGAGGACGGCACGATCGTGACCAACAACCACGTCGTGGCCGACGCCGAGGAGATCGACATCCGCCTGTCGGACGGGCGGGAGCTGAAGGCGGAGCTTGTGGGCGCCGATCCGGGCTCGGACCTCGCCGTGCTGAAGATCAAGGGCGGCGGCCGCTTTCCGTACGTGACCTTCGACCGGACGCCCACCGTCCGCGTGGGCGACTGGGTGGTGGCCGTGGGCAACCCCTTCGGCCTCGACGGCACGGCGACAGCGGGGATCGTCTCGGCCAAGGGCCGGCGCGATTTCGGCAACAGCAACTACGTGGACTTCCTGCAGCTTGACGCGCCGATCAACCGGGGCAACTCGGGCGGGCCGGCGTTCGACCTGAAGGGCAACGTAATCGGCGTGAACTCGGCGATCTTCTCGCCCACGGGCGGCAACGTCGGCATCGGCTTCGCCATCCCGTCGGACACCGCCGCGCGGGTCGTGGACCAGCTCATCTCCAGCGGGCGGGTGTCGCGCGGCTGGCTGGGCGTGCAGGTGCAGCCGGTGGATCGCGAGATCGCCGCCAGCATCGGCCTGCGCGACGCCAAGGGCGCGATCGTCGCCTCGGTGACGCCGGGCAGCCCCGCCGCCGCCGCGGGCCTCAAGCAGGGCGACGTGATCCTCACGTTCAACGGGGCTGTGGTGGAAGACAGCCGCGCGCTCACCCAGAAAGTGGGCGAAGCCCCCATCAACCGCGACGCGCGCCTTGAAGTACAGCGCGACGGCGCCCGGCGCGTCGTCAACGTGCGTCTCGGCGAACGCCCCAGCGAACAGGTTCTCGCCAGCGCCGTCGATCCGCGCGCCGGCGGCCCCGTGGCGCCGGGGGGCGAGCAGTCGGAGGGCCTCGGCGTGGGCGTGCGGACGCTGACGTCCGACGACCGCCGCCGCTACCAGATCGACGGCGTCGAAGGCGGCCTCGTGATCACCTCCGTGACGGACAACTCCGTGCTCGCCGACGAAGGCGTGAGCCCGGGCGACGTGATCATCAGCGCCGGCGGCAAGCCGGTGCGGTCCGCCGACGATCTGGACGCCGCGGTGGAAACGGCCAAGCGTCAGAACCGGCCTGTGCTCCTGCAGGTGCAGGGCCGCACGGGCCCCGCCCGGTTCCTCGGCGTCGAGGTCAAGCGCGGCTAGACGGGAGAACCCGCATGGGAACGGAGCAGCCCTTGAAAGTCCTGGTCGTGGAAGATGACCTCGAACTCGCCCGCACGCTGAAGCGCGTGCTCGAGGACGACGGCCACGTCGTCGACGTGGCCAACGACGGCGTCACCGGCGAGACGATGGCGACCGAGTCCGCCTACGACGTGCTCGTGCTGGACAGGATGCTGCCCCACAAGGAGGGCCAGGAGGTCGTCCGGGACCTGCGCGAAGCCGGCGTCTCCACACCGGTGCTTATCCTCTCGGCGCTCGACGGCGTCGAACACCGGGTGCAGGGCCTCAACGCCGGCTCCAACGACTACCTGGGCAAGCCGTTCTCCAAGGATGAGTTGCTGGCGCGCGTGCGCGCTTTGTGGCACGGACGGGACCGTAACGGTCCTGTGACGCGGCTCCAGGTCGGCGATCTGGAGATGGATCTCCTGGCGCGCACGGTCTTTCGCGGCGGCACGAAGATCGATCTACAGCCCCGGGAGTTCCGGCTGCTCGAATACCTGATGCGCCACGCAGGGCAGGTTGTGACGCGCACGATGCTGCTGGAGAAAGTGTGGGACTACCACTTCGATCCTCAGACCAACGTGATCGACGTGCATATCTCCCGTTTGCGCGCGAAGATCGATCGCGACTTCTCAACGCCCTTGCTGCACACGGTGCGCGGCTCGGGGTATCGCTTGGAAGCCTGAGATCCAGTCTGCCGTCCTTCGCAAGGACGGCGACCTTCATCCTCGCGTTCGGACAGGCGGTCGTCTTTCTCGCGCTCGTCTTCGCGCTGCTGTCCTACGTCTATTACGCCACCGCCTTCCAGGTCGCCCGGGAGGCCGATCAGGCCGTGCTCCGCGAGTACGGCCTGCTGGAGAGCGCCTACGACTCCGGGGGGCTGCGCGCGCTGAACGAGGAGGTTGTGGAACGCTCCGCGGCGCCCGGGCCGCTCTACTACGTGCTGGCCGACCAGACCGGTAAGGTCATCGCCGGAGACTACGACGCCCTGCCGCGCTTGCCGGCCTCCGGCTCCGAGGCCGAGTGGATCGATTTTCCCGCCACCGTCAGCAGCGACGGCGAGGTCGCCACCCACCAGACCCGGGCGCACTTCGGCCGCCTCCTGAACGGACCGATCCTGCTTGTGGCGCGCGACCAGCGCGAGAGCCGCGCCGCCGCCAGCCGCATGACCAAGGCGCTCACCTACGCGGCGGGGATCAGCGTCGCCTTCTCCATCCTCGCGGGGCTGGTGGCGGCGTGGCTGGCGTCGCGGCGGGTGGAGTTGCTCAGCGAGACGACGCGCAAGGTCATGGCCGGCGATCTCACGCGGCGCGCCAAGGTGGAGGGCTGGGGGGACGAGTTCGACCTGCTGGCCCAGAACCTCAACGACATGCTCGCGCGTCTGGAGAAGCAGGCCCACGCCACGCGGACGGCCGGCGAATCCATCGCGCACGACCTGCGCACGCCCATCACGCGGCTGCGCCAGCGGCTCGATCAGGCGCTCGCGTCCAGGCCCGACGAGGAAGCCGACCGCGAGGCGCTCCAGTACGCGCGCGCGGAGACCGATCGCGTGCTCAAGACGTTCAACGCCGTGCTCCAGCTCTCCCGCCTCAAGTCGGCGGAGACGTGGCGGCTGTCGCGGCTGGACATCGCCCCGATCGTGGAGGAGATGGCCGAGCTGTACGAGCCGGCGGCCGACGAAGCGGGCCTTGTGATGACGCGCGGCCGCGCCAGCCCGATGTGGGTGCTGGGCGACGCCCACCTCATCTCGCAGGCGCTGGCCAACCTGCTCGACAACGCCATGAAGTACACGCCGAAGGGAGGGCGGGTGCATCTGTCGTGCGGGCAGCGACCCGATGGGCGCCTGGAGATCCGCGTGGCGGATTCCGGCCCGGGCATCCCCGCCGCCGATCGTGAACGGGTGAAGCAGCGCTTCGTGCGGCTGGAGGCCAACCTGAGTTCCGAAGGCGCGGGGCTCGGGCTTGCGCTGGTGGATGCGGTGGCGGAGCTGCATGGCGGCGCGTTCCTGCTGGAGGACGGTCTGGCGTCCGGCGCAGGGTTCGGCACCGCTGCGGTGGTGGTGCTGCCCGCGCTCGACGGGCGCGAGGGGCAGCGCTTCCGTTGAGCGCCGTCAGGCCGGCGCTGGGCGCGGACGGCCGCCCTCTGTCGCCGGCGACAATGCGCGCCGACGGCGGCGAAGCAGGCGCGCCGGACTGGTCCGCCGTGCTGCAGGCCGCGGCTGCGCACGCACCCTATCTCGGCGCGCTCGCCGCGCGCGACGCCGACGTCGCAGACCGCATCGCCGCCGATGGGCCCGTCGCGGTCGTCACGGCCGCCCTCGCGGAGGCCCGCGCCGCCGCCCACGCCGACGATTTCGATCACCTGATGCAGCGACTGCGCATCGCCAAGCGGCATGCGCACCTGGCGATCGCCGTCGCCGATCTGGCAGGCGCCTGGCTGCTCGACGACGTCACCGGCGCCCTGAGCGACCTCGCCGACGCGAGCCTCGCCAGCGCGCTCACCGCCGCCGCGCGCCTCGTCCGCGCCCGCGGAGAGATGCGTGACGACCAGCCCCTCGATCCCGCCAATCCTGCGCCGGGGCTCATCGTCATAGCCATGGGCAAGCACGGGGCACGCGAGCTGAACTACTCCAGCGACATCGACTTCAGCATCTTCTACGACGCCGACGCGTTGCCTGCGCGGGGGGAGCCGCGCGCGCTCGCCGTGCGGCTCACCCAGCTTGTGGTGCGCGCGCTGGAGACGCTGACGGTGGATGGTTACGTGTTCCGCACGGACCTGCGCCTGCGCCCCGATCCCGCCTCCACGCCCGTCGCGGTGTCGCTCGCGGCGGCGGAGCACTACTACCAGAGCGTGGGCCAGAACTGGGAGCGCGCCGCCTTCGTCAAGGCGCGCGCGTGCGCGGGAGATCTGGCGGCGGGCGACGCGTTTCTCGCGGGCCTCGGCCCGTACCTGTGGCGACGCCACCTCGACTACGCCGCCATAGCGGACGTGCACGCCATCAAGCGCCAAATCCTCGCCCGCCACAACCGCAGCGAAATCCAGTCCGGCGCGTTCGACGTGAAGCTGGGGCGCGGAGGCATCCGCGACATCGAGCTGTTCGCCCAGACCCAGCAGCTCATCCTCGGCGGGCGCGACCCGCGCGTGCGTGCGCGCGGCACCTGCGCGGCGCTGTCGGCGCTCTGCGAGGCGGGCGCTGTGTCGCCCGATGCGGCGGCCACGCTCACGGAGGCCTACGGCGTCTATCGCGCCGTGGAGCACCGCATTCAGATGCTCGCCGACGAGCAGACCCACACCGTGCCCCCTGACGCCGAAGGGCGCGCCCGGCTCGCCGCGCTTGCGGGCTTCGAGGACTGGGCGACGCTGGATGCGGCGCTGCTTGCGCGCCGGCGCGCGGTCGCGCTGATCGATGCGCGCCTCTTCGCGCACCAGGAAAGCCTGGCCGATCCGTTGGGCTCTTTGATCTTCACCGGCGTCGAGAACGATCCCGAAACGCTGGAGACGCTGCGCAAGCTGGGGTTCGTCGATCCCGTGCGCGTCAGCGAAACCGTCCGCGGCTGGCACCACGGGCGCATCCGCGCCACGCGGGCCGAACGCGCGCGCGAGATCCTCACCGCCATCATGCCGCGCCTGCTGCGCGCGATCGCCGAGAGCGGCGACGCCGACACAGCGTTCGCGCGCTTCGACGATTTCCTGTCCGGGCTGAACGCCGGCGTGCAGGCGCTGGCGCTGCTGCAGGCCCAGCCGCGCCTGCTGACGGATCTGGCCGACGTGTTCGGCCTGGCGCCGCGTCTGGCGGAGGACTTGTCGCGCCGTCCCGCCCTGCTCGACGCGATGGTGGAGCCTGCCTTCACGCAGCCCCTGCGCGCCGATCCGCCGGGCGGGCGCAGCGCCGCGTTGCGTCGGCTCCTGCAGGGCGCGGCGCACTCCGGCGTCGCGCCGTTCGAGGCCGCCATCAACGCCGCGCGGCGCTTCCACCGCGAGGAGGCGCTGCGCATCGCGTTGCAGGTCCTGCAGGGGCGCGCAACCGCCGCCGAAGCAGGCGAAGCCTACGCCGATCTCGCCGAGGCGTGCGTGGACGGGCTGGCCCAGGTGGCCGGCGAGGAAATGGCGCGGCTGCACGGCGCGTGTCCGGGCGCCTACGTGGTGCTCGCGCTCGGCAAGTTCGGCGGCCGCGAAATGAACGCGCGCTCCGATCTCGACGTGATGCTCGTGTATGACGCGCCGGCGCAGGCGACGTCGGACGGCGCGCGCCCGCTGCCGGCGGCGGATTACTACGCCCGCCTCACGCAGCGCCTGATCAGCGCGTTGTCGGCGCCCACCGAGGAGGGCCTGCTCTACGACGTGGACATGCAGCTGCGCCCCTCCGGCTCCAAGGGCCCCGTGGCGGTGCGGCTCGCGGCGTTCGCGCACTACTACGCGCATGAGGCCTGGACATGGGAGCTGATGGCGCTGACGCGGGCGCGCGTGGTGGCGGGCGACGGGGAACTCGCGGCGCGCCTCCGCACGCTCCTGGCGGATACGCTGGCCCAGCCGCGCGACGCCGCCCGCGTGCTCGCCGACGCGTGCGCCATGCGCGCGCGGATGGACCGCGACCGGCCAGCGTCCGGCCTGTGGGACCTGAAGCTCGCCCCCGGCGGCGTCGTGGATGTGGAGTTCATCGTGCAGGCGCTGGCCATCGCACGGGCCCCCGCGGCGGTGCGCGCCCGCGCGCCGGAGGCTATGGCTGCGCTCGTGGAGGCCGGCGCGCTGGCGACGCCGGACGGCTCGCTCCTGCGCGACGCCTGGACGCTCTACGCCGATCTCCAGCAGGTCCTGCGCGTGTGCGTGCCCGACGCCTTTGATCCCGCCGTCGCGCCCGCCCGGCTGCGCGCCCTGCTGGCGCGCGTGGGCGGGGTGGAGGACTTTCCCGCGCTGGAGACCCGCCTTGCGGCGACGCAGGCGACCGTGCGGGCCCTGTTCACCCGCGCTGTGGGCGACCCCGGCGACGGAAACCCCGCCGCGGCCCGTTGAACGGTTGAAGGATCCGGTCAGGAGAAGAGCATGCGCACCATCATCGCCGTCACGGCTTTGGCCCTCGCGATCACGGTCGGGACGACCTCCACGCCGGCCCCGCTGGGGCAGGCCGCCGCCCAGGAGGGCGGATTGCAGGCGCGCCTGCGCGCGGCGGACGCCAACAAGGACGGCCAGCTCACCAAGGCCGAAGCCGTCGCCGGGCGCGAGCGCGCCTTCGCCGCGATGGACACCGACGGCGACGGCTTCATCACCGAAGCGGAGCGCGCGGCGGTCCGCGCCAAGGCGGGCAAGGGCCGCGGCGGCGGCCGTGAGGGCGGTGGCGACGCCGACGGCGACGGCAAGATCAGCCGGGCGGAGTTTCTCGGCGCGCCTTATCCGCTCTTCGAGCGGCTCGACGCCAACCGCGACGACGTCCTTGACGCCGAAGAGCTGGCCGTCGCCCGCGGCGCTCTCGCCAAACGCAAGCAGGGAACGCCATGATCGCAGGGCGCCGCCATCCATGGCGTCGGTGACGGCGCAGCGTGCGCGATCCCGACGCCGATCTGGTGCGCCGCGCCGGCGCGGGCGACTCGCGCGCCGCGGATGCGCTGGTGCGCCGCCATCTCTCGCGCATGACCGCGCTCGCGCGGCGCATGCTGTCGGACCCCGCCGAAGCGGAGGACGTGGCGCAGGAGGTCTTCATCCGCGTGTGGCGCGCGGCGCCCACGTGGCGCGAGGGCGAGGCGAAGTTCGAGACATGGATGCACCGGGTGGCGCTCAACCTCTGCTACGACCGGCTGCGCAAGCGGCGCGAGACGCTCGATCCCGACGCGGGTCTCCACGTGGCGGATGCAAGCCCCGGTCCCGTGGAGGGCCTTGTGCGCCTCGAACAGGCCGCGCAGGTGCGCGCTGCGCTGGAGCGTCTGCCCGAACGTCAGCGCGCGGCGATCGTGCTGTGCCACTACCAGGAGCTGTCGAACACCGAGGCCGCCAGAGCGCTCGAGGTGAGCGTGGAGGCGCTGGAGTCCCTGCTCGCACGGGGACGGCGCGCGCTGAAGGCGGCGCTGGCGCCGATGGCCGGACCGCCATGATGGGGCAGACGCGATGACCATGGATGCAGACCGTTTCGCGGCGATCGTTGAGGCCTACGGCGCAGCGCCGGCCCGATGGCCGGAGGCCGAGCGCGCAGCCGCACAGGCGTTCGCGCGCGCACATCCCGCCGTTTGCCGGCCTGTGCTGGAGGAGGCCGCGGCGCTGGATGCGTGGCTCGCGCTCGACGCGCGCGCCGAACCTGCGGGCGAGGCGCTGCACGCGCGCGCGGTCGCCGCCGCGCCGG
>JANRIM010000127.1:0-12669 GCA_033764865.1 Hyphomonadaceae bacterium
CAGCGCGGGATACAGCGCCGCGCCGGCGATGAACCCGCCGAGGTGGGCCTCCCACGCGATGGGCAGCACGCCCCAGATCCGCGCCACCGCCGCGAGGCCCACGTTGGCCACCAGGAAGTACGCGCCCGCCTGCAGCACGGCGGGATCGCGCAGCGCCTGACGCCAATCCGGCCGCGCCGCCATGAGATAGCCGGCGAACAGCCCGCACGCCGCGCCCGAGGCGCCCACCATCGGCACCGGCGACTCCGGGTTGAGGCCCACGTATGTGAGCGCGCCCGCCGTCGCCGACGCCGCAAACAGCGCAAGGAACCGCAGCGCCCCCAGGACGCTGCGCCCGTAGCGTTCCGCCACCACCTCCCCCGCCATCAGCAGGATCATCAGGTTGAAGAACAGGTGCAGCCACCCGCCGTGCAGGAGCGCGTGGCCGCCGAGCTCCGCCAGCGCCTCCGGCCAACGGCCCATCGCGGCAAGGGACAGGAAGCGCGCCGGCGTCACGGCGAACGCGTCGAGGATTTCCGGTTGCAGACGCGGGACGAGGAACGACATCCCCGCCTGGATCGCCACCATCAGCAGCGCCAGCGCCGTCACCACCTTGGGCATGCGCGCAAGCAGCCCGGGGGGCGCGCGCTCTTCGGGGACTTCCGGCAATCCGGTCACGGGTGGATGGGCTCCCGCCGGTCGCGATCGCCGGCCAGTCTCATATGAGACCGCCCGGCGTGCGGCGCCAGCGAGGCGCGGGGCGCCCGACCCGCCCACGGGCAGGGAACCGCCCGGCGAGGTCCGTCGAGCGCTGTGCGCGCTGCGCGCCGCCTTCCCCACAGCCATGCATTCCTGCATAGTCTCACCGCACCGGATGGCGGACCTCCTATGGACTGGGACAAACTCAAGACGTTCCACCACTCCGCGGAGATGGGCAGCCTGACCGCCGCCGCCGACAAGCTGGGCATCTCGCAATCCGCCGTCAGCCGGCAGATCGGGGCGTTGGAAGAGCAGATCGGGGTGCCCCTGTTCCAGCGGCACGCCCGCGGCCTGCTTCTGACAGGGCCGGGCAAGGCGCTCTACGAGCTCACCCGCGACATGGCCCAGACCGCCGCCAGCGCCGAGCGCACCCTGAAGGACGCCCGCGAGAAGGTGATGGGCGATCTCTCCGTTACGGCGCCCATCGCGTTCGGGTCTGTGTGGCTGGCGCCGCGCCTGGTGGCGTTCACCGACCTCTACCCCGAACTCAAGCTCCAGCTTTTGCTCGACGACCGGGAGTACGACCTTCTCAAGCTGGAGGCGGAGTGCGCGGTGCGCCTGTGGGCCGCCACGCACCAGGACCTCATCCAGCGGAAGATCCTCTCCGTCCACGTGAGCCTGTACGCCGCGCCCGCCTACATCGCCCGGCACGGCGCGCCCAAGACGCTGGAGGACCTCGACGACCACCGGGTCGTGGCCTACCAGTCCGGCGCCGCGACCCCGATGCGCGAACTCGACTGGGCGGTTCGCGCGGGACGCGACGACGACAAGCCCCGCGCCGCGCTGCTGGCGATCAACAATGTGTACGGGATGCAGCAGGCGGTGGAGAGCGGCCTCGGCATCGCCAGCCTGCCGGACTACATGGCGCGCGGGAACCCCAACCTCGTGAAGGTGCTGCCCGCGGAAGTGGGTCCGAGCTTTGACGTGTACTTCATCTATCCGGGCGACCTGAAGCGCTCGCGCCGCATCATCGCGTTCCGAAACTTTCTGCTGGAGCAGGCCGCCGGCTGGAGCGGTTGAACGCGCAAGTGTGACATCTGGCGCCTCGGATACGCTGCATTTCCGCAAGGCAGAGGCGCCTCAAGGGCGCCTTGTTTCCGCCCATTCCGAAGCGCACCTGACCGCTCGTGAGGCGCCGCCCCGCCTCGCACCGGTTCCTGGACCTCCAATCCGTAACCGGCGAACCTCCCCCCGAGGCGCACTCAAACGGCCGCGCGGCGCAAGCCGCGCGGCCTTTTTCTGTCCGGTCCCCCGTGCCAAGCTCATGGGCGCGAGGCCGTCGCCGAGGACCAGACTGCGGGGAAACGCATGACCGACACCCACCCCGCACCGGTCGGGCCGCCGCGTTGGCGGCTGTTCGCCGCGCTGTTCGGCCTCGTGCTGGCGCCTGCAGTCACGGTCACGGTCTCGCCGCTGCTCAACAGCGTGGCGATGGACGTGCGCGGGCTGGAGCCGGTGGAGATCGGGTCCATCCGCACTGCGGAAATCCTGCTCAACGCCACGCTGACGCTGTGGCTGTCCACGCAACTGACGAAAATCGCGCCGCGCACGCTTGGTCTGATCGGAGCGGCGCTGTTCTGCGCCGGCAACGCCGCCGGCATTCCGGGCGCCGGACTATGGGACCTCGCCGCCGCGCGGCTGGCCGCGGGCGCGGGCGCGGCGTGCCTGGGCGCGGCGGGCGCCTCCGTCTACGCCCAATTCGCAAGCCCCCAGCGCGCCTCCGGCGTGCTGGTGATCCCGTGGACCATGGCGTCCGTGACCGCCGCCCTGATCGCGGGCGAGAGCGCCAAGGCGCAATCGCAGACCGGCGTCTTCGGCGTGCTGGCGGCGGCGGCGGTGATCGCGGCGGCCTTCATCGCGCTGATGCCCGGTGGTCGCGCGCCGGCGCATGTGAGCGGTCCGCACCTGCCCATCGCGCAATCGCTCCGCTCGCCCTACGTGCTCGGCTACGGCTGCCTCTTTTTCGGATCGACCGCGGTCTGGCACTTCTTCGCCCGGATCGGCCTCAGCCATGGCCTCGCGGCCGACCAGATCAGCCAGATCATCGCCGCGGCCAGCGTGCTGGCGGGCCTCATGGGCGCCGGCGCGATGCTGGTGCGGGACCGCTGGGTGCGCGTGGGCATGCTGGTGTCGCTGGCGGCGTTCGGCGCCATGGCCACGACCGTAGCGTGGTCGCCGTCGGCGTTGATCTATCTGGCGGCCTACGGCCTGCAATCCGTCATGTACGTGTTCCTGACCATCCTCGTCCCCACGATGGGCGTTCGCATCGACCGTACGGGGGCCACCAACACCGCCGCCGGTGGGGTCGCCACCATGATCAACGCCGTCGCACCCGCCATTGCGGGCGCGCTTGTCCAGGGCGGATCGTTCGCGGCGCTGGGGGTGATGTGCGCCGCGTCGGCGGGGCTGTCGTTCGTCCTGCTGGCGTACGCCACCCGCCATGCGGCTGCGCCGCGCGCGGAGAAACCGGGCGTGACGTAGAGGCGCCGGATTGTCCGGCGTGCGCGCGGGCGCCAAGACTGGCGGCCACACACAGGGAGATACGCCATGGACGCCGCCCAGATCATGTTCAAGCCCGGCCTGTTGAAGGGCGAGCGCATTCTCGTCACCGGCGGCGGCAGCGGCCTTGGCCGCGAAATGGCGGAAGCCTTCATGATGCTGGGCGCCGACGTCCACATCTGCGGGCGGCGCGGGGAAATCCTCCAGGAGACCGCCGCCGCGCTGAAGGCCGCCCATCCGGAGGGCGGCGCCGTGCACGCCCACCCGTGCGACATCCGCGTGCCGGACGCCATCAATGAAATGGTGGACGCCATCTGGGCGCACGGACCGCTCACCGGCCTCGTCAACAACGCCGCGGGAAACTTCATCAGCCGGACCGAAGATCTCTCCACCCGCGCGTTCGACGCCATCGCGAACATCGTTTTCCACGGCTCGTTCTACACCACCCTGAACATCGGCAAGCGGTGGATCGCCGAAGGACGCGGCGGGTCGATCCTGTCGATCCTCACAACCTGGGTCTGGAACGGCAGCGCGTTCGTCGTGCCGTCGGCGATGTCGAAGGCGGGCCTCAACGCGATGACGCAGTCGCTGGCGGTGGAATGGGCGCGCTACGGCATCCGCGCCAACGCCATCGCACCCGGCCCCTTCCCCACGGAGGGCATGTCCAAGCGTCTCAATCCCGACGGCGCGGGCGGCGGGTCGATGCGCGACCAGAGCGGCGGCAATCCCATGGGGCGGGTAGGCGAGATGCACGAGCTGTGCAATCTCGCCGTCCTGCTGATGGGCAAGGGCGCCAGCTACATCAACGGCCAGTGCGTCGCCATCGACGGGGCGGCCTACCAGGCCGGCGGAGGCAACTTCTCGGCCCTCACCGCATGGACCGACGAGCAGTGGGCCCAGGCCGCCGCAGCGATCCGCGCGCAGAACGACAAGGATCGCGCCAAGCGGACGGTGTGATGCAAGCACCGGGCGGCTAACGGTTTTTCAACCATCGGAACCACGCGGGCGTTCACGGAATTCTAGTTTCCGTCTGTTACACCTAACGGCAGCGGATCGTCGCCGCCGTCGCGTGAGGCCCGTTATGCCAGCTGTCGCCGAACTGCTCGACCTCCCCGCCCGGCGCGCTGCCGCCCGCCAGAACCTGCCGCGCACCGCGCTCGCGGTGTTCGCCACCGAGGGCGCACGCGCGTTTGCGTGCGATGTCCTGCGCGCGGCCGGCGTGACCGACGTGACCCCCGCCTGCGGCCCCGCATGCGAGCGCGCCGCCGACACAGGCGTCGACGTCATCGTGACGGATTGGCCCGCCCGCGGCGACATTGGCGACCACATCGACGCCTTGCGCCGCGACACCAATGGCGCGCGCCGCGATACGCCGGTGGTTTTGCTGACGAGCCGCGACGGACGCGCCGACATCGTCGCCGCGCGCGCCGCGGGCGTGAACGCCTACGTGGTCAAGCCCGTGTCTCCCGCGATGCTGAAGCACCGCCTGGCCAAGATCGCCACCAACGCCCCCGGGCGTCTGGCGTAGCCGCAGCGACCGCCCCTCAGGGGGTGACGACCACCTTGCCGATCACCGCGCGCGACGAGAGCATCGCGAAGGCGTCCTTCACACGTTCAAGCGGCGCGGTGGCGTGGATGTGGGGGCGCAGGCGGCCTTCGTCGGCAAGCGCCCAGATCGCGTCCGCGTTCTCGCGCCCCCGTTCCGGAAACTGGCGGCCGTACTCCCCCGCACGCACGCCAACGACCGAAAAGCCCTTGATCAACGGCATGTTGGCCGAAACCGACGGGATGCGCCCGCTTGTGAAGCCGATGACGAGGAGACGCCCGTCAAACGCGATGCACCGTACGCTCTCGTCAAACACATCGCCGCCCACGGGATCGTAGATCACATCCGCGCCGCGCCCGCCGGTGAGGTCTTTCACCGCCTCGCGGAAACCGGAAGGCGCGAGGACGTGGTCTGCGCCGTAGGACGCAAGGAACGCGCGCTTGGCCTCCGTCGAGGCCGTGGCGATGACCACCGCGCCCAGCTGCTTGCCGAGGTCCACCGCCGCAAGCCCGACGCCGCCGGCGGCCCCGTGCACCAGCAGCGTCTCTCCCGCCGCGAGCGCCCCCCGCCGCACGAGCGCGACATACGCTGTCAGATAGGCGGCGCCGTACGCGGCCCCCTGCGCCATGCTGAGCGCCCGCGGAAGCGCCCGCACCGCCCCGGCCTGGGCGATCGCATACTCCGCAAAGCCGCCCACCCGAAGGCCAGCGACGACCTCGTCGCCCACCGAATGGCCCGAAACGCCCGCGCCGAGCGCCGCCACCACGCCGGCCGCCTCCATCCCCGGGCTGAACGGGAGCGGCGGCTTGAGCTGGTAGTTGCCCTGGCACATCAGCAGATCCGGAAAGTTCACGGAGGCTGCCGCCACCTTGATCAGCACCTCCCCCGCCTGCGGGCGTGGAACCGGCGCTTGATCGAGGTCCGCGCCGGACCAATCATCGCTGAGCGCGCGGCAGACAAAGGCGCGCATGGTGGCGGGGAGCGGTGCGGTCATGCTGGCGATCATCTGGCGTTATGAGGTGAAACAGGAAAACGCCGAGGCGTTCGAGCGAGCCTACGGGGCGGGCGGCGCGTGGGAAACACTGTTCTCGCGATCGCCCGCATTCCAGGGGACCGAGCTGCTCGGGGGCGGGACGTCGAGCTACGCCACCATCGACCGCTGGACCAGTGAGGCGGACTATGACGCGTTCCTGCGGACCGAGAAGGTGCGATACGTCGCGCTTGACGCCGCGTGCGCGGCGCTCGCCGACGCCGAGACGCTCATCGGTCGGTTTGAGACGCCGCCGCGCCGCCAGTGACGCCGCCCAGGATGAAGGCCGTGACGAACTGCGTGGCGCGGGCGACGTCAGGCGGATTGGCCTTCAGCATCACGTCGCCCACCTCCTGGGCGACGCCGATGCACGCCGCGGCCACGAAGTCCGGGTCCACCCGGGGCGCGAGGCCGCGGGCGATGGCGTCAGCCACGCCGTCGCGCACCTCTTCGTAGACCGCGATCATCTCCGGCGTGTTGGCCCGGACGTGGGGGCCGCGGTCGAGCGTGGGGTGCCCGCCCGATCGGTGCTCCCCCACGAGGAAGGTGAAGTAGGCGTGCACCGCGCCGCTGAGGTAGTCCTCAAAGCTCGTCGCGCGCTCCCGCTGGGCGCGCAGGATGGGCCGGAAGCGGCGGGCGCCGTCGTCGGCCAGCGCCTCGAACACCTCCTCCTTCGACTTGAAGTAATTGTAGAACGTCCCGGAGGCGAGGTCGGTGCCGCGGATGATGTCGCGGACGGAGGCGGCCTCATAGCCAAGCTGGGCGAACACGCGGCGCGCGGCGCTGAGGATCGCCTGGCGGTTGGCGGCCTTGGACTGCTCCCGCCGCCCCAGCTGTTCGAGGGTTTCGGCCGGGCCCCCTTGGGCGTCGCCGTCCCGCGCCCTGTCCGCCATCGTGTCCGTCATGTTCGCCGCACTCCAACCCGGGGTAGTGTCCCCATCCCGTGACGGGCCGTCAACTTCAGCGGGCGCCCACCAGCCGCGCAAGATACGCCGACCGTTTGGCCACGATCGACCGCCCCTCCGCCGAGGCATAGTGCCGCCGCATCGCCGACAGCTCCGCGGTAGAGTAGGTGTCCGCCATCGCCTCCACCGCCCGGCTCTCCATGCGCGCGATCTGGGCTTCCAGCGCGTCCTAGAGGCCCCCCTGCCCGCGGGCCAGGCCCCGTGCGGCGCTTTCGGCCATGTCGCAGGCGGCCCGCGCCAGCGGGTTGGGGTCGCGCCCCAACGCCTCAAGGCACCGGGCCTTCACATCCTCCCCCTGCACCAGCAGCGGCGCATATCGCGCCATGAGCTTCATGTCCTCCAGCCCCCCGGACAGGGCGAACACCTCGGCTGCGAGGGCGCGTTTGTCGGGCGCAGGCGCGGTCGCGCAGGCCGACAGCAAGAGAGTGAGCAGGATCAACCAACGCATGCGGCACGGGCTCCTTGGGGGCGGGACTGTTGTCTTTTTTCCAGCGTCGCCGCAATCAGGCCGCAGCATGACGACCGACCCCCCCAGCCTCGGCGAGATCGTCCAGGCCATGATCGACGCCACGCCCTACGCCCGGGCGCTGGGGCTGAGCTTCGTCTCCTTCGCGCCGGCGCGGGTGCGCATGCGGGCGCCCTACCGGCCGGAGCTGGTGGGCGATCCTGAGAGCGGCGTCATCGCCGGGCCCGTGATCACCGCCCTGCTCGACCATGTCTGCGGGGCCGCGGTGATGTCGGCGATGCCCGTGCGCCAGAGCGTGGCGACGCTGGACCTGCGGATCGACTACATGCGCCCCGCCGCCGTGGGCCGCGGCGTGCTGGCGGAGGCGCACTGCTACAAGGTCACGCGGTCGGTGGCCTTCGTGCGCGCAGTGGCGTTCGAGGACGATCCGGAGGACCCCGTCGCCAACGCCACCGCCGCCTTCATGATCGCCTCCGACGGCGGCCGCCGGCCCGGCGCCAACCTGAAGCCGTCCCGATGAGCGCGCCCGCGGCCCCCGTCGACGAAGCGGCCCTGCGCGCGCGGCTGGCGGCGGTGCCGTTCGCGCGATTTTTCGGCGTCGATCTCGAGCTGCGCGGCGACGAGCTGACGCTCGTGCTGCCCTACCGCGACGCCCTCGTGGGCAACCCCGTGCTGCCGGCGCTGCATGGGGGCGTGGTGGGCGCCCTGCTGGAGTTCGCGGCCGTGATGACGGTGGGGCTGCGGCTCGGGCAGGCGCAGCTGCCCAAAACCATCGACATCAACATCGACTATCTCCGCTCCGGCCGTCCCACGGCCACCTTCGCCCGCGCCATCGTCACGCGGCAGGGCCGGCGCATCGCCAGCGTCAGCGCCGAGGCCTGGCAGTTCGAGCGCGCCGACCCCATCGCGGCCTTGCACGGCCACTTCCTGCTGACGCCGGAGTGACGCCATGGCGGTGCGCGACAGCTACATTCCGGCGGGGCGGTCGGACCTGGCCGCCGCGCTCGCGGGGAGCGGGTCCTTGCGGGGCGAGGACGCACAGCGGTTCGCCGACCTGTGCCGCATGCTCTCTGCGGTGATGCACTACGAGACGTTTGACGAACTGGAACGGCTGAGCGCGCTCTACCGGCCGCTGGACCCCGCCGAGAATGTCGCCGCGGCAGCCGACCAGGACGCCTTCCTTGCGGAACTGGAGGGCATCCTCGCCGCCGCGAGCTTCCGTGAATTCGGCGCCGCCGACGTCTACGCCGCAGCCGCCATCGGCAATGGCCAGGACCTCATCGTCCGCGCCAGCGACAGCGGTGTCCGCCGGATCCGGTTCTTCGTGCGCGGCGCGCGCCCCGCCACGCTGGAAGTGCGACGGTTCTGGGGCCTTCACCGCCGGAAGGTGGCTTCCGACATCTTCGACGATGTGCTGATCGTGATCGAGTTGCCGCGCGAGGACGGGCTGTGGAACGCCAAGGTGGTGTCCAAGTTCCGGCGCGGGGCCCGCCCCGGCGCCATCCTGCTCAAGCATTTCGGCGACGTACCGCGCGCAGACCTAATGACGCTGCACCCCGGCGCCTCGCCCGCCATGAAGCGTCGCGACCAGCTCATCCTCGGCGTGCCCGCCGTGGCCGGCGGCATCCCGCTGCTCACGCAGCTGGGACCGGCGCTGACCGTGATCTTCGCCGTCATCGCAGGGTTGCTGGGGTTCGAGGGCGGGCAACTGACCGAGGACAACCTCAAGCGCGCCCTCGCCGCGCTCTCGGGGCTCGTGGCGCTCGGCGCCTTCTTCATGCGCCAGCGGCTGAAGTTCGACCGGCAACGGCTGTTCTACCAGAAGCAGCTCGCCGACACGGTCTACTTCCATACGGTCGCCAACAACGCGGGCGTGATCCACGGCCTTGTGGGCGCGGCGGAGGAGCAGGACGTGAAGGAGGCCATGCTGGCCTATCACGCGCTGCTGGCCGGCGGCCCGATGAGCCGCGAAGCGCTCGACAAGGCCGCCGAACAGTTCCTGCGCACCGCCTTCGGGACCGACGTGGATTTCGAGATCGGCGACGCGCTGGGCAAGCTGGAAAGGCTGCGGCTGGTGCGAAGGGACGGAGATCACTTCACGGCGACGCCGCTGCCGGAGGCGCTGTCACGCCTGGACGAGGCGTGGGACGGGTACTTCCACTTCCGCGGCGCGTAGGCCCGCGCCTAGACCCGCATGCCGATCAGCACCACGCCCGCAATCACCACGCACGTGATCATCACCGTGAGCATGGCGGCCACGACCCGGGCGGTGTCGGTCTTGCGGCTGCCCGCCTTGGGCTTGGGATCGTCGCGCGGGGCGAGCGTGTAGGCCGCGAGGAGTAACAGGCCCGCAGAGCTCGCCATCACCACCGCCCCGCCCACGGCGCCCGCAAACAACGCAGCGGCGGCCGCGCCGGCGGCGACCATGGCCACCAGCGGGTGGCCGCGCTTCATGGTGTCCCGGATCATCCGCTTGGCGCGTCCGGCGTCGAGTGTCCGGAACGCCTGCGGCGACACCACCAGCGAGAAAAGAATGGTCCATCCCAGCACGATGGCGGCGAGGACAAGGCCCAGGGTCTGGGTAAACTGGCTCATGACGAAGGCTTAGCGCGATTCTCGTCGACCGCCGATCACGGGGCGAATCGCGCCAGGATGACGCTGTCGCGCAGGCCGATATGCGTCTTCCAGTTATGGCGCAGCACCGCCTCGCGCACGAACCCGTGCCGTTCGAACAAACGCAGCGAAGCTGCATTGTCGGGATCGACGTCCGCCCACAGGCGCTCCACGCCGAGATCCATGAAGGCATGGCGGGCGACGAAGTCGAGCGCTTCGCCGGCGAGCCCCAGACCCTGGGCCGCACGCCGCATGATGACGCCGATTTCGGCCACGCCAGCGCGATGCGGGAACAGGGAAAGCCGGCCCAGACATTCCCCGCCGTCCTTCGTCAACGCCCACTGGTGCGGCGACATCGCCAGCGTGCGCGCCAGATAGTCCCGGCATTCCTCGAGAGAGACGTGCGCAGGCCCGCTCCAGAAGTGGTGCACCTCGGGATCGCTGTGGGCGACGAAGAGCGCGTCCGCATCGTCGATGACAAGCGGGCGATAGACGCCGCGGACGCCGTGGAACGTGCGGGACACGCCCCTACTCCGCCGAGGGCCGCCCGCGGGCGCTGGCGCGCACCTTGACGCTCTCGCTGCGCAACTGGCCGCAGGCGGCGAGGATGTCGCGCCCCCGCGGCGTGCGGATGGGCGAGGCGTACCCCGCGCGGTTCAGCACATCGGCGAACGCCTCGATCGTCGGCCAGTCGGAGCATTCGTACGCCGTGCCGGGCCAGGGATTGAACGGAATGAGGTTGATCTTGGCGGGAACGCCGGCCAGCAAGCGCACGAGGGCGCGGGCCTCGGCGAGACTGTCGTTGACGCCCTTCAGCATCACGTACTCGAACGTCACGCGCTTGGCGTTGGACAATTGCGGATACTGGCGGATGGCGTCGAACAGCGCCGCCAGCGGATACTTGCGGTTCAGCGGCACCAACTCGTTGCGCAGATCGTCGTTGGTGGCGTGCAGCGAAATGGCGAGCATCGCGCCCGTGCGGGCGCCCAGCTCCGGAATCTTCGGGGCCACGCCCGCGGTCGAGACGGTGGTGCGGCGGCGCGAGATGGACAGGCCGTCCCCGTCGGCGATGACGCCGATGGCCGCGTCGACGGCGTCGAGGTTGTAGAGCGGCTCCCCCATGCCCATGAACACGATGTTGGTGAGCAGGCGGTCCTCGTTCGAGGTGGGCCACTCGCCGAGGTCGTCGCGCACGATCATCACCTGCGCGGCGATCTCCGCGCTCGTGAGGTTGCGCACCAGAGCCTGGGTGCCCGTGTGGCAGAACGTGCAGTTGAGCGTGCAGCCCACCTGGCTCGACACGCACAACGCCCCCGAGCGTCCCACGTCCGGAATGAACACGGCTTCCGCCTCCACCCCGGGAGCGAGACGGATGAGATACTTGCGCGTGCCGTCCACCGAGACCTGCTTCTCCACGATCTCCGGGCGCGCCAGCGTGAAGTGCTGCGCCAGCTCCGCGCGCAGCTCCTTGGCGACATTCGTCATCTGCGCGAATTCGGTGACGCCGTAGTGGTAGATCCAGCGCCAGAGCTGCTCGGCGCGCATCTTCGCCTTGGCGGCGGGCACGCCCATCGCCACCATCTGCGCACGCAGTTCGTCCCGGGTGAGACCCACGAGCGAGGGAAGCGCCGGCGTGGACGCCTGCGCGGGGGCTGAGATCAGGGTGGCCATGGAGGGGGCCGTATGGCACGAAAAGCCTTACGGCGCCAGATCGGGCCGACGCCCAACGCCGCGGGGGATCGCATGCGCGACACCGTCGTTTTCGTCAGCTACCGCCGCGACGATACCGGCCCGGTGGCGCTCGCACTCCGGGCCGAGCTGGATTTGCGCTTGGCTGGCGTGCCGGTGTTCGTCGATCTCAATCGCATACAGGGCGGCGACGCATGGCCCGATGTCCTTGAGGACGCGCTGCGCAAGGCGCGCGTGCTCATCGCGCTGATCGGCCCGAATTGGGCCGGAATGCACGATGGCGCGGCGCCGCGGCTTCACGATCCCAACGACTGGGTGCGACGCGAGTGCGCCCGGGCGCTGGCGCACCCATCGGGCGCGATCCTGCCCGTGTTGGTGAACGGCGCCGAATTTCCACCCGAGGCCGCACTTCCTGACGATCTCAG
This sequence comes from Hyphomonadaceae bacterium, assembly GCA_033764865.1. GTDB lineage: Bacteria > Pseudomonadota > Alphaproteobacteria > Caulobacterales > Aquidulcibacteraceae > VFBF01. Next base: position 11,972 of record JANRIM010000127.1, read on the forward strand.
GAAGATGCGGACGTTCAATGCGCTGCCCTTGCGGACGCAAAGCTGGGACCAGGACCTCCGCACCATTTGCGAAACGCTCGCCGCCAAGTTCGCGCTCCGGGTGAAACGGCAGGACGAGATGCTGCCGCCGTCCAGCGCCATCAAGCGGTTGGTCGAGCCCCTGAGCGACGAGGCGCTTGAGGCCCTCAAGCGCGAACGGCGCCTTCCAGGGTGGACGATCGAGACCGTGCACGACACCACGGTCACGGGCGCTGTCCGAGAATTCCTCTGCAAGAAATTCATGTTCGCCAAGGACGGCGACGCCTTCGCCTTCATGCATCGTATGAGCGGCATCACCCGGAAGCTGAAGCACCACCCGATCATCGAAGCCAAGTACGCGGACGTGACCGTGAAACTGTCCACGTGGGATGCCGGCCACTACGTGACAGCCTTCGATGTCAAGATGGCCATCGCGCTGGACAGGCTCGCAAAGCGCTGGCGGCAACGCTAGCTCAGCGCACCGCCGCCTTCGCCGCCGCGTTGGCGGCTTCGGCGTTGAAGCCCGATTGCGTGATGACCACACGGTACACCGCCCCGTCGGCCAGCGGCATGTAGTTGGCGGAGCCGAAGCGGCGATCCTCCGCCAGCGACACCGAGGCGAGCCACGTGCGGACATCGCCCGGCAGCCGCGCGATCATCGGGTTGGGCGGCCGCGAGAC
>JANRIM010000128.1:0-8395 GCA_033764865.1 Hyphomonadaceae bacterium
CGACGTCGCCGCATGGGCCGCGCCGAAGGGGTCAAACGGACTCTCCGACCGCTTGGTGAAGCCCGAGAGCCCATTTTCCTGGCGCAGCGTGCGGATGCGGTCTCGCCGGCCGGTGAGGATCTTGTGGGGGTAGGCCTGGTGGCCCACGTCCCAGATCAGCACGTCGTCCGGCGTGTCGAACACATAGTGCAGCGCCACCGTGAGCTCGACGACGCCGAGCCCCGCGCCCAGGTGGCCGCCGGTGACGGAGACGGCGTCGATGGTCTCGCTGCGCAGTTCGTCGGCGAGTTGGCGCAGGCTGGATTCCTCCAGCGCGCGGAGATCCGCCGGCCAACGGACAGTATCGAGCAGCGGCGTGGCGATGGTCATGGACCCTCTCGATCGGGGCGACGCGGAACGGCAGGCTTGTCGAAGATTACGCCCGGTTCATGGCGCGAGGGCGATCAATATCGCCGCTCCACGATGAAATCGACCGCCGCCGACAGCAGTTTGGCCCGTGAGCCGAAAAGGGCGAGGTGTTCCTTCGCCTGTGCGGCGAGAAGGCGCACCTGCTGGCGGGCCCCTTCCACGCCCAACAGGCTGACGAGATTGATCTTTCCGGCGGCGGCGTCCTTGTCTACGGCCTTGCCGGTCTCCGCCGCGGAACCCTCCACGTCGAGGAGATCGTCGGCCATCTGGAACAGGGTGCCGACGTTGGTGGCGTACCGGGTGAGGGCGTGGCGGGCGTCGTCCGGCGCGGCCCCGATCAGCGCCCCGGCTTCCACCGAGAACTGGATGAGCGCGCCGGTCTTGAGCCGGTTCATGCGCGCCACCGCCGCCATGTCGCCAGCCACGGTGGCGCCGGCCATGTCGATCATCTGGCCAGCCACCATGCCTTGCGCGCCGGCGGCGCGCGCGAGACCGGCCACAAGCAGGCAGCGCATCTGCGGATCTCGGTGCGTCGCGGGGTCGGACAGGATCTCGAAGGCGTGGGTCAGCAGCGCGTCGCCCGCCAGCACGGCGGTGGCCTCGTCGAACTGGCGGTGCACCGTGGGCAATCCACGGCGCAGGTCGTCATCGTCCATGCACGGCAGATCGTCGTGGACAAGCGAATAGGTGTGGATGCACTCGATGGCGACGGCGGTGCGAAGGAGCGCGCTCTCGTCCGCGTCGAACATGGCGCCGGCCTCAAGCGTAAGGAACGGGCGCAGCCGTTTGCCGGGGGCGAGCGCGGCGTAGCGCATGGCCTCCAGCAGGCGCGATTCCGGGCCCTGCACCCGCGGCAACAGCGCGTCGAGGGCGGCGGTCATGCGGTCGGCGATGTCGCGGAGGCGTTGGTCGAGTGTCTGCATCGCAGGGCCTTAGCAGAGACCGCCGCCGGCGCAAGCGTAGCGGACGGCGCCGACGCGACCACCCTCTGGACGACCCCTGGCGACCGCGCCATGGTTCCGACGGGACCGTTCGAGAACCGGCCCGGGGAAACGCCATGAAACCGATCCTGTTCGCCGCGTGCGCGGCGCTGACGATGCTGTGCGCTCCCGCGCATGCGGAAACCGGCGCGCCCGATTACGCCAACCCCGAATCGTGGGCATGCCTGCCGGGCCACGCGGGCCTGTGCGACACGGACCTGACCACCACCGTCGTCGCGGCCGACGGCGCCCTCGCCACGGAGGCCTTCGCGCCCTCCGCCGATCCCGCGATCGATTGCTTTTACGTCTATCCCACGGTGTCCAACGATCCCGGCGGCAACAGCGACATGCGCGCCGACGCAGAGGAACGCTATGTCGTCGCGCAGCAATTCGCGCGCTTTGCGGCCGTCTGCCGCCCGTTCGCGCCCCTCTACCGGCAGGTGACGCTGACGGCGCTGCGGGGGCTGCTGACGGGCCGGCCGATCCCCTCCGATCCCGCCATGGCCTATGCCGACGTGAAGGCCGCGTGGGAGACATACCTGGCGCGGCACAACGAGGGTCGCGGCGTGCTGCTGGTGGGCCACAGTCAGGGCGCGGGGCTGCTCACCGCGCTTGTCGCGCGTGAGATCGAAGGCAAGCCCGTCGCGGCCAGGATGGTGGCCGCCTACCTGATCGGCGCCAACGTACCCGTGCCGCGCGGCGGCGTGGTGGGCGGGGCGTTCAAATCCACGCCCCTGTGCGCGCAGCCGGACCAGACGGGGTGCGTGGTCTCCTACGTGTCGTTCAGGGAGACGGCCCCGCCGCCTCCGTCCTCGCGCTTCGGCGCCGCGCAGATGAACGCCGCTTCGCCTGCGGTGGGCGGCGACGTGCTGGCGGCGTGCGTGAACCCGGCGGCGTTGTCCGGCGGCGCGGCGCCGCTGCGCAGTTATCTGGCCGCGACTTCCGCCACCGTCGTTTCGCCCGCGCCGGGGCCGACGCGGACATGGGCGGCGGGCAAATCCGTCGAGACGCCCTTTGTGGCGACGCCCGGGCTCCTCTCGGCGCAGTGCCAGGCGAACGGGACGCACCAGTGGCTCTCCGTGCGCGTCAACGCCGACCCCGCCGACCCGCGCACGGACGACATCCCCGGCGACGTCATCGCCAACGGCGTGGTGCTGGCGGACTGGGGCCTGCACCTGGTGGACATGAACATCGCCATGGGCGATCTCGTGGACCTCGCCGGCCGCCAGGGCGCAGCGTATGCACGCGCCAACCGCTGACGAGCGTCGCGCCTGCCCGCTTCGGCTTGACCGCGGCGATTAAAGAACGCCGGTCAGGATCTCGGCGTGGGCGAGGCCGCAATTTGCGCTTGAGGCCGCTTGAGCGTCGGACGATCGCGCACCGGGCCGTGCTCTAGGCGCCATTCCAGATCAGCCTGTCCGTGCGATAGCCCTTCGCGGCGATGCGCGCGAGAAAGTCGGCCTTCTGGCCCGCGTCGATCGCCGGCGCCCGCGTGAGCACCCAGAGGTACCGCCCGCTCGGCTCGCCCACGATCACCCAGCTGTAGTCGGGCGCGAGGTCGATCACCCAGTAGTCGCCCCAGAACGGACCGAAGAAGCTCACCTTGAGCTTTGCGTTGCTGACGGCGTCGACCACGCGCGCGCGGCCCACGGCGTCCTCCGTGCCGCCATCGGCCTTGGTGCAGACGTTGCGGACGCCGATGAGCCCGTCGGGCCGCTCGGTGTAGGTCGCGGTGGCGGCGACGCACCCGCGTTCGAACCAGTTGGGCAGCCGCGCTTGCTCGTGCCAGAGGCCGCGGTAGCGCGCGAGGTCCACGGACTCCACCGCCTGCAAGGGCGGCTGCTCGGCCCGCTGGACGGGCTGGAACGACGAGCAACCGGCGACGGCGACCGCGGCGAGGGCGAAAAACAGGGATCTGGTCATGGCCACACTACGCGCAAGGCCCCCCAAAGGTTCGCGCGCTCAGCCGATCTTGGCGGGCTCGCTGCGCGGCCCCTCGGGCCCAAGGACGATCTGCTCCACCTTCAACTGCGCATCCTTGAGCTTGGCCTCGCAGTGGGCCTTGAGAGCCGCGCCCCGCTGGTAGAGCGCGATGGAATCCTCCAGCGCCACGTCGCCGCGCTCCATCTGCGCGACGATCTTCTCCAGTTCCCCAAGGGCCTGTTCGAAGCTGAGGGTGGCGGGATCGGGGGCGTCTCGACTCATGGGGCCGTTGTAGCCGCTGGCGCCGGGCGAAAACAGGGGGCGGGACAGGCCCGCCCCCGGCCTCAGGCTGCTGTGGACAGCTTGTAGTCCTTGAAAGTCTCCCGCAGCGCCATCTTGTTGATCTTGCCGGTGGCGCCGAGCGGGATCTGGTCGACGAACACCACGTCGTCAGGCGTCCACCACTTGGCGATCTTGCCTTCCAGGAACTGCATGATCGCTTCGCGCACGGGCGTCTCGCCGGGCTTCGGCTGGATGATCAGCAGCGGCCGCTCATCCCATTTCGGATGGTAGATGCCGATGACGGCGGCGTTGGCGACCCCGGGCGCGCCCACGGCGATGTTCTCGATGTCGATGGAGCTGATCCACTCCCCGCCGGACTTGATCACATCCTTGGCGCGGTCGGTGATGGTCATGAACCCTTGCGGGCAGATGGTGGCGACGTCGCCGGTGTCGAACCAGCCGTCGGCGGTGAGCGCACAGCCGGTGTCCTGGCGGGCGCCTTCGTTCTTGAAGTAGCTCTTGGTGACCGCCGGCCCGCGCACCATCAGGCGTCCGAAGGTCCGGCCGTCGCGCGGCAGGTTCTCGCCTGCGTCATTGACGATCTTCATCTCCACGGTGAACGGCGTCTTGCCCTGCTTCAGCTTCATCTTGATGCGCTCTTCGTGCGGAAGCGCCTCCTGCTGCGGGCCCATGGAGCACAGCGTGCCCATCGGGCTCATTTCGGTCATGCCCCAGGCGTGCACGACCTCCACCCCGTAGTCCTCCTCGAACGCGCGCAGGATGGCCTCCGGCACCGCCGATCCCCCGATGACGACGCGCTTGAGCGTGGACAGCGTGAGCTTGTTGTCGCGCAGGTGCGACAGCAGCATCAGCCAAACGGTGGGCACCGCCGCGGTGAAGGTGACCTTCTCGGTCTCCAGCAACTCGTAGATCGACTGCCCGTCGAGCTTTGCGCCGGGCATCACGAGCTTGGACCCGGACATCGGCGCGATGAACGTGATCGCCCATGCGTTGGCGTGGAACATGGGCACCACCGGCATCACCACGTCCCGCGCCCGCAGACCGAACGCGTCGCCCTGGTTGGCGGCGAAGGCGTGCAGCATGTTGGACCGGTGGGAATAGAGCACGCCCTTGGGGTTGCCCGTGGTGCCGGACGTGTAGCAGAGGCCGGCGGCGGTGTTTTCGTCGAACCCTCCCCACACGACGTCCTGGGGCCGGCCTTCGATGAAGTCCTCGTAGGCGATCGCGCCGGGCAGTGCGGTGGCGGGCATGTGCGCGCGATCGGTGAGGATCACGTAACGCTGCACCGTGGGCATGAGGCCCGCGATCTTCTCCGCGATCGGCACGAACGTCAGGTCCACGAACAGGATCTTGTCCTCGGCGTGGTTGGCGATCCATGCGATCTGCTCCGGCAGCAGGCGCGGATTGAGCGTGTGCAGGACGGCGCCGATGCCCATCGCGCCGTACCACACCTCCATGTGGCGCGCGGTGTTCCAGGCCAGCGTGGCCACCCGGTCGCCCAACCCGATCCCGGCGGCGCGGAGCGCATGGGAGGCCTGCTTGGCGCGGCCCCACATTTCCCCGTAGGTGGTGCGCACGACGGGGCCTTCGACGCTGCGGGTCACCACTTCCCGGTCGGGACCGGCGGTCCGGGCATGGTCGAGGACCTTGTCCAGGGTCATCGACCAGTCCTGCATCAATCCCAGCATGCGTTCCCTCCATCGACCGTTCAGGCGTTTGGCGGGACACTACTGGGCGGATGCCGCCGCGGCAATTTGCACCGCGTGTCGCGGCGCGGTCAGGCGGCCTTGCGCAGCGTGTCGTAGCGCCGCGCCAGGCGCGGCGCGCGATCGCGGGGGCGGAAATCCGCGATGTTGAGGACGCGGACGACGGGCGCGGCCCCCGGCTCCAGCGCCACATCGCGCGCGGCCGCCTTCACCGGCGCCCGAACGGACAGCCGCATCTGCGGCGCGAAGGACGCGTGCGCGGCCCCCGCGCTCCAGACCGCGCCGATCATGCACGGGGCGATGGCGGTCTCGCCCCACAGGGAGTTGATGCGCGCGTAGGCCACCGGCGCAATCGCCTCGCGCGCGAGGTCGTCGCGACGGGCGGCGCGGGGCTGGGCGGCGGCGGCGCGCAGCCCATGGCGGGTGGCGCCGCGGGCGCCCAGCGTGGCCAGCGCGAACGCCGCCACCACCCCGATCATGGCCACCAAAATGCTGCGCATCGCCTGCTCCACCGAACGGATCCCAAGGACGGGGACCGTCGGCCGGACGCGGTTAACAGCCGCTAAACGCGGCGACGCGAAACGGGCCTCAGGGGTACAGCCGGCGCCGGCGCCATGGCTCATGCGGCCCCGGCCGGCGGAACTCCAGCCGGTCATGCAGACGGAACGGCCGGTCGCGCCAGAACTCGATGCGCGTGGGCGCAAGCCGCCAGCCGGTCCAGTGCGGCGGTCGCGGCGGCTCGGCGGCCCCGAACCGGGCGTCCGCCTCCGCGATGCGCGCCTCCAGCACCTGGCGGTCCTCAAGCGGCCGCGACTGGTCGGACGCCCACGCACCCAGCCGCGCGCCGCGATCGCGGGTCGCGAAGTAGGCGTCGGCGACGCTGTCGTCCACGAAGGTCACCGGCCCCTGCACGCGCACCTGCCGGCGCAAGGACTTCCAGTGAAAGCACAACGCCGCCTGCGGATTGGCCGCCAACTGGAGGCCCTTGGCGCTCTGGGTATTGGAGTAGAACGTGAACCCACCGCCTTCGACATCCTTGAGCAGGACCATCCGGACGTCGGGCAAGCCGTCGGCCCCGACCGTGGCGAGCGCCATGGCGTTGGGATCATTGGGCTCGTGGGCGCGCGCTTCAGCGAGCCAGTCCCTGAACAGCAGGAATGGGGCGACGGTGTCGAAGAATGCCGCGTCATCCGGCGGCGGCTCGCTTGCGGCGTAGTCGGCGGCGGTGGGGGATGGGGGGATGAGATCATTTCTGGGCAAAGCGGCGCGCTCCGTTGCACGGACCATTCATATAGGCCAGCTATGGAGGGCCATGTCGCACAATTCGTTCGGGCGCCTATTCCGGTTCACCACGTGGGGCGAAAGCCACGGGCCGGCGCTTGGCGTGGTCGTGGACGGCTGCCCCCCCGGCCTGCGCCTGACGGAAGCCGACATCCAGCCCTGGCTGGACAAGCGCCGACCGGGCGTCAACCGCTTCGTCACCCAGCGCCAGGAGCCGGACGCGGTGCGCATTCTCTCCGGCGTGTTCGAGGACGACCGGGTGCGCGCCCGGTTCGGCGGCCAGGTCACCACCGGCGCACCCATCTCGCTGATGATCGAGAACGTCGATCAGCGCTCCCGCGACTATGCTGACATCGCCGCCCTCTACCGGCCCGGCCACGCCAACTTCTCCTACGACGCCAAGTACGGCTTCCATGACTATCGCGGCGGCGGGCGCGCCTCGGCGCGGGAGACCGCCGCCCGCGTCGCCGCCGGCGCCATCGCGCGCAAGGTGCTGGGCGAGGCCGTGACCATCCGCGGCGCGGTGATCCAGATCGGCGCGGACGCCGTCGACCGCTCCGCCTGGGACTGGGCGGAGACCGAGCGCAACCCCTTCTGGTGTCCGGACGCGAACGCCGCCGCACGCTGGGAAATCGATGTGGACGCTGCCCGCAAGGCCGGCTCCTCGCTGGGCGCCGTCATCGAGGTCACCGCCGCTGGCGTCCCCGCCGGCTGGGGCGCGCCCGTCTACGGCAAGCTCGACGCCGACATCGCCAGCGCGCTGATGAGCATCAACGCCGTGAAAGGCGTGGAAATCGGCGCAGGGTTTGCGGCGGCGGCGCTGTCTGGAGAGACCAACGCCGACGAGATCCGCATGGAGGACGGACGGCCGGTTTTCCTGTCCAACCACGCCGGCGGCGTGCTGGGCGGCATTTCCACGGGGCAGGACATCGTGGCGCGCATGGCCGTGAAGCCCACGTCCTCCATCCTCAAACCGCGCCGCACGATCACCAATGAGGGCGAAGACGCCACCGTGTCGACGAAGGGACGCCACGACCCCTGCGTCGGAATCCGCGCCGTGCCGGTAGCCGAGGCCATGCTCGCGTGCGTGCTGGCCGATCACATGCTGCGTCACCGCGCCCAGACCGGGCGCTAGACCCTGACCGCGCACTGGGCGCAAGCCGTCAGACGCGGCGGAAACGGATCACCTTCGTGAGGAACGCCAGGCGCGTCTCCTCGGCCGCAAAGCCCGCCTCCCCGAACAGCGCGACGATATCCTCGCTCTGGTAGCTGCCATAGAACGGCTCATGGAAGCCCACGGGGAAGTATTCGAGCATCTGGTCGAGATCGGGGGTGTCGCCGGCCTGCAGCGAGTCCGCGAACACGAACGCCCCGCCAGGTTTCACGATACGGGCGATCTCGCGCGCCACGTCGCGGCGCACGCGCGGAGGCAGTTCGTGAAAGAGGTAGATGGCGCTGACAAGATCGATGCTGGCGTCGGCGAACGGCGCGGCTTCGGCGTTGCCGACGATGACCTCGGCCTGCGGCCACGGTTCAAGGCGCGCCCGCGCGGTCTGCGCATACGCGGGGGACAGGTCGAGCCCCGCGGCCTTCAGCCGGGGAAAGGCGCCCAGCACCTGCGTGAGAAAGCGGCCGTTCCCGCACGCCACGTCCAGCAGGCGCGTGCGACGCTGATCCCGGCCCTTCATAGCGCGCGCCAGCGATCCCAGCGCGATCCGGCGCATGGCGTCGGCGGCGCCCGCGAACAGCACCTCCACCTGCGTGTCGTAGAGGCGCGCGCTTTCCTCCGTCAGC
>JANRIM010000129.1:0-4416 GCA_033764865.1 Hyphomonadaceae bacterium
GGCGCGGAGGACGCGTTCTTCAACCGCTTCGCGGAGATGGCCAAGTTCGCGCCCGCGCTGCCGCTGATCGGCGGCGGACGGACGAAGTTCCAGCCGGTGCACGTCCAGGACGTGGCCGCCGCCGTGGCCGCCGCGCTCACCCGCCGCGACGCCGCGGGGCGGACCTTCGAGCTCGGCGGGCCGCGCGTGTACACCTTCCGGGAGCTGCTGGATTTCATCCTCGCCACCATCGACCGCAAGCGCCCGTACGCGCCGCTGCCGTTCTTCCTGGCGGAGGCAATGGGGGCGGGGATGGCGTTCGGCGCGCGGGTCGTGCCGATCGTGGCGCCGCCGCTCACGGGCGATCAGGTCCGGATGCTGAAGGTGGACAACATCGTCGGCATATCGGGCGACAGGACCGTGGGGACCATCGCCGATCTCGGCGTCGCGCCGCTGGAGAGCGTGGAGGCCATCGTGCCGTCGTACCTGTGGCGCTTCCGCCCCTACGGCCAGTTCCAGACCCGCCCGCAGTCCTGAGGCGCCCATCGCCGGCGATTGGCGCCGGCGGCGACGCCCGCTATGACGCGGGCCCATGACCGACACGCCCCCCGACCGCCTCTCCGTCAACCCCAAGAGCCCGTACTACGACGAGGCGCTGCTGGCGCGCGGCGTGGGCGTCCGCTTCAAGGGCGTGGAGAAGACCAACGTGGACGAGTACTGCGTCAGCGAAGGCTGGGTCCGTCTCTCGGTCGGCGCCACCAAGGACCGTTTCGGCAACGACATGACCATCAAGCTGCAAGGCCCGGTGGAGCCGTACTTCAAAACGTGAGCACCCCGTCTCGCGTGGCGCGGGGCCGATTCACCACCCCTTAACGACGATCCGGCAGGATCGCTCCGGTTTCGGAGCGATTCATGCGCCTTACGCGCCACCGCGCCCCTGCGGACGGCCAGGACCCGTTCGAACGGCGCTTCGGCCTGAAGCGCGGCCGGCTGCCGCCGGCGGTCCGCGCCGCCGTGGACACGCTGATGGCCGAAACCTCCATGCTTGCTCAGGAAAACGCCGACCTGCTGGACAAGCTGGCCATCGCGCAGGCGCTGGCCGACCGCGACCCCCTCGTTCCCGTGTTCAACCGACGCGCGCTGCTACGCGAGCTGAAGCGGGTGATCTCCTACATCGAGCGGTACCGCACGCAGGCGGCGGTGCTGTTTCTCGATATGGACGGCTTCAAGGCCATCAACGACAATTTCGGGCACGCCGTGGGCGACGCCGCCCTGGCCCACGTGGCCCGGCTGCTGCTCCAGCAGGTGCGCGATTCCGATATCGTGGGCCGGGTGGGCGGCGATGAATTCGCCGTCGTGCTCGCCAACGCGCCGGCCGAGGAGGCCCGGCGCAAGGCCCAGGGGCTGACGGCGCTCATCGCCGAGACGCCCTTCGTCCACGAAGGGGTGCGCCACCGGCTGGCGGCCAGCATTGGCGTCCACGCCTTCACGGGCGCGGGCGTGGAGGACGCCGAGACGCTCATCGCCCGGGCCGACGAGGCCATGTTCGCCGCCAAGCACGCCGCGCGGGCGCGGCTCGCGGTGGGTTAGGGCGCAGGCCCGCGTCGGCGGGCGGGCGAGTGGGCTCGCCACCCGGGCGTCAAGGCGCTAAGAGCCCCACGACGTTTCCATTCCTCCCAAGCAAGGCGGGCCCGTTTGGCCGAAACCATCGAACTGAGCGTCGTCGTGCCCGTGTACAACGAGGCCGGAAACGCCGCTGCGCTCGCGCGCGAGATCGCGCAGGCGCTCGACGGGCGATCGTACGAAATGATCTTCGTCGACGACGCGAGCCGGGACGACACCCGCGCCGAACTCGCCGCCGCGCGGCAGTCCCTGCCGGCCCTGCGGATTATCGGCCACCGCCGCAACGCGGGCCAGAGCCAGGCCATCCGGTCCGGTGTGCTGGCGGCGCGGGCGCCGCTGGTGGGCACGCTCGACGGCGACGGCCAGAACGATCCCGCCGATCTGCCCCGGCTGGCGGCGCGGCTGGCCCGGGCGGACGCCCCGGAGGGCCTCGCCATGGTCTCGGGCGTGCGGTCCAAACGGCGCGACAGTTCCGCCAAGCGCTGGGCCAGCCAGGTGGCCAACGGCGTCCGCCAGCGGCTTCTGGGTGACGGCGCCGTGGATTCCGGCTGCGGGGTCAAGGTGTTCCGGCGTGACGCCTTCCTTCTTCTCCCGTATTTTGATCATATGCACCGGTACATGCCGGCGCTCATGCAGCGCGAAGGTTATGGGGTAGAATACCTGGACGTGAATCATCGGCCGCGCGGGGCGGGGCGATCCAAGTACACCAACCTCGGCCGTCTGGCCGCCGCCGCGACCGACCTGTTCGGCGTGATGTGGCTCAGAAGCCGGCGGCGGGGCCCGCAAGGGACCGACGAACTTTAGGCGCGCCGGCCCCCGGGCCGGTCGACCGAAGGTCGAGAAGGGGCGGAGATGGCGCGGGACGGGATGAGCCTCCAGGAGGCGATGGTGATCCGCAAGGCGGGCCGCACGGGCCGCGGCGGCGGCAATCAGGGGAGTGTTGGTTCGATGGGCGCGGCTTTCAATGTCTTTCCGCTGATCCTGATCCCGGTGTTGATCTACAACGTCGTGGCGTTGGGCGGCACCGCGATGACGGGGGACGCCTCCGCCATCGTGGAGCGGATGGACGCCGCCGCGTTCACCGTCACGATGGCCTCCAACGCGCAGTGGGTGGTGCAGTGGGGGGACATCCTCGTGCTCATCTCGCTGCTGCTGCTGTTCGTGGAGCTGCTGAAATCCACCTCCACCGGCACGTCCGCCATCTTCAACCACGCGCTGTCGATGCTGGTGTTCATCATCTGCCTCGTGGAGTTCCTGCTCAATGCGGCGTTCGCCACCAGCGTGTTCTTCATCATCATGATCATGTCCCTGCTGGATGTGCTGGCCGGCGTGGTGGTGACGATCGTGTCCGCCCGGCGCGACGTGGAGTTCGATCACTCCCGCGGGGCCTGAGGCCCGCTCACGGCCCGCGCTCCGGCCCGATACCGCCTTGATTCCACCGCGTTTGCGGGGTTTCGCTCGGGCGCAGGAGGATCGTCCATGAACACTGCATTGCCCGCGCTCGCCGCGATGGCCGCCCTTGCGGCGGCGCCCGTCGCCGCCGCCCAGGACGCCGGACGGGGGGGCCACGCCATGATGCTTGAAGGAACCGCGCTCACCGTCTCCGCGGAGGCCCGCGCCTCCGCCAGGCCCGACATCGCCACCATCACCACGGGCGTCGTCACCGAAGCCCCGACGGCGGAGGCCGCGCTCGCCGCCAACGCCCAGCGCATGGCCGCCGTGATCGCCGCCATCAAGCGCGCAGGCGTCGCCGAACGCGACATCCAGACGTCCCAGCTCTCCGTCCAGCCGCAGATGGTCTACGGGGAGAATGTCCCGCCCCGCGTGACGGGCTACCAGGCGACCAACACGGTGAGCGTGAAGGTCCGCGCCATGGCCAACGTCGGCAAGACGGTGGACGCCGTGGTGGGGCAGGGATCGAACCAGCTCAACGGCGTCGCCTTCGATATCGACAACCCGGAGCCCGCGCTCGATCTCGCCCGCGCCGACGCCTTCAAGCGCGCCCGCGCCCGCGCCGACATCTACGCCGCCGCCGCCGGCATGAAGGTGCACCGGATCGTGTCCATCGCGGAGGGCGGGTCGGTGCAGCCGCCCATGCCCGTGCCCATGATGGCCATGGCGCGCGCCGCGGCGGACACCCCCGTCGCCCCCGGCGAAGTGACGCTGACGGCCAACGTCACGGTGATGTTCGAGCTGCGCTGATTACCGGACGGGCGTGGCCAGGGCCTCGCCGGCGAAATGCCGGCGCAGGTTCTCCAGCACCAGTTGCGCGCTTTCCAGGATCGCCTCCCGCGTTCCTCCGCCAAGGTGCGGGGTGAGGGTGACGTTGGGCACATCCGCCCAGCGCGCCGGCGGCGTTGGCTCCTGCGCGAACACGTCCAGCCCCGCGCCCGCGATGCGCCCGCTCTTCAGCGCCGCGATCAGCGCGTCCTCGTCGATGACGCTCCCGCGCGCCACGTTGATGACGATGCCGTCGGGCCCCAGCGCATCGAGCACCGCGGCGTCCACCATCCGCTCCGTGCCCGGATCGGGGCGCAGCGTCATGGCCAGCACGTCGCTGGCGGCGGCGAGGGAGAGCAGGTCCGGCTCGTAGCGCCACGGGGATGGTTTCGCGCGCGGGCCCGTCCACGCCACGCTCATGCCGCACGCCTGCGCCCGCCGCGCCAGCGCCTCGCCGATGGCGCCTAAGCCCACGATGCCCAGCGCCCGCGCCGAAAGCCGCTTGGGCGGCGCAAACGCCACCGGCCCGCTCCAGCCCCCCGCGCGCACCAGCCGGTCCCCCGCCGCGATGTGGCGCACGCACGAGAGGATGAG
>JANRIM010000131.1:0-36507 GCA_033764865.1 Hyphomonadaceae bacterium
CCGCCGATGCGGAACACCGCCGTATCGCCCAGCGACACAGACACCACGGGCGCGTCCCGCGCCTGTTCGTCGGCGTCCACGTGCAGGCCCATCCGCGCGCCGCCGCGGTAGAGGTTGACGAGGCAGGAGTCCGGCGGCGCGCCGTAGTCGGAGACCGCGGCCCACAGATCCAGCAGCAGCGCCGGGATCGGCGGCCACGGGGCGCCCGTGAGCGGATGCGCCGGCTCGTAGCGATACCCGCGCTCCTTGTCCGTCACCCAGCCCCATGCGCCGAAGCTGGTTTGCAGCACGCTCATCGGCGCGCCTGTCCGCGGCAGGCGGGGCGTGACGAACGGGGCCTTGCCATCCGCCGCGGCCCATACCGCCGCGACGAGGGCCGCCTGCTCCGTGGGGCCGAAGTATCCCGGCAGCAGGCGCACTAAAGCCGACGCACTAAAACCGCTCCGGCCGGATGACCTCGACGTCGCTGAAAAACATGACGCCCGGGTAGCGCTGGAACAGCCGGGCGATCTCCGCGGCCGCGACCGCGACCGTCGCGGCGGGCGCCACCGCCACGATCATCACCTGGTCCATCCCGTCGGCGAGGTGCGCGTCATTCCATCGCCCCGCGAGCCCCCGCCCTTCCCGTCCCTCAAGCACCGTGAACACGTGGATGCCCGCGTCGGCGAGGCAATCCTCCACCTGGCGCAGGATCGGCGCCTCGACGATGATCTCCACCTTGCGCAGGGTGTGGGTCTGCACGCGCGGCCTCAAGCGATGACGGCGAGGGCGACGCCCGCATAGAGCGGAACCCCCACGGCGATGTTGAACGGAAACGTGACGCCTATGGAGAGGGGAAGATAAATCCCCGGATCGGCCTCGGGAAGCGCGATCCGGATGGCGGCGGGTGCGGCGATGTAGGAGGCCGAGGCGCCCAGCGTCATCAGGACGGCGGCGTCGGCGGCGTTCATGCCCAGCAGCAAGGCCCCGCCCAGACCCAGCGCCGCCCCGGCGAGAGGCACGATCACGCCACACGCGATCAGCGCCGGCCGAAGCTGCGCCCCGCCGCTGAGCCGACGCGCCGCAACCAGCCCCATCTCCAGCAGGAACAGGCACAGGAAGCCCGTGAAGAGCCCGTTCACGAACAGGTCCAGCCGCTTCATGCCCGCCGCGCCGGTGATGAGGCCGATGAGGAAAGCGCCCGTCAGCAGCACGATGGAGCCGTTCAGGAACACGTCGCGCAGCAGGTGCGGGGAGAAGCGCGTCCCGCCGCCGGCGCCGCGGGCGGCCAGGAACAGCGCCGCCACGATGCCCGGCGTCTCCATGATGGCGGCGACCGCCGCAAGATAACGCCCCGGCGTCAGCCCGCTGGCTTCCGCGAAGTCCATCGCCGCCACGAACGTGACGATGGAGATCGAGCCGTAATGGGCCGCGATCCCGGCCGCCGTCAGGCGCTCCACCCCCGCCAGGACCCGGACGGCGGCATAGGCCAGGAACGGCATCGTCACCGACAGTACGAGCCCCAGCATGATCGCCTTGGCGAAATCCGGCGTCATGCCGTGCATCTGGGCCGCCACCCCGCCCTTGAAGCCGATCGCCATCAGCAGGTAGAGCGACAGCCCCTTGGCGACCGCGTCCGGCAAGGACAGATCGGACCGGGCGAACCCCGCCAGCGCCCCCAGCAGGAAAAACAGGACGGGCGGCGACACGAGGTTGGCCGCGGCGAGGGCGAGGACGGACTCCATGGCCGGCCCCACTGGCAGGTGCCGCGGGACGCTTCAAGCCCTCCCCCGCCCCGCCGGGCGACAGGCGCCCCGCCGGGCGCACGGGGGGTGAGGACGGGGGTGGGGAATTCGTCTTGTGGGCCTGCGACGGCTTCCCATATGGAGGCGAGGGAAATCCGGCCGGGCGCGCCCCGGGCGGGTTTCAGAACATTGGGGCGTGGCGCCCGCTTCGGGCGGGGCCGGTGCTGTGAATGCAGGCCGGGCCGCGAAGGCCGCGTCGCCGCAAACGAGCAGAGGGCTTGAAGAATGAGCAAAGTGATCGGGATCGACCTTGGCACGACCAATTCCTGCGTCGCCATCATGGAAGGCGGCCAGCCCAAGGTGATCGTGAACGCCGAGGGTGCGCTGACGACCCCGTCCGTCGTGGCCTTCACGGAGTCCGGCGAGCGCCTGATCGGCATGCCCGCGCGCCGCCAGGCCATCACCAACCCCGAGTTCACGTTTTCGGCCATCAAGCGCCTGATCGGGCGCACCTTCGACGACCCGATCACGAAGAAGGACATCGGCCTCGTCCCCTACAAGATCGTCAAGGCGCCGAACGGCGACGCCTACGTCCAGGGACGTGACAAGGCCTACGCGCCGGCGGAAATCTCCGCCTTCGTGCTCCAGAAGATGAAAGAGACGGCGGAGGCCTATCTCGGCGAGAAGGTCGACAAGGCCGTCATCACCGTGCCCGCTTACTTCAACGACGCCCAGCGCCAGGCCACCAAGGACGCAGGCCGGATCGCCGGCCTTGAAGTGCTGCGCATCATCAACGAGCCGACGGCCGCTGCGCTCGCCTACGGCCTCGACAAGACCGCCACCAACAAGACCATCGCCGTCTACGACCTCGGCGGCGGCACGTTCGACGTCTCCGTGCTGGAAATCGGCGACGGCGTGTTCGAAGTGCGCTCCACCAACGGCGACACGTTCCTCGGCGGCGAGGACTTCGACAGCCGGATCGTCAGCTACATCGCCGACGAGTTCAAGAAGCAGCACGGCGTGGACCTGCGGCTCGACCCGCTGGCCCTCCAGCGGCTGCGCTCAAAGGCCGAAGAGGCCAAGAAGGAGCTTTCGACCACGTCCGAGTACACGGTCAACGAGCCCTTCATCACGATGGACATGAACACCCGTCAGCCCATCCACCTGAACATGAAGCTGACGCGCGCCAAGTACGAGGCGCTGGTGGAAGACCTCGTCCAGCGCACGCTGGAGCCATGCAAGGCGGCGTTGAAGGACGCCGGCCTTTCCGCCGGGCAAATACAGGAAGTGGTGCTCGTCGGCGGCATGACGCGCATGCCGCGCGTGCAGCAGGTGGTGAAGGAGTTCTTCGGGCGCGAGCCGCACAAGGGCGTCAACCCCGATGAGGTCGTGGCCGTCGGCGCGGCCATCCAGGCCGGCGTGCTGCAGGGCGACGTGAAGAACGTCGTGCTGCTGGACGTGACGCCCCTCTCCCTCGGCATCGAGACGCTGGGCGGCGTGTTCACGCGCCTGATCGAGCGCAACACCACCATCCCCACGAAGAAGAGCCAGATCTTCTCCACCGCGGAAGACAACCAGCAGGCCGTCACCATCCGCGTGTTCCAGGGCGAGCGGGAAATGGCCGCCGACAACCGGCCGCTCGGCCAGTTCGACCTGGTGGGCATCCCGTCCGCCCCGCGGGGCATGCCTCAGATCGAGGTGACCTTCGACATCGACGCCAACGGCATTGTCTCGGTGAGCGCGAAGGACAAGGCGACCAACAAGGAACAGTCCATGCGGATCCAGCCCTCGGGCGGGCTGTCGGAAGCCGATATCCAGCGCATGGTGAAGGAAGCCGAGGAGCACGCGGGCGAGGACAAGGCGCGCCGCGAGCTGATCGAGGCCAAGAACGCCGGCGAGGCCACCATCCACAACGTGGAGCGTCAGCTGGCGGAGAACGGCGACAAGCTCGCCGCCGCGGACAAGGGCGCCATCGAGAGCGCCATCGCCGCCCTGCGTGAGGCGCTGGCCACCGACTCCATGAGCGACATCGCCGCCAAGACGCAGGCGCTGGTGCAGGCGTCGATGAAGATCGGCGAAGCGATGTACGCCGGCAAGGGCGGCGGCGACGACGCCGGCGGCGATCCCGGCGTGGTCGACGCCGAGTTCGAGGAAGTCGACGGCCAGAACAAAAAAAGCGCGTAGCAATTTAAGGCCCCGGTGAAAGCCGGGGCCGCAGTTCGGCGGCCATCTCCATGACCTCGCGCGACTACTACGAAATCCTCGGCGTGCAGCGGAACGCGGATGCGGCGGCGATCAAGTCCGCCTACCGCAAGCTCGCCATGCAGTTCCATCCGGACCAAAACCCGGGGGACAAGGCGGCTGAGGAAAAGTTCAAGGAGATCAACGAGGCCTACGCCGTGCTCTCCGACCCGGAGAAGCGCGCGCAGTTCGACCGCTTCGGCAAGGCGGCGTTCGAGGGCGGCGGCGGCTTCGGCGCGGGCGCCGATTTCTCCGACATCTTCAGCGAGGTGTTCGGGGACGCCTTCGGCGACCTGTTCGGTCAGCGGCCGGGCGGCCGGCGCAGCAACGGCCCCGAACGCGGCGCTGACCTCCGCTACGATCTGGAAATCACGCTGGAGCAGGCGTTCACGGGGCTGAAGCGCGAGATCGTCGTCCCGCGCGAGATGTCCTGCGAAACCTGCACCGGCACCGGCGCGGAGCCCGGCACCAAGGCCGAGACCTGCGCCACGTGCGGCGGCGCCGGCCAGGTGCGCGCCAACCAGGGCATGTTCCGCATCGTGCGCACCTGTAACGCCTGCGGCGGGCGCGGCGCCGTGGTGCGCCATCCGTGCAAATCCTGCGGCGGGCGCGGACGGGTGAAGCGCGACCGCACGCTGGCGGTGACGATCCCCGCGGGCGTGGAGGACGGCACGCGCATCCGTCTGGCGGGCGAAGGCGATCTGGGCGCCCGGGGCGGACCGCCGGGCGACCTCTACCTCTTCCTCTCCGTGCGCGCGCACAAGCTGTTCGAGCGCGACGGCATGGAGCTGTTCTGCCGCATCCCCGTGCCGATGACGACGGCGGCGCTGGGCGGCGACATCGAAGTGCCCACCATCGACGGCGGCAAGGAAAGCCTCACGGTGGTGGCGGGCGCGCAGACGGGCCGGCGCTTCCGCCTCAAGAACCAGGGCATGCCCCGCCTGCAAGGCCGCGACCGCGGCGACCTTCACGTCGAGATCTTCGTGGAGACGCCCATGAACCTCACCGCCAAACAGAAACGCCTGCTGGCGGAGTTCGCGGAAGACTGCGGCGTGGATTCCCACCCCCAGACCCGGGGCTTCTTCGACATCATGAAGCGCTTTTTCGAGAGCGGCGGCGAGACTCCCAGCCGCTGAGACGGCATAAGGGCAGGTCGCTCACGGTGCATTGCGCGCCGGTGGCGAGCCGCCTCGCCGTTCGGGGGAAGACTTGAATTTCGCGGAGTTCCTCGTTCTCGGCCTGATCCTGGCGACCGCCGTCGGAACGGGCGCCGCGTTCGGGACGTTTGCGTTCTTCCGGCTGCAGCGCTATCGCGCCGCCCTGATCGAACAGGAAGTGCGGATCGCGGCGCTGGAGGCGCGGCTGGGCCTCGCTCCCGCGCAGGATCCCGTGGCGGCGCCGGCGCCCGTTCCCGCCGCGCCGCCCAGGCTTCAATCCGTTCCACCGCCGCCGCCCGCCGCGGCCGCCCGCGCGGCCTCCCTCACCCAGGCCCCTGCCCCCGCCGCCGCTGTGGCGCGCGCCGCGCCGGTGACTGCGCCGCGGCCTGTCAATCAGAACACGCCCCAACCGGCGGTCGCCGCCGCGGCGCGCGCCGAGCCGCGCTTGCGCGCCGATCCCCCGCCCAGACCCAAGCCCGTCCCGGCACTGGCCCCCGAACCCCTCCCCACCATGGCGTCCGAAAAGGCGCCCGCCGCGCCTGTGGACATGGCGCTCGTCGCGTGGGGCGCGGGCATCGCCATCACCATGGGCGTCATTGCCTTGCTGATCGCGGCGTATCAGGGCGGCTACTTCAACCAGCTGTCCCAGCTGCTGTTGGGATACGTCCTGGCCGGAGCCATGATCGGCGGGGCCGAAGTCCTCAAGCGCCGCCATGCCGACGCCGAACCCGAAGCCCTGCAGGCGGACTGGCAGGCCCGGCACGGCCCCGCGATCCTCGCGGCGGCGGGGGTGATCTGCGCCTTCGGCATCACGTTCGCCGGCTACGCGCGCCTTGGCCTGCTGCCGCCCGCCGCGACCCTGGGCCTGATGGGCGCATGTGCGCTCGGCGGGTTCGGCCTGGCCCTGCGCCATGGGCGTCCGTTGGCCTGGCTGGGCCTTGCGGCGGGGTTCGGGGCGCCGTTCCTGTCCGGCGTGATCGGCGCGTCCCCCACCGCGCTGTTCGCCTACCTCTTCGCCATCACCGCCGCGGCGCTGTCGCTCACCAAGCACAGGCGCTGGCTGGCGCTGGGCGCCAGCGCCGCGGTGCTGGCCGCCGGCTGGGCGATGGCGTGGACATTCGTCTATTTCCTGCCCTCCGGCGCCTCGGCGGCGGCGGGCTATCTTGTGGCGCTGCTGGCGCTGGGCGTGGCCTTCGCGTGGGAAGACGCCAGCGCCCCGGTCAACTTAGCCGAAGACGCCGTCGTGCGCGCACCATGGCCGCCGCGGGCGTGGATCGGCATGGCGCTGATCGCCGGCGCGGGCTTCGTGATGGCGACGCTGGCGATCAAGGGCGCGGGCGCGGGCGCGCCGGCGGTGAGCGCGCTCATCCTCTCAGTGGCTGTGCTGGCCGTGGCGGCCGCCTTGCGTGAAGGCTTCGCGCCCGCGCCGGTGGTGTTGAGCGTGTTGGCGCTCGCAGCGCTGGCGACCTGGCCGCCGATCCTCTTCGCTGCGGACGCGCGGGACTTCGCGGGAGCCGCGGGCGCGCTGGGCCTTGCGGCCAGTATCGGGGGCTGGCTGATGATGGCGCGCAACGCCGCGCCTGCGCCGGGGGCGCTGGTGGCGGCGCTCGTGCCCGCGGCCACCCTGTTGATCGCCTATCTGCGGCTGGGCGGCGCCATTGAGCAGCCGTACGCCTGGGGCGGGCTTGCACTTGTCCTTGCGGCGTTCAACGGCTTTGCGCTGGACCGGGTGTCGAGTGCGGCGGGCGGCGCCGCGCGCGCGCCGGGCGCCGCCACCGCCTTCGCCGCCGCCGCCGCGGCGTGCGCCGTGATGGCGGGCGCCTTCGCCTTCGACAACGTGCGCATGGCGGCGGGCGTCGCGGTGTTGCTGGCGCCGCTGGCCTGGCTCGATCGCCGCCTCGACATCCCCGCCCTGCGCTTCGCCGGCGCGGCCATCGGCGCGGTGGCGGTGGCGCTGCTCTCCCCCATCGCGCTGATGCGCGCGGAGATCGAGACCACCCCGATCCTCAACACGCTGACGCCCACCTTCATCATCGCCATAGCGTCGGTCTGGGCGGGCGCGCGGCTGTTCGCGCTCGGGCCGGCCGGCTACGAGGCTCGCGTCACCATCTTCCTGCGGATCTGCCTGATCGCGCTCGTCATCGCATTCGGCTTCGCCGAGATCCGCCACCTGGCCACCCGCGGCGACATGGCGGCGCCCTACGTGTCGCTGTGGGAGGCGGGCGGGCACACATCCTTCCTCCTCGCCATCGCCTGCGGCATCGCCTGGCGCTTCGGGCGCGCCAAGCGCCCGTTGCTGCAGTGGACCGAGCAGGTGGCGTTCGCCGTCGCGCTGGTGCACGCGCTGCTTGTGGGGATCGTGCTGCTGGCGCCGTGGTGGGGAGCGGCGCCGGCCTCCGTGGACGGTCCGCCCGCAATCAACAGCCTGCTCGCAGCCTACGCTGCGCCGGCGGCGCTGTTTGCGCTCTACGGCGTCCTGCGCGCCCGGCTCGGGCCCTCGGTCCGGGCGCACGTGGCGGGCGCGGCGACGCTGGTGACGGGTCTTGCGTGGCTCGTGTTGGCGGTGCGCCACGGGTTCCATCCCTTCACAATGGCCAACGCCCCGGTGACCGCGCCGGAGCACGCGGCGCTCTCATTGGCCTTGGTGGGCGCGAGCGGCGCCATCCTGTTCGTGGCGATGCGGTTCGTGGGCGGCGTCGGCGGCCTGATGCTGCGGCTTGCGGCGGCGACGCTGACGGCCGCCGGCGTCCTCAAGGCGCTCATCCACGACACGGGGCTGATCGACGGCCCGGCGCGCTACGGCGCCTATGCGCTGCTGGCGGGGGCGGGCGTCGCCGCCGTGCTGGCCTATCACCGCTACGTGTTTCCCCGCGCCGGCGCCGACGAACAGCCGGCGCGCGAACCCGACGGCGATCTGATACCACCGCGCCCATGAGCACCATCAGACTGGCCATCGCAGGCGTTGCCGGCCGCATGGGACAGGCCCTCGTGCGCGCCGCGCTGGCCCAGGACGGCTTCACCATCACAGGCGCGGCCGAACGCGCCGGCGCCGCCGCCACGGGCCAGGACATCGGCGCGCTGGTGGGCCTTGCCCCCCTGGGCGTGACCGTGGCCGCGGACGTCGCCACCGCCGCCCGCGACGCCGACGTCTGGATCGATTTCTCCACGCCCGCCGCCACCCGCGCCGCCATGGCCGCCCTCCCCGCCGCCGGCGTGAGGGCCGCCGTGATCGGCACGACGGGCATGGACGCTGCGGGCGAGGCCGCCATCGCCGAAGCGGCGCGCACGATCGCCATCGTGCAGTCCGGCAACTTCAGCCTGGGGGTTAACGTTCTGGCCGCGCTGGTGCGGCAGGCCGCGCAACGGCTGGGGGCCGACTGGGACATCGAGATCGTCGAGAGCCATCATCGCCGCAAAGTGGATGCGCCTTCGGGCACGGCGCTGATGCTTGGCGAGGCCGCCGCCGCCGGGCGGGGTCGGGCGCTGCGCGACCTGCGCCTGCCGCCGCGCGAAGGCGTAACCGGCGCCCGGCCCGAGGGCGGGATCGGGTTCGCCGTGGTGAGGGCGGGCGGCATCGTGGGCGAGCACGAGGTGATCCTGGCGTCCGAAACCGAAACCCTGCGCCTGGCGCACCACGCCGCCGACCGCGCGATCTTCGCCACCGGCGCCCTGCACGCCGCGCGGTGGGCCGCGGACCGCGGGCCCGGCCTTTACGCCATGGCGGACGTGCTCGGCCTTTAGGCCCCTATCCGCGGGCGCGAGCCAGCGCCGCGCGCAGCGCCGCGGCGAAATCGCCCCGCTCCGGCGGCGACAGGAAGGCCCCCACATGGATCGCGCGGCCGCCCGCGGCGATGCGCACCGTATCCGGCCTGTCCTCCACCCGCGCCCATGTGGCGCCCACCACCCAATGGACCGCGCGCCCGCGCGCGGGCGCCCGTGTGACCTGAAGGCTCTCCGCATCGATGCGCACGCGTTCGAACATGCGGGCGGCGCGGAAATTGATGCGGAACGCCCACGTCAGCAGCGCCACGTCCAGAACGAGGAAAACCAGCACCGGCCAGGCGCCCTGGATCGCCCAGAACACCGCGAGCGCGGCGTTCATCGCCGAGAAGGCGCAGATGACGATCAGGAACGTGCGCGCGTTCAGGCTGCGGTGGGGCGTCAGCATCGCGTCCATGATCGCTGGGCCGCGTTCCGGCGGCGGCTCTGCGACACGTTCCCAGCGAGGCGACATGAGCGAGAGCGTGGGCGAAATTCCGCCATCGCACAACTTCGCGAATGTCGCAGATCGCAGTATCGGATGGCGATGAAGAAGCGTCTCACCCGCGCCGACGCCGCGCTGCTTTACGCGCGCCTCGCCGAAGCCCGTCCCGACCCGAAAACCGAGCTGGACTGGATCAACCCGTTCACGCTGGTCGTGGCGGTGGCGCTTTCGGCGCAGGCGACGGACAAGGGGGTGAACCGCGCGACCGGGCCCCTCTTCCAGGTCGCCGACACGCCGGAGAAGATGCTGGCGCTGGGCGAGGACGGCGTGGCCCGGCATATCCGCACCATCGGCCTGTGGCGCAACAAGGCCAAGAACGTGATTGCGCTGTCACGCATCCTCCTTGAGCGGCACGCAGGCGTGGTGCCACATGACCGCGCGGCGCTGGAGGCCCTGCCGGGCGTCGGCCGCAAGACCGCCAACGTGGTGCTGGCCGAGGCGTTCGGCGAAGCCACCATCGCCGTGGACACCCACGTCTTCCGGGTCGCCAACCGCACCGGGCTCGCCGCCGGCAAGACGCCGGACGCGGTGGAGAAGGGCCTGATGAAGATCACGCCGCCCGAGCACCTGCGCGGGGCGCATCACTGGTTGATCCTGCACGGGCGCTACGTCTGCGTGGCGCGGACGCCGAAATGCTTTGCCTGCGCCGTGTCGGATATCTGCCTCTATCGGCCCAAGACCGGCTTTCAGGCCAAAGCGGCGCGCACGGCGTCCACGAAGACGGCCGCCGCATCTGGCGCGAAACCGAAGAAGAGATAGGGCTCGATGGCTTCCAGCTCGATGAGGCGCGGGCGACCGTCAGCCCCGTCCACCAGATCGACGCGCGCATAGAGCATCCCGGCCGGCGCCAGCGAGAGCACCTGCTCCGCCGCGGCGCGCTGCGCGGGACTCGCCTGCCCCCGCACGAACCGCGCGCCGTCGACGTTGGCGTACCAACCCCCTGGCGCAGGCCGCTTCTGGATCACGTGCGCCGGCGCGCCGCCGAAATAGAACAAAGAGGTTTCGCCCGTGGTCTGGATGCCGGGCAGGAACGGCTGGATCATCACCGCCGCGGTGGGCGCGCCGATGAGATCGGCGGTGGTCCATGCGTTGCGCTTCAGGCGGATGGTCTGGCGCGAGCCTGCGCCCAGCTGCGGCTTGATCACGATCTCGGCCGCCTCGAACGTCTCGAAGGCGCGCGCGACGAGCTCCGGCGCGGCGTTTGCGGCCCACAGGGTGGGAATGGTCGGCGCGCCCTGTTCGGCGAGATCTTCGAGATACGTCTTGCGCGCGTTCCAGCGCACCACCGCCGGCGGGTTGAACACGCGCACGGCCGCCGCCTCCAGCGCCGTCAACCGCGCGATGAAGGCATCGACCCGATCGGCGTAGTCCCACGTGGAGCGCACCAACGCGGCGGCGAAACCCTGCGCGGCGATGTCGGGATCGTCCCAGCGGCGGATCTCGAGGGAGATGCCCAGCGCCATGCCCAACGGCGCCGCGAGGGCGAAGTCCTCCGCGTCGGGCGCTGGCAATTCGCCCTCGCGCAACGCGCCGCCGCGCCAGCTGGCGCCGGTCAGCCAGGCCACGCGGATCATGTCAGGAGGCGGCGGCGCGGGCGCGCGCCTCGGCGATGCAGGTTTGCAGGCTGGGGGCGGGCGCCCCCGTGCGACGGGGCCCAGGCTCCACGGTGCGCAGCCGGTCGTTGGCGAAACCCAGCGTCAGCGCGCACGTGGGCAGCGTCCAGACCTGCAAGGCGCCCACGCCATCGCGGCGATCGACGTCCGGCGGGCCGAACATGGCGCGCGCCTCGGCGATGGTGGTGGCGTCGGCGGCGCCGGGGCGCAGCAGCGCGGCGGCGGGATCGAGCCGGGCGGAGGGGGCCGCAGCGACCGGGCGGCGCGGGCCGCCCGCCCCCACCGGCGCCGGCCCCGTGGCGGCGCAGGACGCCAGAACAAGCGCCGAAGCGAGGGCGGAACCGACTCGACACACCATGCCCGGACCTTGCCCCGCGCCGGGTGCGACGCGCAATCGCTTGCGTGCGGCCCCCCGCCCGGCCAAGAACCCGGCCACGCACTGTTCAGGAGAGTCCATGTCTCGCGCCGCCTTCGACGTGGTCGCCGTCGGAAACGCCATTGTCGATGTGCTTGCGCAGGTCGATTTCGCCTTCCTTGACCGCCACGGTCTGCAACCGGCGTCCATGACCCTGATCGAGGAGGTGCGGGCGCTGGAACTCACCGAGGCGTTTCCGGAGAAGGTGATCGCCCCCGGCGGTTCGGCGGCGAACTCCATGGCCGGCGTCGCAAGCTTCGGCGGCAAGGCCGGCTACATGGGCAAGGTGGCCGACGACACGTTGGGCGAGAGCTACGCCAGCGCCTTCCGGGCCGGCGGCGTCCACTTCGCCACGGCGCCACGCAAGGGCCCGCCGGCCACCGCGCGCAGCCTCATCGCGGTGACGCCGGACGGGCAGCGCTCCATGAACACCTTCCTCGGCGCCTCCTCCCTGCTCGACTCCGGCGACATCGACCGCGCGCTGATCGAAGACGCCTCGATCCTTTTCCTGGAAGGCTATCTCTTCGATCGCGACGAGGCGAAGGCCGCGTTCATCCACGCCGCCGAGATCGCCAAGGCGGCGGGGCGCAAGGTGTCGGTGACGCTCTCGGACACCTTCTGCGTGGAACGCCACCGCGCCGGGTTCCTGCATCTGGTGCAGCGCCACATCGACGTGTTGTTCGCCAACGAGGCGGAAATCACGGCGCTCTACGAGACCCGCGATCTCGGCGACGCGCTGGCCGCGGCGCGCGCTGCATGCCCCATCGTGGCGGTGACCCGCTCCGAGCATGGGTCGGTCATCGCCGCGGGCGCGGAGACCGTTTCCGTCAAGGCGGAGCCCGTGGCGCGCGTGGTGGACACCACCGGCGCGGGCGACCAGTACGCGGCGGGTTTCCTGTTCGGCCTCGCGAGGGGCCTGCCGCTGGCCGAGTGCGGCCGGCTGGGCTCCGTGGCGGCGGCGGAAGTGATCGGCCACATGGGCCCACGGCCGGACGTCAGCCTGAAGGCGCTGGCGGGGGTCTAGACCTGCCGGTGCGGCGCGGATTTGGCGTGAACCGACGCCCAATGCCGGCCAATGTTCGCTAATGCACGCCGATAGTTGCTAATGTTCGTAATGCGGAGCGTCCCCTCGGCGCCAAAGCCCGCCACTCTCCGCCAATGGCGGCTAATTTTCGCTAATGCTGATTAATGCCGCTACTGTTCCTCCGTCCGCGTCGCGCTGATCCAGGCGGCGAAGGATTTGGTCGGCAGGCGGTAGAAGCCCTTCCGGGCCTCATCGGACATGATGATTTCACGATCCCGCAGCGCGCGCAGGGCGTTGTTGATGGTGGTCATCGGGAGACGGCTTTGCTTGATGATTTCTTGGCGGGACACCCAATCATCACCGAAATCGGCCATCACATTGAGCACTTTCCTGTAATCGTGCGATCCGATCTTATCGTAATACATCTCGTTGAAGTATTTTTTTCCCAGTTGGGCGAGCGCGCCGTTGGGGTCGCTGGCGCCGCGGTTGACGTCGGTCACATCGATCCGGTTGTCGGTGTCGACCTCGAACGCGCAGTGGCCGAACTGCTGGAGGAAATGCGGGTAGCCTTCCGACATGTCGGCCAGCAGGGTGGCGGCGTCGTCGGCGATCGCGGTTGCAAAGCCGTTCTTGGCGCGCGCGACGTCGAGCGCCTTCTGGATGACCTCGATGCGCTCCGCCGGCTCCAGGGGGTCGAGCCGAAGGATCTGAAACAGCCGCGGCGAGGAATCGTGGCTGGCGCGCAGCTTGCCCACCGTGGTGGGCAGGCCCGCCAAGCCCAGCACCAGGCGCGCGCACCCTTCCCGCTCGAGTCGTTCCGTGAACAGCTTGGCGAACTCCCCGAGCCCGGCCTCCGCCGGCGCCGCATCCGCTTCGTCCACCAGCACAAGCACGCCGTCGAGCGCGTTCGCGGCCGACTGCATCAGCCGCACGATGGTGCGGATCAGCTCCTCGCGCGCTTCGTCGACGTCGAACGCCTGTTCGCTGTGAAAGCGGACGCCGGCGACTTCCCATTTGCTGATGAAGTCCCACACGCCCCGTGCAGCGGACTTAAGGCTGTCGCGCCGGCCCAGTTCCTGGCGCAGCCGCCGCGCGATGGCGCGAATGATGTCGCCCTCGCTCCGGACGCCGGCCATGTCGATGCCGAGGCTGAGGAAGTTGAAGGATTCGCCCCGCGGGGGGCTGATCTCGCCGGCGGCGAACTGATCCACCAGCACCAGCAGCGACGACTTGCCGATGCCGCGTTCCCCCTCGATCAGGAAGTGCTGCGGATTCTCGCACTTGGTCTGGAACAGGCACTGTTCGATGGCGTGGATTTCCTCCACCCGCCCCACGAACATGCCGGGCGCGATGATCTTGTTCGGCTGGAAGGGATTGTATCGGAGCGCCATGTCACCCGGGGCATCGTCGCGTGCGCCGAATCGCACGCAGCGCCGTTATAGGATAAACCGGCTCAGATCGGCGTTTTTCGCCAGTTCCCCCACCCGCTCGCGCACATAGCCGGCGCTCACGCGCACCGCCTCGCCGCCGCGGTCCGGCGCGGTGAAGCTGACCTCGTCCAGCACCCGCTCCAGCACCGTCATCAGCCGGCGGGCGCCGATGTTCTCCACCGATGCGTTCACGTCCGCCGCAAGTTCGGCGATGGCGTCGATGGCGTCGTCCTCGAAGACGAGATCCACGCCCTCCGTCGCCAGCAAGGCCACGTACTGCTTGATCAGGCTCGATTCCGGCTCCGTCAGGATGCGGCGGAAATCCTCGCGCGTCAGGGCTTTCAGCTCCACCCGGATCGGCAGGCGGCCCTGCAGCTCGGGCAAGAGGTCCGACGGTTTGGCGACATGGAACGCGCCGGACGCGATGAAGAGGATGTGGTCGGTCTTCACCGCGCCGTGCTTGGTGGCCACGGACGTGCCCTCGATGAGTGGCAGCAGGTCGCGCTGGACGCCCTCGCGGCTGACGTCGCCGCCGCCGCGGTCCGCGCGCGAGGCGATCTTGTCGATCTCGTCGAGGAACACGATGCCGTCCTCTTGCGCCGCGCGCAGCGCTTCCTTGGTGACGGCGTCGCCGTCGAGCAGCTTGTCGCTTTCCTCCTGGATGAGCGGCGCGCGCGCGTCGGCCACCGTGGACTTCACGCGCTTCGAGCGCTGCCCGAAGGCCTTGCCGAAGATGTCGCCCAGATTGATCGGCCCACCCCCCGGGCCTCCGCCAAGCCCGCCGGCGCCGACCGGCAGCTCCAGCATCGGCGGCGCAGCCGTCTCCGCAAGGTCGATCTCGATCTCGCTCTGCTCCATCTCCCCGTTGCGCAGCTTGCGCCGGAACGCCTCCTTCGTGGCGTCCGACGCGCCGGCGCCGACCATCGCCACGACGAGACGCTCCTCGGCAGCCACCTCCGCGCGCGCGCGCACTTCGCGGCGGCGCTTCTCCCGCGTCATGTCGATGGCGACCTCCACAAGATCGCGCACGATGGAATCGACGTCCCGGCCCACGTAGCCGACCTCGGTGAACTTCGTGGCCTCCACCTTGAGGAACGGCGCGCCGGCGAGCCGCGCGAGACGCCGGGCGATCTCGGTTTTGCCCACGCCTGTGGGGCCGATCATCAGGATGTTCTTGGGCGTGACCTCCTCCCGCAGGCCGTCGGGCAAGCGTCGCCGACGCCAGCGATTGCGCAGGGCGATGGCCACGGCGCGCTTGGCGTCGCCTTGACCGACGATGTAGCGGTCCAGCTCGGAGACGATCTCACGCGGGGAAAAGTCCGTCATCGGGCGGGCACCTGTTCCGGCGGGAAGACACGGGCCCACGCGCCTTCAGGCTTGACCCAGCCCAAAAGCGCGCGACGCGCGCCATGCCATCCGGCGCCGAGCACCAGCACGAACGCCCCAAGCACCAGCAGCGTCGACGCCGCCAGCGCGCCCGCGCCGAGCCCGACGGCGTTCATCAACGCAGCGATCGCCACGCCCGTCGTCAGCAACGCCGACACGATAAGCGCGCGCCGGTTGATGAGGAGGGAGATGAACCCGAGGACCAGCACCACCAGAAGCGTCGCGGCCGCCTGGGCTGCGCCGCCCGCCCCTTCCGCCATCCTGCCCATCGCCGCGCCGCTTTCCGCGCCGAACAACTGGCCCACCAGCCCGAACGCGCCGTTCAGCAACAGCGGAGCGGCCGCGAAGTGCAGCCAGAATCCGTTGTCGGAAAACCGGGACGCACGGGCGGGGTCGCGCGCATCGAACCACACGCCCGCCAGGAACAGCAGCAGACCCATCGCCAGCAGCAGCGACGGAAGGTTCGCAAGGGTAGCCTCCCAATTCACGAACAGCGCCGCCACGATGAACCACAGCGAAGCCCCAGCGCCCGCAAGGCCCATCGCGAACGGCAGGCGGAAGCGGGCGTAGAACGCCAGCGGCGCAAGGACGAAGAACGCCGCCGCGAGCAGCACGCCGTTGCGCACCACGGGCGGCGCGCCCTCCAGGCCCTCCAGCTTGACCTCGCGGCCGAGCACGGCGCCGAAATAGAGGAACCCCGCGGCGAAAACGCTGAACACCGTGAATGCGATCACGATGGCGATGGCGGGCAGGAACAGCCGCCGCCGCCGCGCGAAAACTTCGCCCAGCCCCCACATCACTGCGCCCGCCGCCGCCAACATCGCACCGAAGATCATCGCGCCGGACTGATTGTCCTGCAGTGTCGCGGTGGTCGTTCCGATGGCGACTGCGAGGCCCGCCGCGAACAGCACGATTCCGATGGCGAGAAACACGTCGTGGAAGTTGCGGATGAAGCGGAGATCTTCCTCGCCGGGCGGCGCCGCGAGGATCGGGGCCGGCGCGGCGCGCGCGACCAGAAAATCATGCAGCGGGGCGACCTGCTCCGGCGCCAGGACGCCTGCGGCGGCAGCGGCCTCGAGGGCTGCGCGATCAACCATTGACGGACTCCACGGTGAGAGAACGGTTGGTGTAGACGCAGATGTCCGCCGCGATGCCCATGGCCTCGCGCACGATCGTCTCCGCATCGTCGACGTGGGGATACAGCGCGCGCGCCGCCGCAAGCGCGTAATTGCCGCCGGACCCCACCGCCATGACGGGATGCTCCGGCTCCAGCACGTCGCCCACGCCGGTGACGACCAGCGTCTCGCGCGCATCGGCCACGATGATCATCGCCTCCAGGCGGCGCAGGGCGCGGTCGGTCCGCCAGTCCTTGGCGAGCTCCACCGCCGCGCGGGCGAGCTGGCCGGGAAACCGCTCCAGCTTCGTCTCCAGCCGCTCGAACAGGGTCAGCGCGTCTGCGGTGGCCCCGGCGAATCCTGCGATCACGCGGCCGTCGCCCAGCGGGCGGACCTTGCGGGCGTTGCCCTTCATGATGGTCGCGCCCACCGAGACCTGCCCGTCGCCCGCGATCACGACGCGCCCGCCCTTGCGGACGCAGAGGATGGTGGTGCCGTGCCAGGCTTCCGGTGTGCTCATGGCGTCTAGGTGGCGCGGACGGCGCGGCCAATCAAGCCGGCTCCACCGCCCGCCCGCGCCGCATCCACCCAACCTCCATTGCCGCACCCCACACAAGCGTCCGCAGAAGACACTCAAGGGGAACAGCCATGACCAGCTCTAAACTCGCGCTCACCGCCATCGTCGTGGGGGCAGCCATCCACATGGGACCGCCGGCCCACGCCCAGGACAACGTCCAGCTGCCCGGCTATCAAAAGGACGTCGAGAGCCGCGAAGGCGGGGACGACTGGGCCATTGTCGTCGGGGCGGGCGCGGCGTACGGGCCGAAGTTCGTCGGCGCCGAGGACTCCGAGACCGTCGCCTTCCCCTACCTCAGCATCACCTACCGGAACCGCTTCTTTCTCGACGCCCGTCAGGGCCTTGGCTTTTTCGCCATCAACAACGAGGACGGCGTGGCGGGGATCGCCGTGGGCGCCGGCCCCGCGCGGGACTCCAAGGACGACCGGCGTCTCTTCGACGGCGTCGACGACATCGACAGCGGCGCGGCGCTGCGGGTTTTCGGCAGCAAGACGCTGGGCGTCGTGGAAGCCTCCGGGGCCGTCACCCGCACGTCGGGCGATGTGGAGGGCACGACGCTGGACCTGGGCCTGGGCACGGGCCTGCCGCTCGGGGAGACGACCTTCGTCGGGCTATCCGTCGGGGCCACGTGGGCGGACGAGGACTATCTCAACGGCTTGTTCGGCGTCACCGCCGCACAGGCGCAGCGCCGCGCGACGCAACGGCTGACGCAGCCGAACCTCACGCCGCTGCGCGCCTTCGAGCCCGAATCCGGATTCCATCAAGCCAGCGTGGAGCTGAGCTTTACGCACGTCATGGCGGAAAAATGGGTGCTGACGGCGAGCGTCGGCTATTCCCAGCTACTGGGCGACGCCGCCGATAGTCCGTTCGTCCGCGAGGTGGGCGCGCCCTCCGGCGCTCTGGTCCTGCTGCGTTCTTTCTGAAGGAGCGCGCGCGACGCGCAGGCCGCCGCGCCCTAGACGGCCTTCGCGGCGCGGAGGTCGTTGAGCGCGGCGGCCCGGTCGACGTTGAAGCGGAGGAACTCCGCGGGCGGCATCGCCGCGCCGTAGAGGAAGCCCTGCCCGATCTGGCAGCCGCGGCGACGCAGGAATTCGGCTTCGTGCTCGGTCTCCACGCCTTCGGCGACGACCGTGTAGTCCAGTGACGCGGCCATCGCGAGGATCATCTCGATGATCGCCGGCGCGTGCCGGTCCTTCGCCAGCGCGCGCACGAACTGCTGGTCGATCTTGATGATGTCGAACGGCAACCGCGTGAGCGAGGCGAGGCTGGAGTGGCCGCAGCCGAAATCGTCGAGCGAGACCTTCACGCCCTCGGCCCGCAGCGGCTCCAGCAGACGCAGCGCGCGCTCGGGATTTTCCAGCGCCACCGACTCCGTGATCTCCAGCTCCACCCGGTTGGGCGACACGCCCGCCTCGGCCATGATGCGCAGGATCTTGTCGGTGAACCGCTCGTCGGCGAACTGCAGCGGGGAGATGTTGATGGCGACGCTGAGCGGGAAGCCCTCGCGCGCCCACGACGCGGCCTTCCAGCACGCATCGCGCATGATCACGTCGGAGATCGAGCCGATCAGGCCGTTTTCCTCTGCGGCGGGAATGAACCGCCCGGGGCTGACCATGGTTCGGTCCGGCTTGATCCAGCGCGCCAGCGCCTCCGCGCCGATGACGCGGCCCGTCATCAGGTCGATCTTGGGCTGGAAGTAGGCGCGGAACTCGTTCTGCTCCAGCGCCGCGCGCATTTCGCGCTCGAGCGCGAGTTGGGCGTTGGCCTCCCGGTCCAGCGCCTTGGTGAAGAACTTCATGCGGCCGGTGTCTGTCTTGGCGGCGGCCATGGCGAGCATGGCGTGGCGGATCGCGGTGTCGGCGTCGGGGCCGTCCTGCGGCAGGATGGCTGCGCCGATCACGGCGCCCAGCACGAGCTTGTTCTCCCGCCAGTCGAACGGCTGGTTGAGCGCCGACGCCAGCAGCTGGGCGTACCGCGCGGCGTCCTCCGGGCCGCGAAGGCGCGGCGCGAGAACGCCGAAGTCCCCGCCCCGCAGCCGGGCGAGCTGGCTGGGCCGTTCGGCGCACGTTTCGGTGCGCACCATCCGGTCGATGGCGCGAACGGCGGCGGTCAGCCGGCCAACGATCCGCGTGAGCAGTTCGTCGCCCGCGTCCTGGCCGATGGCGTCGAAGATCCGCTCCAGCCGGTCGAGCCGCACCACGAACAGCGCGCCAACGTCGTCCTGCCGGGTGGCGAGGACGTCAGTGACGTCGCGCGCGAAGCGCTCGTGGTTGGGCAGGCCGGTGGCGGTGTCGGAGTACGCCATTCGTTGAAGGCGGCGGTAGGATTGCTGGAGACGTTCGGCCATGCGGTTGCAGGCCGCCGCCAGCTCGCCGAACTCGCCGCGGGCCAGCGCGTCCTTCGAGGGCAGCCGGTCGGCGAGCTGTTTTTCGTTCAAGCCGTCGAGGAACGCCACCACCGGCCCCAGCGGCGCCAGCGCCCGCGCGCCGAGCCACATCGCCGCGGGCGCCGCCAGCGCCAGAACCCCCAGCATCAGCAACGCAAGCCGCCCCGCCGAACCGCCCTGCCCCGCTTCCAGCGGCGCACGCTCCGCCGCCACCGCGATGACGCCGACGAACGCGCCGTCCAGGCGCACGGGCGCGGACGCGGCCACGATCTCGGGCGTGAAAACGGAGACCACCCTGTCCGGCCGGGCGGCGGCCAGTCTCTCCAGCAGCGCGCGGGCGCGGGGATCGGGGGCGTCGGTGAGGATGGGCGCGCCGTCGGCCCCGGCCACGCGCACGCCCATCGCCGCGCTCCGCCCCGCCATCGCGAGGGCCAGCGTCTCCAGCGTCGCGCCGTCGGCCAAGCGCAGCGCATCCGCCGCCTGGGTGGCGAGAATGGCGGCGCGCTCCTCCACGATGGCCAGCGCATGCGCACGCGCCTGGCGCCGGTCCGCCTGCCATTCAAGGATCACGGCCCCGACGCCGAACAGCAGCAACAGGCCGCAGAACGCCAGGGCGATGCGGGTCTGGAGACCCACGCCCGTGCGCTGCACTGCGTCTATGCTTGCCTCTCGCGACATCCTGGGCCGACATTCCGGGCGTATACTGCGGGTTCGCCGCCCCCACGCCCGGGGACGCCGCCATCACAGCATTAGTGAGAGGCAAAGATTTATGATGGCCTAAATATTGCGGCGTTACTTCGCAGCGCGTATCATCGACTGCAGTTTTATAGTGACGCCACGGCGCTCCTGAATTCAGCCCATGTTAAACCCGGTGAAGACAATGCGAACGGCCAAAGTGACGCGGACGACCAGGGAAACGTCCATCACCCTCGATCTCACCCTCGACGGGACCGGCGCATCCGAGATCGCCACCGGGATCGGCTTCTTCGACCACATGCTGGAGAGCTTCGCCAAGCACGGCGCCTTCGATCTCACGGTGAAGGCCAAGGGCGATCTGCACGTGGACATGCACCACACGGTTGAGGACGTGGGCATCTGCCTCGGCCAGGCCTTCGCGCAGGCGCTGGGCGACCTGAAGGGCATCCGCCGCTTCGGCCACGCCTACATCCCGATGGACGAAACGCTCTCGCGCGTCGCGGTGGACTTCGCCAACCGGCCCTACCTCATCTGGCGGGTCACGCTAGCGCGGCCCAAGCTGGGCGAGATGGACACCGAGCTGTTCAAGGAATTCTTCCAGGCGTTCGCCATGCACTCCGGCGCATGCGTGCACATCGAGAACCTCTACGGCGAAAACACCCACCACATCGTGGAGAGCTGCTACAAGGCGCTCGCGCGCGCGGCGCGCGCGGCGGTGGAGATCGACGCGCGGTTCGCCGGCGTCGCGCCGAGCACGAAGGGCGTGCTGTAACGCAAACCGCAGGCCGGCGGCGCTTCGACCGGGCCGGCAAAGGTGCTACACCCTCCCCCGACCCATGCAGACCGTCGCCCTCATCGACTACGGCTCCGGCAACGTCCGCTCCGTGGGCCGCGCGCTTGCGGAGGCTGCGCGCCGCGCCGGGCTGGACTGTGACGTTCGCCTGACGCGCGACCCCGATTTCGTCGTGGGCGCGGACCGCATCGTGCTGCCCGGCCAGGGCGCCTTTGCGGCCTGCATGGATGCGCTCACCGCCGACGCGCCGCTGCTGGCGGCGATGACGGAGGCCGTCCGCACGCGCGCAGCGCCGTTCCTGGGCGTCTGCGTGGGCATGCAACTGCTTATGAGCGAGGGCCTGGAGCACGGCGCGCATCCCGGTCTCGGCTGGATCCCCGGCGTCTGCCGGCGCCATGAGGGCGCAGAACGTCTTCCGCACATGGGATGGAACGCCGTGACGCCCGTGCGACAGCATCGCGTCCTCGACGGATTGGCCCCCACGCGCCATATGGTGTTCATGCACTCCTTCGTGGTCGCGCCGTCCGATGCAGCGGCGGTTGCGACGGTCACCGACTACGGCGCGCCGTTCGCGAGCGCCGTGGCGCGGGACAACATGGTGGGCGTGCAGTTTCACCCGGAGAAGAGCCAGGCCGCCGGCCTCGATCTCCTCGCCCGGTTCATGGCATGGAGCCCGTCTTGATCCTCTTTCCGGCCATCGACCTGAAGGACGGCCAGTGCGTGCGCCTGCGCGAAGGCCGAATGGACGCCGCCACCATCTTCAACCGCGATCCCGGCGCACAGGCGCGCACCTTCCAGCAGCAGGGCTTTGCGTGGATTCACGTCGTCGATCTCGACGGCGCGTTCGCGGGCGCTTCGCTGAACACCGGCGCCGTGGCGCGCATCCTCTCCGCAGTCACCCTTCCGGTGCAGATCGGCGGCGGCGTGCGGACGCTGGAGTCCGTGGAATTCTGGCTCAACGCCGGCGCCGCGCGCGTGATCCTGGGCACCGCCGCCGTGCGGGACCCCGCCTTCGTGCGCGAGGCCGCCCGCCGCCATCCCGGCGCCATCGCCGTGGGCGTCGATGCGCGCGACGGTCGCGTGGCGGTCTCCGGCTGGGCCGAGCAAACCGACATCAACGCCATCGACCTGGCCATGCATTTCGAGGACGCGGGGGTCGCCGCGCTGATCGTCACCGACATCGGGCGCGACGGTTTGAAGAAGGGCGTCAACGTGGCCTTCACCGGCGCCATCGCCGACGCCGTCACCATTCCCGTGATCGCCTCGGGCGGCGTGGCGGGCGTGGACGACATCACGGCGCTGAAAGCGCGCCCCGGCCGGGCGATCCACGGCGCCATCATCGGGCGCGCGCTTTACGACGGCGATCTCGACGCACAGGCGGCGCTCGCGGCGGCGAACGCATGACCGCGCCATCGGCGCCCGCCGCATGCTGACCGCGCGCATCATCCCCTGCCTTGACGTGAAGGATGGGCGCGTCGTGAAGGGCGTGAACTTCGTGGGCCTGCGCGACGCTGGCGACCCCGCGGAGCTGGCGCGCCTCTACGATGCGCAAGGCGCCGACGAGATCTGCTTCCTCGACATCTCCGCCTCCGTGGAAGGTCGTGGCGCGCTGCTGGATGCGGTGAGGCGCACCGCCGACTGCTGCTTCACGCCGCTCACGGTCGGCGGCGGCGTGCGCACGCCCGACGACGTGAACGCCCTGTTGGCGGCCGGCGCGGACAAGGCGTCCATCAACACCGCCGCCGTCACCACGCCCGACGTCATCGACGCCGCCGCCGCCGCCTTCGGATCCCAGGCCATTGTGGTGGCCATCGACGCCAAGCAGACCGCGCCGGACCGCTGGGAGGTGTTCACCCACGGCGGGCGCACGCCCACGGGCCGTTGCGCCGTCACCTTCGCGCGCGAGGCCGCCGACCGCGGCGCGGGAGAGCTGCTCGTGACCTCCATGGACCGCGACGGCGTGGGCTCCGGCTACGATCTGCCCCTGCTGGCCGCCATAGCGGACGCGGTTCGCGTGCCGGTGATCGCCTCCGGCGGCGCGGGCGCGCTGCAGCATCTGGTGGACGCCATCGCCATCGGACGCGCCAGCGCGGTGCTGGCGGCTTCCATCTTCCACTTTGGAACGCATACGGTCGCGGAGGCGCGCGCCGCGCTGGCCGCCGCCGGGGTGCCCGTGAGGACAGCATGACGAACCAGCCGCCTCCCGGCGCGCATGCCGCCGCCGAAACCCGGACCGCCGGCGAGACGCTGGGCGGCGCGCTCGACGCGCTGGCCCTGACCATCGCGTCCCGGCGCGACGCCGATCCCGCCACCTCGTACACCGCCTCCCTGCTGCACGCCGGGCCCGCGCGATGCGCCAAGAAGCTGGGCGAGGAAGGCGTGGAGGCCGCGCTGGCCGCCGTCAGCGGCGACAAGGCCGCCCTCGCCGGCGAAGCGGCCGACGTGCTGTTTCACCTGATGATCACGCTGGAGGCCTGCGGCGTCTCCCCTGCGGCGGTGGCCGCCGCGCTCAACGCCCGAAAGGGCGTCAGCGGCCACGACGAAAAGAAGAACCGGCCGGGCCCGTGACCGCGCCGCCGACGGCGCCCGTTCCGCCGCGCCGCAATCCGCTGGCGATCCTCATCGCGTGGTTCGTACGGATCGTCGTGCTGGTGATGATCCTGCAGGCGCCGGCGCTGTTCGGCTTTCCCCACCCGTTCGATCTTGCGGTGAAGTACGGCTGCGAGCGGACGTTCCTTCGATCGGCCTGCGCGTGGACCGGGCTCCACGACGGGGACATGGCGCCCGATCCGGTCAGTCCCGCGCCCTGAGGAACACGTAGTAGGCGCCGCCGCCGCCGTGCTTCTGGTGCGCCTGGGCGTAGCCCGAAGACAGCGCGCTCAACCCGCCCAGCCAGCCCGGAAGCGCCGCCTTCAGCACGCCGCCGCCGTCCCCCCTGCCCTTGCCCGTGACCACCAGGACGCACCGGGCGCCCTCGGCGCGGTGGTGGGCGAGAAAGCGGGCCAGCGCCGCCTGGGCCTCCGCTTGCGTCATGCCATGCAGGTCGAGCCGGCCGGCGACGTCCACCCGCCCGCGCCGGACGCGCTTTTCCGGGGAGCGGTCAGCGGGAGCGGCGTGCGGTCTCGGCCGGGAGGGTGGCGGCGCGACATGCGCGGGAAGCACCAGGCGGGGCGCCGGCGGCGCTGCTGCGACGTGAAGACGCGCGGGGCGCGCGACGCCCACGTCACGGCGCTGCAGCGGCCGCACTGTGCGGGTCACGGCGCGCCATGGATCCTCCGGCGGATCATCCGGGGGGCGGGCCATGGCGGGAGGTTGGGCGGACGTGTGATCGGAGGGCTTGCGCCCGCGCGTCACGCCTGCGCCACGCTGGAGAGCCGCCAGTTCGGATCGCGGGAGCGGACGTCCCGTTCGAACGTCCAGCGCTCCTTGGTCTCGCGCAGGCCATAGGCGCCCTCGGCGAGTTCGGCCTCGAACCGCACGGCGATTCGGGCGATATCCCCTTCAAGGCGCGCGTCCACCAACTCCGCGGTCTTCAGGCGCACGAGCTCCGGCCCCTTGCCGCCGGACGCCAGCCGATCGGTGATGGCCTTGTCGTACGTTTCGAACACCCGGGGGTTCAGCAGCGGTTGCAGGGTGGCGCGGTCACCGGCGGCGAACGCCTGCACGATCATCTCGTACGCCGTCCGTGCGCCTTCCACGAAGCTGACCGGATCGAACGACGGATCGGCCTGCATCACGGCAGCCACGCCCGGAGCTCCCGGCTGCGCGGAGGCGGGCGGAAAGGGTTGCGCGAGCGGGCCGGGGCCGGCGCCCACTTCCACGGGAGCGGGCCGCGCCGGCGTCGGTTGCGTGGGGCCCTCCGAGCCGCGACGCTGACCCAGGACACTGAACAGCCGGCCGATCACCACCGCCGCCACCACCGCCAGGATCAGGACTTCGAACACCTGATTGGACACCAGTCCACACTCCTCAATCGACGGCCCCGGGCCATCATTCCACAGCGCTAACGAGATAATGCGTATGCCAGATGGGCGCCAGCCCAACCCGGTTGCGACGCTTCGCGCCGCATGTTAGCCCGCCCCAAATCAACCCCTTTCCAGCATCGAGAGCAAGCGCATGACCCAACCGGGCGCCCCCGACGGCGGTCAATCCGTGCAGGATACGCCGCATCTGCGCGTTCTGGCTCAGTACGTTAAGGATCTTTCATTCGAGAATCCCACCGCCGCCGCGGGCGCGCGCGCCGGCGAAGCCGCGCCGGCCATCGACATGGGCATCGACGTGAACGCGCGGCCCATGCAGGACGGGGACTCCTACGAGGTCGACCTGCGCATCGGCGCCAAGGCCATGCGCGGCGAGGACGTGATGTTCATCACCGAGCTCGTCTATTCCGGCGTGTTCCAGTTCGTGAATGTCCCGGCGGAGGACGTGGAGCCGCTGCTGCTGATCGAGTGCCCGCGCTTGCTGTTTCCGTTCAGCCGCCGGCTGCTGGCGGAGGTGACGCGCGAAGGCGGCTACCCGCCGTTGCTGATCGATCCGATCGACTTCGCCGCCCTATACCGCGCCCAGCTCCGCGACCGCCAATCCCAGGGCGGCGGCGCCTAGGCGGGGTCCGCGGGGGCGTTCCACAGGGCGCCCTCGCCCAGCTCGGCGACGAACGCGGCGTGGGCGGCGGCTTCTGCCGGCGTGATGCGGGGCGCCAACGCCCGCGCGCGCGTCGGCCGGCGCACGATCTTGAAGCCTGCGCCCTGATCGGTTGCGGCGCGCCCGGCCGAGGCGTCCTCGAACGCCAACTTTCGCTCCCGCCCGCCGCGCAGCTGCAGATAGACCTCCGCCAGCATCCGCGCGTCGAGCAGCGCGCCGTGGCCGCCGGCCCCCTTCCGCTTGGCGAGATCGAAGCCGTACCGGTCCAGCTGGAAGCGACGGCTCAGCGCGTCGAGCGAATTGGCGGCGCCGGGAAACAGCGCGCGCGCGATGGGCAGCGTGTCGACGAACCGCTCCGCCGCGAACGGCG
This sequence comes from Hyphomonadaceae bacterium, assembly GCA_033764865.1. Lineage (GTDB taxonomy): Bacteria > Pseudomonadota > Alphaproteobacteria > Caulobacterales > Aquidulcibacteraceae > VFBF01. The sequence continues at coordinate 25,833 of JANRIM010000131.1, forward strand.
TGCGCTCGAGCCGCACCAGCTCGGCGTTGAGGAACTTGCGGTCGAACTCCGCATTGTGGGCCACCAGCGGGCTGTCGCCGATGAAGTCCAGCAACGGGCCGATCACGTCGGGCGCGCCGAACACTGGCTTGTCGCGCAGGAAGGCCCCGGTGAGGCCGTGCACCTTCACCACCTCCTCCGGCACGTCGCGCTCGGGGTTGACGTAGCGGTGGAAGGTCGCGCCCGTGGGCAGGAGATTGACGATCTCCACGCAGGCGATTTCCACGATCCGATCCCCCAGCAGCGGGTCGCGGCCGGTTGTTTCGGTGTCGAAGACGATCTCGCGCATGCGCGGACCTTAGGCGCGATTCGACCGATTTGGAATCGGGCGTTTCGGCAGCGCGCGGGAGCACGATGGTTTTCGACTGCTTCAGTCGAAATCCATCAACGCCTAGGGCGTCGCCTGCAGCGCAGCCAGCACCGCACGCACCTGCGCGCGCGTTTCATCGAAGGTTCTATCGGTCTCGATCACGAAATCGGCGCGGGCGCGCTTTTCGGCGTCCGGCGTCTGCTTTGCGAGGATCGCCTCGAACTTGCCGGCGGTCATGCCGCTGCGCGCGAGCACGCGGGCGCGCTGCACCTCGGGCGGCGCCGAGACGACGACGACCTTGTCCACCCGTTTCTCGCCGCCCTTTTCGTAGAGCAAAGGGATATCGAGGATCACGAGCGGCGCGCCGGCGGCGCGCGCTTCCTCCAGGAACGTCGCCTGCGCGAGGCCCACCAGCGGGTGGACGATGGCTTCAAGCCGCTGCAGCGCCTCGGCGTCCGCCAGCACGGACCTCGACAGGCGCGCGCGGTCGATGGCGCCGTCCACCACCGCCTCGGGAAAAGCCGCGCCCACCGGGTCCACCGCCGCGCCGCCGCGATCGTAGAGCGCATGCACCGCCGCGTCCGCGTCATAGACGGGCGCGCCCTCCTCGCGGAAGAACTGCGCCACGGTGCTTTTGCCCATCCCGATGGAGCCGGTGAGGCCGATCAGCTTCATGCGCGCGCCGCGAGGATCGCCAGCAGCCGCGCACGGGCCTTCGCCGTATCGGGCGCGACGCCGAACCAGATCCTGAACGCCATGGCCCCCTGATGGATCAGCATGCCGAGGCCATCCACCGTGCGCAGCCCCCGCAGGCGCGCGGCCTTGAGCAAATCGGTCTCAAGCGGGGCGTAGACCGCATCGTAGACGATGGCGGACGGTTTCGCCCGCTCGATCGGCCACGGGTGCGTCGCGTGGCCCGTCATCCCGAGGGTGGAGGCGTTGACGATGACGTCGGCCTCGGCAAACGCATCCGGCAGCGCCGACCAGTCCTGCGCGTCCGTCGGGCCAAAACCGCGCATCAGCGCGGCGGCCTCCTCGGCTTTCCCGCGCGTGCGGTTGACGAACGTGACGTGCGGCCCCTGCCCCCGGACAAGCCCAAAAGCCATGGCGCGCGCGGCGCCGCCGGCCCCGATCACCAGCACCCGCTGCGCGGCCTCCGCCCAGCCCGGATGGGCCTCCTCGATCGCCGCCCGCGCGCCGCCGCAATCCGTATTGAAGGCGTGCACTTGGCCGCCGATCCACGCCAGCGTGTTGGCGACGCCCAGCGTCTTGACGTCGGCGCTGTGCACGCTGGCCGCCTCCAGCGCGGTTTCCTTGAACGGAACGGTGACGTTGGCGCCGTGCAGGCCGAGGCCCGGCAGCGCCTGGAACGTGCGCGCCGCCTCCCCGCGGTCCACGCGCAGCGGAACGTAGACCGCATCCAGACCGTGATCGGCGATCCAGCCCCCAAGCATCGCCGGAGACAGCGAGTGCGCGACGGGATCGCCCAGCACGGCGAGCACCTTGGTGGCGCCGGTGACGGTCATCGCGGCAACGCGCCCTGCACGCGCAGGAACGCAAGCAGCGGGAGCAGCGGCAGGCCCAGCACGGAGAAGAAGTCCCCGTCGACGGACTCGAACAACTGTCCGCCGAGACCCTCCAGCTTGTAGGCGCCGACAGTGGTGAAGGCGTCCTCCCCCACCCGGTCGAGGTACGCGTCGATGAAGGCGTCGGACAACGGGCGCATCGTCAGCGTGGGGGCCGTGATCTGGCGCCAGATGGCCACGCCGTCGCGCGCGACCACGGCTGCGTTGAGCAGCTGGTGCGTGCGCCCGGAGAGCGCGCGCAACTGCGCCGCCGCGTCCGCGCGCGTGGCGGGCTTGTCGAAGACCTGGTCGCCCAGCGCGAGCATCTGGTCGGCGCCGATCACGAGCCCCGGACGGATGCGCGACACCGAGAGCGCCTTCACCTCCTTCAGCGCGTCCACCTGCGCGCGCGGCGGCGCGCCTTCCATGCGCAGGCTGGCCTTGACGGCCTCCTCGTCCACGCGGGGGCGCTCGATGACGACGTCCACGCCGGCGTCGCGCAGCATGCGCGCACGCGACGCGCTGCCGGAGGCGAGGATCACGGGCTCAGCCATCCTTGTCGCGCTTCTGTTCGGCGATCAGGTTGAGCACGGCGGCGGCGGTTTCCTCGACGGAGCGACGCGTGACGTCGATCACGGGCCAGCCCTCGCGCTCGAACACCTTCTGCGCGTGGATGATCTCGGCGCGGACCGCCGCTTCGTCAACGTAGGACGTTTCGCGCGATTCCTTCATCGCCACCAGTCTGTTGCGGCGCACGTGGATGAGCCGGTCGGCGGAAATCATCAGGCCGACGATGAGCGGCGCGTCGTCGCGGAACAGCGCCTCGGGCAAGGGAATGTGCGGCACGATGGGCACGTTGGCCGCCTTGACGCCGCGATTGGCGAGATAGACGCAGGTGGGCGTTTTCGACGTCCGCGACACGCCGACGAGCACGACGTCGGAATCGGAGAATTCCGTCTGCCCCTGCCCGTCGTCGTGGCCCATGGCGAAATTCAACGCGTCGATGCGTCGGAAATAGTCTGCGTCGAGCACGCGGCCTGCGCCGATGCGGTGGTTCAGCTCCTGGCCCAGATAGCGCGAGAGCGTATCGAGAACGGGATCGAGCACCGCCACGCAAGGCATGCCCAGCTCCTTGCAGCGGGTTTCCAGCCGCTCGCGCATGTCGTCGTTGGAGAGCGTGAACATGACCACGCCGGGCGCGTTCTCGATCTCGCGCAGCACACGCTCCAGCTGCCGCGTGGACCGCACGAGATAGTAGGAATGTTCGATGGGGATGATGTTGTCGAACTGCGCCGACGACGCCCGCATGACGCCCGCCAGCGTTTCGCCGGTGGAGTCCGACACCAGATGCACGTTGAAGTAGGTTCCAAGCCTCTGCGTCATCGGCGGGGGCGACCCTGGCATCGACGCGCCCGGAATGCCGGCGGGCGCTTGTGAGTAGGGAGTCAAGAACCGCTGAACGGCGCGGAAGTCCAGCCCCGGCGCCGGCGCGCGTCCCCGCCCCGGTCCGACCCATCCACAGCCTGCTCAAACCGGACCCCTGTGACCCCCGCCCGCCGGGGACCGTGGGAGGGACTCAGCGCCGGCCTTGCGCCCTATGACATCTTGCCCGTCGCGCGGTGGAGCGGTTCGTGGGATGACTGGTGGATAGCGCGTTCGGTAGGGTTATCGACTCCTTAACAGCCACATTCCCTCTTCGAGGATTCCTTGAAAGTTGACTCTTCTTCCGGGGCCAAGCCCCTGCTCCGCGTCCTGGCGGGGGAACGGACGCCGACGCCGCCCGTGTGGTTCATGCGTCAGGCCGGCCGCTATCTGCCGGAGTATCGCGAGTTGCGCCGCCAGGCCCCCACGTTTCTCGACTTCTGCTACGCGCCCGCGCTGGCCACCGAGGCCGTGATGCAGCCGCTGCGGCGGTTTCCGCTCGATGCGGCGATCCTTTTTTCCGACATCCTCGTGGTTCCCCACGCCCTGGGCCGGGATGTGCGATTTTTGGAGGGCGAAGGCCCGCGACTCGATCCATTGATCGGTCAGGCCTCGTGGGCCCTGGGCGATCCGGCGAAGGCCGTCGAGCGCCTGGCCCCGGTCTACGAGACGGTGGAGCGGATCAGGGCGGCCCTGCCGGACGGGGTGGCGCTGATCGGGTTCGCGGGCAGCCCGTGGACGGTCGCGACGTACATGCTGCAGGGTCGCGGCGGCGAGAAGGACGAATGCCGCGTGGCCGCCTGGTCCCGCCCGGGGGACGTGGACGCGCTGCTGGCCGTGCTGGTGGAGACCACCGCCCGGCATCTGGAGGCGCAGGTGAAGGCCGGCGCCGAGGTGCTCCAGATCTTCGAGAGCTGGGCCGAGGGCCTCGCCGAGCCGCTGTTCGAGCGCCTCGTGCTGAACCCCACCGCCGCGCTGGTGGCGCGGCTCAAGGCGCTGGGCGTCACGGCGCCGGTGATCGGCTTTCCCCGCGGGGCGGGCCACCATCTGGCGCGCTATGCGGCGGAGACGGGCGTCGACGCGCTGGGCGTGGACACCAGCGTGCCGGTGGCGAGGGTCCGCCCTGCCCTGCCCGCGGGCATGGCCCTGCAAGGCAACCTCGACCCCATGCTGCTGGTGGCCGGCGGCGCGGCGCTCGAGGCCGGCGTCCGCGCCGTGTTGGCGGATTTCGCGGACGGGCCGCACATCTTCAATCTCGGCCACGGCGTGACGCCGGAGGCGACGCCGGAAAACGTCTCGGCGATGATCGCCGCGGTGCGCGGAGCGCGGGCGTGACGCAACGCAAGATCGCGGTGGTGCTGTTCAACCTTGGCGGCCCGGACGGGCCGGCCGCGGTGCGCCCGTTCCTGTTCAACCTGTTTCGCGACCCGCGCATCATCACCGCGCCGGCCCCGGTGCGGCTCGGCGTGGCTGCGCTGATCGCCCTCACGCGGACGAAATCCGCGAAGGCCAACTACGCCGTCATGGGCGGCGGGTCGCCGATCCTGAAGGAAACGCAGGCGCAGGCCGACGCGCTCGCCGCCCGGCTGGAGGGCTCGGAGTCCAGCGTGTTCAAAGTGTTCGTGGCGATGCGGTACTGGAAGCCGTTCGCCGCCGACGCGGCTGCGGCGGTGCGCGCGTGGGGCGCCGACGACGTCGTCCTGCTGCCGCTCTACCCGCAGTTTTCCACCACCACCACGGCGTCCGCCGAGGACGCCTGGGCCGCCGCCTATGACGGGCCCACGCACTCAGTGTGCTGCTATCCCGCCAACACCCAACTCGTCACCGCGCACGCCGAAACCATCGAGCGGGCCTGGAAGGCCGCCGGATCGCCCGCCGATCCGCGCGTGCTGTTCTCCGCGCACGGCCTGCCGCAGCGCGTGGTGGACGCCGGCGATTCCTACCAGTGGCAGGTGGAGCGGACGGTGGCGGCGGTCTCCGCCCTGCTCCCGCCCGCGTGGGAAAAGACCGTGTGCTACCAGTCCCGCGTCGGCCCGCTGAAATGGCTGGGGCCATCCACCGAAGAGGCGCTTGCGCAGGCGGCCACCGACGGGCGCGGCGTCATCGTATCGCCCATCGCGTTCGTGTCCGAGCACATCGAGACGCTGGTGGAGCTGGACGTGGAGTACGCCGAAAAGGCGCACGCGCTGGGCCTGCCCTTCTACATCCGCGCTCCGGCGCTGGGGACGTCCCCGGTGTTCATCGACGGTCTGGCGGCGCTCGTGCGCAAGGCTTTGCTGCGCGGCTGCGGCGCGCACAGCGAAAGCGGCGGCCGGCTGTGCCCTGACCGGTTCGGCGCCTGCCCGATGAAGGCCGTGGCGAGCGAAAGGAGCGCGGCATGAGCGCGTTGACCGCCTGGCTCGATCCCAACTGGATGCGCGCGCTGCACATCATCGCGGTGGTCGCCTGGATGGCGGGCCTGCTGATGCTGCCGCGCTTCTACGCCTACCAGACCGGCTCCCAGCCGGGCGGCGAGCTGGAGCGCAAGATGATCGAGGCCGCCAGGAAGCTGAACGCCATCATCCTCGGCCCCGCCATGATCCTCGCATGGACGTTCGGCCTGCTCGTGCTGGCGACGTCCAACTGGGTGCAGCTGTCGATGCCGTGGATGCACGCGAAGCTCGCGCTGGTGATCGGCCTGTCGGGCCTGCACGGCTACTTCGTCAGCGAGGGCCGGCGCCTCGCGGCGGGCGAACGCCGGCGCAGCGAGAAGTTCTGGCGGATGATGAACGAGATCCCCTTCATCATCGCGATCCTGGTGATCATTCTCGCGGTCGTGGAGCCTTTCTAGGCGACGTGCTGCAACCTGCTTTCGTTTTGCGCTTCAGCGAGATCCTTCACGGTGAGCGTGAAGACCGATCCCTTGCCGAGTTCGCTGTTCACCGTGACGTCCCCGCCGAGTGCGCGGGCGAGACGCTGGGTGATCGCCAGCCCAAGCCCCGTCCCTTCGAACGGCCGCGTTTCGCTGGAGTCCAGCTGGACGAATGCTTCGAAGAGGCGGGCCTGATCCTTCGGGGCGATGCCGATGCCGGTATCGTGGACCTCGAACGCGACGAAGGCCCCATCGCCCCGCACGTGCAGGAGGACCTCTCCGTCCCTGGTGAACTTCGCGGCGTTCGACAGCAGGTTCAGCAGGCACTGACTGATGCGGCCGTGATCCGACGTGATCGCGCCAACCCCCGGCTCCACCACGAGATTGCAGACCACGCCGTTTTTCGCCGCCACCGGCAGGATTGACTCCATGACCGTGCGCGCCAGCTTCGGCACATCCACCGCGCCGAGCGAGAGCTCGAGCTTCCCCGCCTCGACCTTCGACAGGTCGAGGACTTCGTTGATCAGGCTGAGGAGATGGCCGGCGGAATGGCGGATGCGCGCAAGGTCCTGCCGGTTTTTCTCCGCACCGGTGAAGTCCACCTCTTCGTCGATCAACTCGGCATAGCCGATCACCGCGTTCAGCGGTGTGCGCAGTTCATGGCTCATGTTGGCGAGAAACCGGGACTTGGCGCGGTTGGCCTCTTCAGCGCGCTGCGTGGCGAGGGCGAGTTCGGCGGTGCGCGCCTGTACGCGCTCCTCGAGCGTCGCCGCCCAGCGCTGCGCCTCCATCTTGGCGACCATGAGTTCTTCGGAGGTATCCACCGACCCTTGGGTGAGCACCACGACGTTCAGGATCATCATCACGCCGAGCAGCGCGAGCCCGACCGAAAGCCAGCCACTGCCCAGGGCGACAAGATTGGCGATCAGGCCAACCGCCAGGACGGGCGCCGTATAGAACAACATGTTGCGGACGAGGACGTGCTGGACGCAGATCACCAGCAGACCGCCGCAGCAGAACAACACCCCGAGCACCGGCCCCGCGCCGCCCGAAAACGCGAGCAACAGCGGCGGCACGCCATAGGCGGCCGTCGCGGCGGCGACGATCGCCACCGTCACGCGGATCGCCTTGCGACCCTCCGCAGGGGTGGCCGTGTCGATCCGGCGCTCGACCTCGCGGATCCACCGGAGCGAGAGGAATTCTATGGCGTTGCCGAGCAGCATGAATGCCCCGCACGCGACCCACCACAGCCCGTCGACGGCGAAGTAAACCATCGCCGTCACCACGAACATGGATGCGAAACGGGTGAGCGCGTGCTGGTTCCAGGCTTTGAGCACAAAGTGCCTGAAGGCCATCGCCTGTGCGGCGGCGGCGCGTTCTTCGGTCGTGATGCTCCCAGCGTGCATCCCTGGCTCCACAGCCGCCCGTGCGATCCCCATCCGGCGGCCATAGCATGGAAGGCTTAAGGTTTTTTCTCTCGCGGGCCGCCGCCCCCACCCCCGTGGCCCACCCTTGCGCCTTGACGCCGGCGCCCCGATATGGTGTCCATCCATGAGACGCGCAGGCCTGCGCGCTGGCGCCCGGCGGCGCCCTGACGTCCCTCCTCACCGCCGGATTTTCCCCTGTCCTCTTTCGCGGTCGCCCGCCTGCGGTGCGTCTGCGCCACGGCTCTATCCATGACCCTCACCACAGAAACACACGAACAGCTCATCGAGGGCCTCACGCAGCTCACGCTGCAGGACCTCAAGAAAAAGCCGCCCGCCGAGCTTCTCGCCTTCGCGGAAGCGCTGGAGATCGAAAACGCGAACTCCCTGCGCTCGCAGGAGATGATGTTCGCCATCCTCAAGCAGTTCGCCGAACGCGGCGTCGAGATCGGCGGCTCCGGCGTCATCGAGGTCCTGCCCGACGGCTTCGGCTTCCTGCGCTCCCCGCAGTCGAACTATCTCGCCGGGCCGGACGATATCTACGTCTCCCCCCAGCAGGTGCGGAAGTTCGGCCTGCGCACGGGCGACACCGTGGACGGCCAGATCCGCGCGCCGAAGGACGGCGAACGCTACTTCGCGCTCGTCAAGCTCAACAGCGTGAACTTCGAGGATCCCGACCGCGTGCGCCACAAGGTGCACTTCGACAACCTCACCCCCCTCTACCCCGACGAACGCCTGGTGATGGAGCTGCCCGATCCCACGGTGAAGGACCGTTCCGGCCGCGTGATCGACATCGTGGCGCCCATCGGCAAGGGCCAGCGCTGCCTCATCGTCGCCCCGCCGCGCGTGGGGAAAACGATCCTGCTGCAGAACATCGCCAAGGCCATCGCCGCCAATCACCCGGAGGTGTTCCTCATCGTGCTGCTCATCGACGAGCGCCCCGAGGAAGTCACCGACATGCAGCGCACCGTGAAGGGCGAGGTCGTCTCCTCCACGTTCGACGAACCCGCCACGCGTCACGTCGCGGTGGCGGAAATGGTGATCGAGAAGGCCAAGCGCCTGGTGGAGCACGGCAAGGACGTCGTGATCCTGCTGGACAACATCACCCGCCTGGGGCGCGCCTACAACACCGTCGTCCCCTCCTCCGGCAAGGTGCTGACGGGCGGCGTCGACGCCAACGCCCTGCAACGGCCCAAGCGCTTCTTCGGCGCCGCGCGCAACATCGAGGAAGGCGGCAGCCTCACGATCATCTCCACCTCGCTGATCGACACCGGATCGCGCATGGACGAAGTGATCTTCGAAGAATTCAAGGGCACGGGTAACTCGGAAATCGTGCTGGACCGCAAGGTGGCCGACAAGCGCATCTTCCCCGCCATCGACGTGCTGAAATCCGGCACCCGCAAGGAAGAGCTGATCACGCCCAAGGAGCACCTGCAGAAGACCTACGTGCTCCGCCGCATCCTGAACCCCATGGGCACGCAGGACGCGATCGAATTCCTGATCAACAAGCTGCGCGAAACCAAGACCAACGACGACTTCTTCCAGAGCATGAACACATAGGCGTGCGGCGTCCCGCCCGCGCGCGCACCCGCACCCCTGCCCCTTCGACCGCCGCGCGACAGCAGCGACGGCGACGGTGATGTGCGACGGGATTGTGACGAACATCGCAATTTACAGCGCATCGGAAAACGAAAATAATTTGTCTCTGCCGGCGGTCGGGCGGTCGTCCGGCAGCAATGATCAATGACGGTCCAAGCATCCAGACGGAGGGGGCATGGGTGGCGTTGTCGATGTCATGAAGACTTGGCGCACCGCGCGGATGATCGCGCCCGACACAAGGCGCACGAGGCGGTCCGGGCGCTGGATGCTCCTGGCGGCGATCTGCTGCGGCGCGCTCATGCTGGCGGACACCGCAGCGGCCTGTCAGTGGGGGTGGCGCGCGAGCGGCGGCTGGAAAATCAACCAGGACAACAACGTCCAAGTCACGGTGAGCCTCGAGCAGGATCGCGATCTGCTGACGGGCTACGGCGAGTTCTACGGCCCCGTGGTCGATCCCGCCCAGAAGAACGTCCCCGGCAGCACGGGATTCCGCAACTACACCGGCCAGATCGACGCGATCATCACCGGCGACACGATCGAGATGCGGATTTTCTGGATGCCCGGCATGGTCGGCGTCTACCAGGGCCGGATCGACCGGGGCCGCGCGGTCGGCGAACACTGGGACCGGGACCGGCCGGGCCAACGCATCGGGTGGCGCTCAAGCAGGCTCTTCGCCTGTATACCCCCGCCCTCCTCTCCCAACTGACGTCATGGGGCAGCGTATGTCCTTCCAAACAGGCACACCCCGTTTCACGGCCGCTGCGGTCCTGGCGGCTCTCATCCTCATCCTGACGCCTGAGACAGCCGCGGCCTGCCAGCGCTGGAACGCCAGTGGCGAATGGACGGTGCAGCTGCAGAACTGGATCAGCGTCCGCATGCGGATTGAACAGAATCGCGACGTGATCACCGGGCAGGCTTCCTACATGCAGCGCGTTGGCCTCCCCGAGGACGTGTATCCGGACAGCGGCACGGGCGAGCGGCTTCGCATCGGCCGGGTTGACGGGCGCCTTGAGGGCGACCGGATCACCATGCAGATCCGGTGGACGCGCATGGTCGGCGACCGGAAACAGTACATCGGCCTGTATGAGGGAAAGATCTCCCGCCACGGCCGGGCTGAGGGCGTTTCGACGCTGGTGTCACACCCCTACGAACCGCCGCTCAACTGGTATGTCGATCGACGATTCCCGTGCAACCTGATCGCTCCGCACATCTCGCAGACCCCGCCCCGGGTGGCGAATGCGCCCCCGGGCGAGGTCGTGGGCGCCATGAGGACCGACGAGTTCGCACGTCGCGTGGTCGGCCAGGGGACAGACAACCCCGGCAGCCTCGCAAACCCGCCCCTCGCAAAGAACGCCCCCGCTGCGCCCCCGCCGCGCAGCGCGCGCGCGGCGATCGAGACCCCGCCGCCCGTCTATCAGGCGCCGCGGTGCCGCTCGGGATACGTCTGGCGGGAAGCCCGCCCGGG
>JANRIM010000137.1:0-8540 GCA_033764865.1 Hyphomonadaceae bacterium
ATCGCATAGCGGCGGCTCATGGCGTTTTTCCACCGTCGTTGCCCTTCAACTCCTCGTCGAGAGACTGGTTGATGAGCCGCATCTCCAGGTCCATCTCCGCGGCGTCGACCTCGCTCAGATCGAGCAGCGTCTTCTCGAACACCATGTCGAGGCGGGTGAGCACGTGGCGGGCCTCCTCGGCGCGGCGGGGCGGCGCGCCCTCAGGCAGGTCGCACAGGGTCTCGGCGACGTAGACGGCCTTGGGCAGGTTGTAGGTGAACAGCCGCTGGGCGATGGCGAACTTCGCCGGCGTTTCGGCGATGACGTCGGAGAGCTTGTCGCCGGTGCGCACGAGCCGCCGGCACAGCTCCGCGGACGCGGGGTCCGGTCGGTCGAGCCTGCGGGCGCACGCGTCCAGCGCGCGCATGTGGTCGGCGGCGTCGTCGAGCACGCCCTGGATGAGATCGCGCTGGGAGCGGGCGAGATTGCGCCCGTCCACTTCCGGGGGCGCGATGTCGGCGGGCTTCGGCGGCCGTTGGGGACGTGGCGTCGCCATCCGCGGCAGCCCGCGCTCCTGGACGTAGCGGATCAGCAGCGTGACGATTCCGCCCGCCAGCAACCCCACGCCCACCGCCGCCGGCGTGGGCATGATCATCGACGACAGGCCCCCTGCCATGAGGCCCGCGCCCACGCCCGCGAAAGAGCGCATGTCGCGTTCCTCGCGCCGGCGACGCGCCTCCGCCTTGGCGGCCTGACGGGCGGCCTCGCGCTCCGCCTGGGCGCGCAGAGCGGCCTCGTCCAGCGGCGCCTCCGGGGCGGCCGCGCTGCGGATCACATCGTAGACGACGTCCACGAGATCATCGCGGACACGGCGGCGGTAGCGAGACATGCCCGCTCACGTGGCCCGGGGCGGGGGCGAACGCAAGATCGCCCGCCCCCGAAATCGGACGCTCCGCGCCCGTCAGCCGGGCGTGGGGCGCGTGATGGCGCCGGCGAGGTTGTCGCGCACCTGGCGGGCGTCGAACGCCTGGGGATCGCCCGCGGGCTTCTGGCCCTTCATCAGCACGATCTCGGCGGTGGCGGCGTAGCGCGTCACCTCCCGGTACGTGGTGTCGTTCCAGAACGGATCGTAGTGCGGCCGCCAGCCATAGAACGGGGAGTACCAGGCATAGCTGGGATAGAAGCCGTAGCGGGACGGCCCGCCGAACGGCACCAGGCGCGAGGCGCCGTCCGTCGCCCGCTGGGCGACCACGAAATAGTCGAAGCCCTTCTCCAGCGTGAGCTCCGCGGCGCGGAACAGCAGGTAGCTTTCCACCGTGTCACGTTCCGTCAGCGCGTTGCCGTTGAAGCCGATGGCGAACCGGTTCGCCTCGATCTGGCGCTCGGTGTAGCCGTACCGGCCGGTCTGGTCCGCAGCGGGCTGGTACGGCGTGGCGGTGGCGCACGCGGCGAGCACCGCCGCGCACAGGATCACGAAAAGACGCGTCATGGGTTCATCTCCTCCGGTCCCTCGCTTACGCCAGACATAGCGCGCCGGACGCCTTCCCGCGAGGTCTGCGGCGAATGCGGCGCAGGCTTGACGGGGCCGTTCGGGTCCGGTTCAGCCGGTCCCGGCCACACGTGCGCCCAACGCCGCATCCCAGACCGAGGTTTCCCCATGCGCTTCGCCGCCGTCCTCACCGCCGCCGCCCTCGCCGTCACCGGCCTGATGGCGTCGGCCGCCCCGGGCGCTCGCGCGCAGGCCGGCGACGATCCGGGCGCAGTCGCGCGCCAGATCCACGACGGCTGCGTGCGCCGCGGCGAAGATGCGCGCGTGTGCGCCTGCGGGGTCGGCATCGCCTATTCCAAGCTGGAGCCCGCCGCCTTCGCGCTCATCCCGCAGATCGACCCCCTGATCGACGAGCGCGACCGCACGCGCCAGATCACCGGCCTGCTCAGCGTGGCCTCCGCCAGCAAACTGTCGCCCCAGCAGGTGCAGGGCGCCTATGAGACCATCCGCGCCAACCGCGCCACCGTGCGCGCCGTCTGCGCGCCGCTGGCGGCCGCCCGGCCACGCTAACGCCCGGCGCACGCGGGGCGGGAATCCCGCTCCGGCCCACGCAGGACCTGTGCTAGTTTGTCTCACCACCCCCGGAACGGGACGAGACAATGAAGCGGGCCATCCTTCTCACCGCAGCGACGCTGGGCGTTCTGGGGGCCGCCTTCGCGCCCGTCTCGCCGCCCTACGACCCGGTGCTCGCCGCCGCCGTCGGCGCGAACCGCTGCGCTCCGCCCGGCGCGTCCGTCGCGGGCCTGTTCGCCGCCGCCCGCGCCTACGCCGCCGCCGAACCCGCCAAGGGCCCGCCGCCGCTGATGGCCGGCATCGGCGCCACGACAATGCCGGTGACCACCAGGACGCCCGAGGCGCAGGCCTACTTCGACCAGGGCCTGCGCATGCTGCACGGGTTCAATCACGCTGAGGCGGTGCGCGCCTTCAAGGAGGCCCAGCGGCGCGATCCCGCGTGCGCGATGTGTTTCTGGGGCGAGGCGTTCGCGCTGGGGCCCAACATCAACGCCGCGATGGACCCTGCGCAGAACCCGGAGGCTTTCGCCGCCGCCCGCGCCGCGTTCGCGCGCATGGACGGCGCGACCGATAAGGAGCAGGCGCTCATCGAGGCCATGCTGCTGCGCTACACGCGCCGTGCGCCGACCGACCGCGCCCATCTCGACCGCGCCTTCGCCGAAGCCATGCGCGCCGTGGCGGACGACTATCCGCAGGACGACGTGATCCAGACCTTCGCCATCGAAGCGATGATGGACACCCAGCCCTGGAACTACTGGCAGGCCGGCGGACGGGAGCCCGTCGGCTACACCGCCGACATGGTGGCGCGCGCAGAGGCCGTGCTGAAGCGCAACCCGCGCGACGTGGGCGCATCCCACCTCTACATCCACCTTGTGGAGGCTTCCGCCGATCCGTGGCGCGCAGAGCGCGCCGCGGACGCGCTTGGCCGGCTTGCGCCCAATGCGGGCCACCTCGTGCACATGCCCGCGCACATCTACTACCGCACCGGCCGCTTCCGCGAGAGCATCCGCGCCAACCTGCAGGCGGCCAAGGCCGACGAAAACTACATCGCCGCCGCCAGTCCCAACCCGATGTACCAGTACGGGTACTACGCCCATAACCTGCACTTCGTGCTGACGAGCGCGCAGATGATCGGGGACGCGCGCACGGCGCTGGCGATGGCGACGAAGCTCGACGCGGCGCTGCCGGTGGAGATGGCGCGGGCCATGCCGCTGGCGCAGCCGGTCAAGGCGGCGCCCTGGTTCGCCAAGGCGCAGTTCGCCACGCCGGAGGCGATCCTGGCGGACGCCCAACCCGCCGCGGGCGTGGATTTCGTCACCGCCGCCTGGCGCTACGCGCGCGCGGTTGCCTACATCGGCCTCGGCGAATTCAAGTTCGCCCGCGAGGAGTCCGGCAAGATCGACGCGCTGGGCGACAACGGGGATTTCAGCGCCATGAACGCGGCCGGAATGCCCACCGGGGACGTGCTGACGCTGATGACGACGGTGATCGAAGGCAAAGCCCTGATGGCGGAGGGCCGCCACGCCGAGGCCGTCGCCATCTTCGAGGCCGCCACCGCGCTCCAGGCCAAGCTGCCCTACATGGAGCCGCCCTATTTCTACTATCCCGTCCGGCAGTCGCTCGCCGCCGCCTTAGTGGCGGCCGGCCAGCCCGCGCGCGCCGAGATCGAGTTCCTGCACACGCTGACGGAAAATCCCAACAGCGCCTACGCGTTCTGGGGTCTCTCCGAAGCCCGCCGCGCCCAGGGCGATCGCGCCGGCGCCAGCGCCGCGCGACGCTTCTTCAACGCCGCATGGGCCGGAGACCGCCGCGCGCTGTCCCTCAAGACGCTCTAGCGCGCGGCGAGCATCGACCCCCTCCTGTCACGTCGGGGCCCGTCACGTCCGGGCCGTCAACCCGGGAACGCCGTCAACCCGGGAACGATTGAACGCCCACGTCTGTCATCGCGTTCGCGGCGGCGTCCAGCGCGATGCACTTCATGCTCTCGCCGCCCTGCACGAAGCAGTAGAGCGGCTTGTCCTGCGCGCGCAGGCGCAGGTACGCGTCCCGCGTCAGCCCTTCGGCGGGATAGAACGGAAACTCCCCCGACTGCGGCTGCTCGGCGCCGGCGGGCCAGTCCGGCAAGGCGCGCGTGGTCTCCATCGCGCTCGACTGCGGGTCGATCCACGCGAGCAGCGCGGCCTTGGTCGTCTCCGGCGTCTTCGCGTCGGCGAAGATCGTGTTCGTCATCACCGCGACGTCGAAGGCGCCGGAGTAGAGCACCTTTCCCGTCGCGTCCTTGACGGCGATCGAGGCCTCGCCCGCGCCGCAGGTCTCGCCGGCGGCGCGGGCGGTGATCTGGTACGGGCCCGCATCGCGCGGCGCCCAGTCGATGGCGGCCTCGGCGGCGCATCCCGCCCCGGCGCCGGCGGTCGACTCCAACGCGGGCGCGGCTGGGGACGGTGGCGACGGCGGGGCGCCGCAGGCCGTCGCCGTCAACACGGCGGCCGCCGCCAGGATCGTCTTGCATCCGCGCATGTCGCTCACACTCCCACCTTCAGGCGCCCCGCTCGTAGTGAACGTCCACGGCCTCGGCCTGCGCATCGTAGAACAGGCACGTCTCGGTCTCGCGGCTCGTCGGCACGCAGACTCGCGGCAGCTGCGCCGCGCGGATCGTTTCGTATGTCTCGCGCGCGAACATGCTGTGCCCGGACGGTCCCCACGCCTCCGGCGCGCCGTCCTCCACCCAGGGCGGGGAGGCGGCGGTGTCGTCCACGGCGACTTCCGTCCACGTCCGCAGGAACGCGCCCATCTCGGGCGCCGAGGACGGATCGGCGGCGGCGGCGAAGGCGTCGTAGGGCGCCGCATGCGTCCACAGCACCTTTCCCGCCCCGTCCTGGAGCGTCCAGACCACGACGGCCGTCGCGCAGGCGTCGCCCAACGCGCGGGCGGTGATGGTGTCGCGCGCGTCCGGCGCGGTGAACGACACCACGCGCACCGCCTGCCGCTCGCAGCCGGTCTCCGCCACCGGCGCCGGCGCCGGCGCGGGCCCGCAGGCTGAGAGCGCGACGCACGCCGTCGCCGCACCGGCCCAGAGGATGAATGATCGGATCACGACGGTGTCCTAGCAGCCGCCCGCCGCCCCGTCATGGGGCGCGCCGTCAGGCGGCGTCGACGGCGAGGCCGGGCGCGTGCGCGGGCCCCCAGTCGGCCGCGTCGGCCGGCGCGGCCGCCGCGGCGGTCGCGTCTTCCGACCGCTTCCTGAGCGCGGCCACCGCGGCCTCGTAGCCGGCGGCCACGGCGCTGTCGAACTTCTTCCAGTCCCGCAGGTCCACGTCCGGCATGTCGGGCGTGACCAGCACGTCCGCCCCGTCGCGGCCCACCCACGGATCGACGCCCAGCGTGGCGGTGTGCATGAGCAGCGAGGCGATGGGCGGCGCCGCCTGGAATCCCCGCCGGGTCACCCAGCTGATGAAATCGGGCGCGTCGGCGTAATCCTGCGGATCGATGGTGCTCTTGCGCGCGACGTCCACGCCCACGATCGGGCCGCGGTGTAGCTCCTTCATCACATCCACCGGGAAATTCATCACCACCGCGCCGTCCACCAGCAGGCCGTGGGGGCCGTCCACCACCGGCGGCAGGATGCCCGGCAACGAGATGGAGGCCCGGAGCGCGTCGCGCAGCCGCCCCGCGCGGTGCACCTGCGCCGCCGCCGTCACCAGGTTGGTGGAGACGCAGAAGAACGGGACCCGCAGATCCTCGATCAGCGTCGCGCCGAAGTGTTCCTCCAGCCGGTGCTCGACGCGCCGCCCGCGCGACAGCGCCACCACCGGCAGGACGTAGTCGCCCAGCGGGTTGGACTCCACGAACGCCTTGCGGATGCGGGTTTCCATCTCGTTGTCGTCCCAGCCCATGGCGTAGCAGGCCGCGACGATGGCCCCCATGCTGGTGCCCCCGACGATGTCGATCGGAAGCTTGGCTTCCCGCAGCGCGCGCACCACGCCGAGGTGCGCGTAGGCCCGCGCGCCCCCGCCCGACAGCACAAGCCCCATGGCCTGGCCTGCCACCACGCGCGCCAGACGCTGGGCGTCGGCGTCGTCGAGGCCGCGCCAGTGGAAGATGCGGGCGGCGTCGCACGCGCGCCGCCATTGCTCCGTGGACGCCGCCTGCCGGTCCGCGCCGTGATGCAGCAGGACGATGTCGACCAGCTGGAAGCGGCGCGTGGGCGAGGCGTGATCGTCCGGCAGCAGCGGAATGGAGGGCACCGCGTCGGACCGCGCGAGGATCCACACCCGGTCAGCCTGGCGCAGGCAGGTGCGGAACCACGACGTGTCTGCGATGGGGCTGACGAGGAAGACGGCGTCGTGATCGTGCTCGAGATCGTCGAACCACTCGCTGAGCATGTCATCGGCCTCCTCGCCGATGACGCAGACATTCTTGCCGAGCCGGGCCATCGCGTCGACCAGCGTGCGCGCGCGCAGACGCAGGTCGATGGTGGGCGAGGTGGCGATGAGGGCGTAGACCTTGGGCTCGGCGCGGGCGTTCTTGCGCCCCCCCTCCCGGTTGCGCCGCAGCATGAGCCGGGCGAGGTTGCGCATGAGCTGGGGGTGCAGGTCGATGAGGCGCTCGAAGGCGGCGCGGGGAAAGCGCACGAGTTCGGTGTCGCGGATGGCGTAGACGGAGCCCGTGTGCCCGTCGTCCGCGATGAGCGCCATCTCGCCCACAGGTTCGCCCGCGCGGATGTAGCCCACCAGCTTCTGGTCGCCGTCGCCGCCCCGGAACGCCGCCAGCGACCCCGACAGCACGAAGTAGAGCCCGTCCGGCGGCTCCCCCGCATGGAACAACGGCCACCCGCCCGGCAGCGAGAACCACTCCGCCGCGGCCTCCGCGTGCGCCAGCGCCTCGGGGCTGGCGTCATGCAGGAAGGGGATGTCCGTGAGGCCCCTGGTCATGGTGGAGGAGAGATCATTGCGCAGGAGGTGTCCAATCGGGCCGGACGGTAGATGGCAATGGTTGCGCCCGGATGAAAGCCGCGTGGCCGCCAGCGGGCGCCCCCGCCGGGACTAGCCTGATGCGGCCGCCCGCGCCATCAAGGGTCGATGACCATCCTCACCTCCCAGGCCGACCCCGCCGCCGACGACTTCATCCGCAACGCCGCCGCCATGGAGGCGCTCGCCGCCGACCTGCGCGCGCGCACCGCCGCCGCCGCGGTCGGCGGGCCCGAGGAGGCCCGGCGCAAGCACGCCGCCCGGGGCAAGCTGCTGCCGCGCGAACGGGTGGAGCGCCTGCTCGACCCCGGCGCCCCGTTCCTCGAACTCTCCGCCCTGGCCGCCAACGGCATGTACGAGGGCGACGTCCACGGCGGTTCTGTGATCACCGGCGTCGGGCGCGTGAGCGGGCGCACCGTGATGATCGTGTGCAACGACGCGACCGTGAAGGGCGGCACCTACTATCCCGTCACCGTCAAGAAGCACCTGCGCGCCCAGGAGATAGCGCGCGAGAACCGCCTGCCGTGCATCTATCTGGTGGACAGCGGCGGCGCGAACCTGCCGTTCCAGGCCGACGTCTTTCCCGACCGCGAGCACTTCGGGCGCATCTTCTTCAACCAGGCCACCATGAGCGCCGAAGGCATTCCGCAGATCGCGGTGGTGATGGGCTCGTGCACAGCGGGCGGCGCCTACGTGCCGGCGATGAGCGACGAGACGGTCATCGTCCGCAAGCAAGGCACTATATTTCTCGGCGGCCCGCCGCTGGTGAAGGCCGCCACCGGCGAGGTGATCAGCGCGGAGGATCTCGGCGGCGCCGACGTGCACGCCCGCCGCTCCGGCGTCGCCGACCACTACGCCGTCAACGACGAACACGCGCTCTACCTGTGCCGGCGGGTTGTCGCCAATCTCGGCGAGGCTTGGGACCGCGGATCTCCAGCTCCGCGCGCCGTCGAAGAACCCCTCTACGACGCGGCCTCCCTCTACGGCGTCGTTCCCGCTGACCTGCGCACACCCTACGACGTGCGCGAGGTGATCGCGCGCATCGTGGACGGTTCCCGCCTCGACGAGTTCAAGGCGCTCTACGGCGAGACGCTGGTGACGGGCTTCGCCCGCATCCACGGCCAGCACGTGGGCATTCTCGCCAACAACGGCGTGCTGTTTTCCGAGAGCGCGCTCAAGGGCGCGCACTTCATCGAGCTGTGCTGCCAGCGCGGGATCCCGCTCCTGTTCCTGCAGAACATCACGGGCTTCATGGTCGGCTCGAAGTACGAGGCGGGCGGCATCGCCAAGGACGGCGCCAAGCTCGTCACCGCCGTCTCCTGCGCGAAGGTGCCCAAGATCACCGTGGTCATCGGCGGCAGCTATGGGGCCGGCAACTACGGCATGTGCGGGCGCGCCTATTCGCCCCGCTTCCTGTGGATGTGGCCGAACGCGCGCATCTCGGTGATGGGCGGCGAACAGGCCGCCAGCGTGCTCGCCACCGTCAAGCGCGACGGGATGGAGCTGCGCGGCCAGGCGTGGAGCGCGGCGGA
>JANRIM010000146.1:0-2580 GCA_033764865.1 Hyphomonadaceae bacterium
GTCTCCGGCACGGTGACCGAAACCAACGCCTTCGGCGACCAGGCGCTCGCGCTGTTCCTCACCTCACGCGTGGAAGGCTCCATCGAGGGCCGCAGCGTCAACCTCACCAAGACCTACGACGGCTCGGGCGGGGTCAGCCATTCGGTGATGTACACCGGCCAGATCGACGCCAGCGGCCGCCGGATCCGCGGCACCTACACCACCTCCGGCACGCCGGAAGGCGCCTTCGAGATGGTGCGCTAGCGCGCGGGGTTCGCCTCCAGCCACCGCACGGCGGTCAGCACATGGGTCCGCACGCCGAGGGGCAGGATTTTTTCGTTCACGTCGAACTGCGGCGAGTGGTTGGGCGGCGAGGTCTTCGGATCGACGCCGTCGGCGCTGCCGCCCAGGTGGTAGAACACGCCGGGGATCTGCGCCTGGTAGAACGAGAAGTCCTCCGACACCGTGGTCGGCGGGGCGTTCTGGTCCACCCAGCCGTCGCCCGCCGCCTCCACCAGCGCAGGATACACCGCCCGTGACAGCGCAGGATCGTTGAACGTCACCGGGCCCGATTGCACGAACCGCACCTCGGCGCGCGCGCCATAGCTGCGGGCGAGGTTCTCCACCGTGTCCACGATGCGCTTCTTGATCGTCTCCCGCTGGGCGGCGTCGAAGGTGCGCAGCGTGCCGGTGAGCGTCATCTCCTCGGGAATGATGTTGTAGCGCACGCCGCCATGGATGGTGGCGATGGTGAGCACCGTGGGCGTCGCCGTGACGTCGACGGTCCGCGCGGCCACGGTGTTGAGTTCGCCCACGATGGCGGCGCTGAGCGACACCACGTCGATGCCTTGCCATGGCCACGCGCCGTGGGTCTGCTTGCCCTTGAGGGCGATGTGGATCTGGTCCGCCGCCGCCATGAAGCCCTGCGGCCGGTAGAACACCGTGCCCGGCGCGCCCGGCACCACGTGCAGGCCGAAGATCGCTCCCGGGGCCGGGTTGGCGAGGGCGCCCTCCGCCACTATCAGGCTCGCGCCGCCGGCTTCCCCGGGCGGCGGGCCTTCCTCCGCGGGCTGGAACAGGAACACCACCGTCCCCGGCAGCCGGTCTCGCAGGCCCGCAAGGA
Organism: Hyphomonadaceae bacterium; assembly: GCA_033764865.1. GTDB lineage: Bacteria > Pseudomonadota > Alphaproteobacteria > Caulobacterales > Aquidulcibacteraceae > VFBF01. Next base: position 1,103 of record JANRIM010000146.1, read on the forward strand.
CCTCCGCCGCGCCCATAAGCATCGCCACGTGGGCGTCATGCCCGCAGGCATGGGTGACGGGCGTCGGTTTGCCGTCGTAGACGCCGGTGGCGCGCGAGGCGAAGGGAAGCCCCGTGGCCTCCAGCACCGGCAGGGCGTCCATGTCCGCCCGCAACGCCACGACGGGTCCCGGCAAGGCGCCGCGCAGCACGCCCACCACGCCGGTCCGCGCCACGCCCGTGCGCACCTCGATGTTCAGCCGCCGCAGGTGCGCCGCCACCAGCGCCGCCGTCCGCGTCTCGCGGTTGCCGAGTTCCGGATTGGCGTGGATGTCGCGCCGCCACGTGGTCACCCGGGGGCTGACCGCCTCCGCGCGGGCGGCGATGTCCTTGAGCGCGATCGGCTCGGCGGCGGCGGGGAGGGCGCATGCCGCCGAGAAGGCGAGCGCGATCAGGAGCTTGTGCATCGCCGGACGATGGAACGGAACGGTCCGCGGCGCAACGCGCCCTGCCCCAAGGCGAAGCGCCGCCGCTCAGAACAGGCCGAAGATCTCGCCGTCGCCGTCCACGCCGATGCGCTCCGCCGCCGGCGAGCGCGGCAGCCCGGGCATGGTGAGGATGTCGCCGCAGATCGCGACCACGAATCCCGCGCCCGCGGCGAGGCGCACATCGCGCACCGTCACGTCGTGGCCGGTGGGCGCGCCGAGGCGCGTGGGGTCGGTGGTGAAGCTGTACTGCGTCTTGGCGATGCACACTGGCAAGTGGCCGAAGCCCGCAGTCTCCCAGCGCTTGAGCCGCTGGCGCACGGAGGGCGACGCCACGACGGCGTCCGCCCGGTAGATGCGGCGCGCGACCGTTTCAATTTTCTCTAGCAGCGCCGCGTCGTCGGGATAGAGCGGGGCGAAACGCGCCGCGCTCTCGTCCACCAGCGCGGCCACCCGGCGGGCGAGGGTCTCCGCGCCGGCGGAGCCCTCCGCCCAGTGGCGGCAGACGACGGCCTCCGCGCCCATGCCCGCCACGTAGGCTTGGACGGCGTCGAGTTCGACAGCGTCGTCGGTTGCGAAGTGGTTGATCGCCACCACCACCGGCACGCCGAACAACCGCAGGTTCTCGATGTGGCGGCCAAGATTCTCGCAGCCGCGCGCGAGGGCGGCGAGGTCGGGTGCGCCCAGCGCGGCCTTGGGCGCGCCGCCGTTCATTTTCAGCGACCGGACCGTGGCCACCAGCACGCACGCCTTCGGCGATAGGCCCGCAAGCCGGCACTTGATGTCGAAGAATTTCTCCGCGCCGAGGTCGGCGCCGAAGCCGGCTTCCGTGACCACGATGTCCGCCAGCTTCAGCGCGGCCCGGGTGGCGATCACGGAGTTGCAGCCATGGGCGATGTTGGCGAACGGCCCGCCGTGGATGAGCGCGGGGTTGCCTTCCAGCGTCTGGACGAGGTTGGGCGCGATCGCGTCCTTCAGCAGCGCGGCCATGGCGCCGGCGGCGCCGACGTCGGCG
>JANRIM010000147.1:0-14614 GCA_033764865.1 Hyphomonadaceae bacterium
GTTCGACGCCACCCACTCCGTGCAGCAGCCCGGCGGCAAGGGCGACAGCTCCGGCGGGGAACGCCAGTTCGTCCCCACCCTTGCCCGCGCGGCAGTCTCCATCGGCGTGGCGGCGGTGTTCATCGAGACCCACCCCGATCCTGAGAAAGCGCCCAGCGACGGACCCAACATGGTGCCGTTCGCCGAACTGCCGGCGCTCGTGGACACGCTCATGGCGTTCGACAAGCTCGCGAAATCGCTGCCGGGCTGAGATGCGCCGCCGAGTATGGCCGGAGAGTCTTCACTTCTCCCCATAAGGATGCCCCGATCGCCGCCGCCCTCCAAGCCTAGGCAGAGGCGCTGTGCATCACACCGGCGTAAGCGTTCGCAAATGGTCTCAGCGTCGTGAGCGCGTCCACCGTATTGGTTGGGGCGCCGTTGGGCGATGCCTCCGCGAAGGAGGAGGTGAAGCAGGGCGCCTCCCGTTCACGGCCTCGTCCGCACGGCGTTCCAGTTGAACAGGAAGGCGCGGTGCTCGGCCCAGGTCTGCCCCTCCACCCTGTCGCCCACGAGGCAAGCCGCCGAGTGGTAGGGACCCGCGCCGTCCGTGGTGCGGAAGCTTACGCAGGTGCGCCCTCGATCCATGCGCCAGCGGCCGGCCTCGATGACGCTGTTATAGAAGGCGCCGGTCACCGCCCCGCCGGGCGCCAGGTTGAGGGTCATGCCCTTGGTGTAGGGCGTGGCCGGATCCGTCGACAGATCAACCGTCCAGTCGCCCGCGAGCGCCGGGGGCGCTTCATCGGCATGGGCGCACGCGGCGGCGAACACGAGGGCTGTGAGGGTTGCGGCGATGCGCATAGGCGAAGCCTCCAGGACTGATACACCGGGGCCTTAGCCGCGGATTTCGCGAAGGCAAGCCGCAACGGCGCCCTCGATATCCGCTGGCGTCTGATCGGACCAGGCGGCGCGCGCAGTCTCGAAGGCGGCCTTGTAGGAGCCCGCGTCGGTGCTCTCGATTTCCACGGCACGCAGGGTGATCAGAGCGGCGTCCCCGAACTGCTCGTTGGTGACGCCCGCCGGCGGCGTCGCCTTGCCAAAGCCCTTGAACACATCGAGCGCCGCCGCGCAGGCGGCCGTGCGCTCCAGCGACAGCGGCGCCGGCCGCGGGGGGGCGGGTTCGACGACGGCCGGCATTTCCGAAGAGGCGGGCGCGTCCACCGGGGCGGGAGCAGGCCCACAACCCGAAAGCGCCGCCCCGATCGCCGCTGCAATCACCCAACGCCTCATCGACCGCTCTCCGCTGGTTTACCCTCACGCGCGACATGCCATGGGCCGCGGAGTCGCCAAAGCACAAAAAAGCCCCGCCGTCGCCGGCGGGGCCTTGCTTGGTCGTGTCGTGGCTTCCTTGTTCGGTCCTAGCGATCGTTCATGGCGATGGCCTGCGGCGGAGCCACGGGGGTCATCGCAACGGCCACGAAATCAGGGCCCGCATTGCGCTGTGCAGCGATGCTCGCCTCGCTCAGCGGCGCGACATAGACCTCGCCCTCGACGCCCCTGTCCCGCAGCGCATTCAGGATCGCCACGCTGCGCTGGGCCACGTGTTGGCGACTTTGCGCCTGGGCGATCTGGTCGGTGTCGGCGGCGAGGTTGAACTCGAGCGCCTCGCATCCCGCAACGTCGCGGAGCGCGGTGTCGATGGTCGCGCGGGCGGGGCCGTCCAGGTCCGTTGCACCGGGCTTGAAATAGATGCGGAACTCCGTCTCTGCGCAGGGCGCGCCGGCCACAGCGCGCCGTTCCGGCGGCGATGGCGGCGCACTGATGTTCTGCGCCACCGCGATGGAGGCTCCGCCCGCCGCGCCAAGCGCGATCGCCGCCGCCAGAACTTTGCCGAACATTGTCGCCTCCGCCATTGTGATGAGTGCGTTTGCCCCGGTTCAACGGCCGGCGCGCGGCAAGGTTCCTTAACAAAGTCCTCGCGCTTGCTTGGAATTCGCCCCAAACGGGCGTGGCGCCCCCGAAGGACTTCCGCCCGCGATCACCCTTCTTTCATGCACCCGCCGGTAGTCTGGTTCCCGGAGGGAACGACGCATGACGACACCGCACGAGAACGACTTCGCCCAGGCCCAAAGCCGCTTTTGGCATGGCGGCGACGCCGCCCGCACCGTCGCGTTCGACGCCTTCTCCCTCATGTTCCCCGCCGCCGAGGCGTTCATGATCCGCGGCGCGAGGGCTGCGCATGACCGCGTGGACAACCCGTCGCTACGCCGGGAGATCGCGGGGTTCGTCCGTCAGGAGGCGGCCCACGCCCGCCTGCACGGCGCCTACAATCGGGCGATGGAGGCCCGCGGCTTCGACGCCATCGGCCAGGAGGCTCGCAACGGCGAGATCATCGCTTTCCTGGAGAGCCGCATCGGCCTGCGCAGGACACTGGCGGCGAGTGCGGGGCTAGAGCACTTCACCGCACTGATCGCGCAACGCATCATCGAAGACGACGCGCTGCTGGCGCGCGCCGAACCGCACTATCGCGCGCTCTGGCTGTGGCATGCCCGCGAAGAGCTTGAGCACAAGGCTGTGGCTTTCGACGTGCACGCGTCACTCTATCCGAAAGGCCTGTGGCTTTCGCGGACGCGGGCGATGGTCACGGCGTTGCTGATCCTGCTCACGCTGTACTGGTGGAACGTGTGGCGCCTTGCGGGCGACATCGCCGAGCAGCCGCGCTGGCGCACGATCGCCGGCGTGTTGTGGTTCACGCTGGCGAGCCCAGGCCTGTTCAGCCGCATCGTTCTGCCCACGCTGGCCTACTTCCTTCCCGGCTTTCACCCCGACGGACTAAACCGCGACGGCGGAAAGGCTGCGCACCTCGGCGGCGGCGAGGATCGTCTTGGCGAACGTCCAGGCGCCGGTGGCCTCCAGATCAGCCATGGCGCCGCTTAGCATCTCGGCGCGCTCCTCGTTGATAGCGACCCACGTCTCCACGGCGTGGCGCGCGAACGCCGCATCGGCCGACGCCGGCGGCGCACCCGCGTGGCGGGCGATCGCTTCGGCGATCAGGCGCTGGTCCTCGTAGAGCGCCTCAAGGGTGCGGCGAAGCGCCAAGCGATCCCAGTGCTGGTCCAGCGCGAACCCAAGCGCCGCGCCGCGCAGCCGGTCGAGCCCGAACCGCGCGCCCACGGCCCTGAACACGTGGGCGGCGGGACCCACCGCCCATCCGGTCGCATCGGCCATGTCGGCGATATCGAGCGCGGCGGAGAACGGCTGGAGCGCCGCCGTGTCGCGCGCGAGGTCGGGCGGGACGCCATCGGCGGCGAAACGCTCGGCGCGCGTCTCGGCGCGGGCGCGTTCCTGCTCGGTCAGGGTCCGCCAGATTTCCGCGCGCTGCGCCTCGATCGCGGCGCGGTAAATGGCGATGGCCGACGAGATGTCGGCGCGCCCGCGGCCGCGACGGACAAGGTAGATCACGGCCCGGTGCAGGGCGCGGCCCATTTCCTGATGCAGCATGATCTGCGTCGCTGCGGGGGCGATGTTGTCGAGGGCGTCGATGCGCGCGCCGTGCGCGTCGAACGCAAAGACCTGACGCGCGATCTCGAACGCTACGGCGATTTCCGGCGTCGTCGCCCGCACCGTCTCGCGCACCCGGTCGACGAACGTGGGGCCGCCCATGTTGACGAGGTCGTCGGCAAGGCAGGTGGCGATGATCTCGCGCCGCAGGCGGTGCTTGAGCATCGCGTCGCGGAAGGCCGCCAGCTGCGGCGGGAAGTATCCCTCCAGCATGCCCACGAAGTGCGGATCGTCCGGCGCGTTGCTGGCCACCAGCGCATCGAACGCGTCGATCTTGGCGTAGGCCAGAAGCTTGGCGAGTTCGGGGCGCACAAGGCCGACCCGGCGCTCCCGCAGCGCGCGGACCTCCTCCGCCTCAGGCAAACCCTCCACCTTGCGCGAGAGTTTGCCGACCCGCTCCAGCCGCTCCATGAAACGCTCGGCGCTGTCGAGATCGGCGGCGGCGCTGGCCTCGGCGAGCGAAAGGGCGCGGGTCTGGTCGTAGTTGTGCTGCAGCACGTGGCGCTCCACGTCCGCCGTCATGGCCACCAGCAGAGGCACGCGGTCCGCAGGCTTGAGGGCGCCCGTGCGCTCGGCCTCGGCCAGGAGAATCTTGATGTTGACCTCGTGGTCGGAGGTATCGACGCCGGCGGAGTTGTCGACGGCGTCGGTGTTGATGCGTCCGCCCCGGCGACAGTACTCCTCGCGTCCAGCCTGGGTGACGCCGAGGTTTGCCCCTTCGCCCACCACCAGCGCCCGCACGTCCCGCCCGTCCACGCGGTGCGGGTCGTTCGCCTTGTCCCCGACGTCCATGTGCGACTCGGTGGAGGCTTTCACATACGCACCGATGCCGCCAAACCAAAGCAGCTCCACAGGCGCCTTCAGCAGAATTGCGATCAGGTCCGACGGCGTCAGCGCGCTTTGGCCGACGCCGAACAACGCACGCGCCTCGTCCGACAGCTGAATCGACTTTTCACCCCGCCCGTAAATGCCGCCGCCTTTTGAAATGAGGGCCGCGTTGTAGTCCCGCCAACTGGATCGCGGCAGAGCGAAGAGGCGCTGGCGTTCCGCCCAGGAGATCGCAGGGTCAGGATCGGGGTCGATAAAGATGTCCCGGTGATCGAAGGCGGCCAGCAGACGGATCTGGCGGGACAACAGCATGCCGTTGCCGAAAACGTCACCGGACATGTCGCCCACGCCCACCACCGTGAACGGCGTGGTCTGGATGTCCTTTCCGATCTCGCGGAAGTGGCGCTTGACGGCCTCCCACGCGCCCTTGGCGGTGATGCCCATCCCCTTGTGATCGTACCCGACGGACCCGCCGGAGGCGAATGCGTCGCCCAACCAGTGGCCGTAGTCCGCGGAGATGCCGTTGGCGATGTCGGAGAACGTCGCCGTGCCCTTGTCGGCGGCCACGACGAGATACGGATCGTCGCCGTCCCAACGGATCACATCGACCGGGGGCTTCACCCGGTCGTCGACGATGTTGTCGGTGATGTCGAGCAACCCGCGCAGGAACATCTTGTACGCATCGATCCCCACGCTCATGAACGCAGGATCCGTCCGGGGCGGAAGCTTCTTGGGAAAGAACCCGCCCTTGGCGCCGACCGGCACGATGATGGCGTTCTTGACCTGCTGCGCCTTCACGAGATCGAGCACTTCAGTGCGGAAATCGTCGCGCCGGTCCGTCCAACGCAAGCCGCCGCGCGCCACGGGGCCGAAGCGCAGGTGAACGCCCTCCACGTCCGGCCCCGCCACCCAGATTTCGCGGTAGGGCTTGGGCGCGGGAATGTCCTCCAGATCGCGGCTCGAAATCTTGAACGACATATACGGCTTGTGCGCGCCCGCGGCGTCGACCTGATAGAAATTGGTGCGCAGGATCGCGCCGATCAGCCGGGCTATGCGCCGCAGTACACGGTCCGCGTCGAGACTGACGACCTTGTCGAGCGCCTTGTCGATCTGCGCCTCTATTTGCCGCGCCCAGGCCTCGCGCTCCCCCACCGGCTCCATGAGATCCGGACAGAAGCGCACCCGGAACAGGCCGAGCAGCTGGCGCACGATCTCGGGGTGATCGCACAACGCTTGCTCCTGCACCGACTGGGACGGATCGACCCCAGTCTGCTGGCGGAAGCGCGCCAGGGCGCGGATGAGGGCGGCTTCCCGCCAGGAGATCCCCAGCTTCAGAATCAGCGCATTGAAGCCGTCGTTTTCCGCCCGCCCCGTCCAGATCGCGGCGAACGCGGTCTCGAAGGAAGATTCCACGGCCGCGAAGTCGATGGGCTTTCCATCCCGCGAACGCATCTCCATGTCGTGGATGTAGTAGCGCTCACCGCCCGCCGGGTGGATGGGGAAGGTCAGTTCGCTATCGACATAGAGGCCAAGATTTTCAAGGACAGGCACGCTGGCGGACAGCGGCAGCGCGGCGTCCTTGGCGTACACCTTGCAGCACAGCTTGTCGGGTGCCCCGTCCCGCGCAGCATAGGCGCGTACGCGCACAGTCTCGTCGGGCGCGAGCTTGGCGAGTTCGGCCACGTCGGTCAGCGCCTCGCCGGCGTCGAAGCGCTCCTTGTAACCGGCGCTGAAGGCGTGAACGAAGGGAGCGGCCCGGGCTTCGTCGATGTCACTGGCGCTCGCCACCGCTTCGAAAGAATCTTCCCACGTGCGCGTGAGGGCGGCGACTTCGGCGTCGAGCGCGACGAAATCGGGGTCGGGACGCCCGCGCTGGATGCCGCCGATGATGTAGTGGATGCGCGCAAGCGGCGCATCGCCGAAGAGGGGATAGAACGCCGAGACCCGCCCCCCATAGGCGCGCGCGAGGGCGAGACCGATCGCCTCCCGGACGGTGGAATTGAACCGCTCCTTGGGGACGAAAGCGAGAGCGGACACGAAACGGTCGAACCGGTCGCGCCGGACGAACACCTTCGGGCGCGGGCGATCGAACAGGTGCAGGATCGCAAGGCTCGTGCTCAGCAGTTCGTCTTCCGATATCTGGAACAGCTCGTCCCGGGGGTAGTTTTCGACGATGTTCCGCAGCGCCTTGCCGTTGTGCGAGGCCTCGTCCTTGCCAGCCCGCTCGAGAACGCGCGCGGTCTTGCGGCGCAACAGCGGGACGTCGCGGATCGAGCTGTTGTAGGCTTCCGCCGTGAACAAGCCCACGAAGCGGGTTTCGCCCACCACATCGCCGCGGGCGTCGTAGCGTTTCATCCCGACATAATCGGCGTAGACGCGTCGGTGCACCCGGCTCACGAGGTTCGACTTCGAGACGACGATGGGCGTCGGCTCCTGCAGGAACCTCTGGATTTCGGGCGTGATCATCGAGGGCTCCTGCCCGCGGCGAAGCACGTAGCGCTCAGGGTCGCGCAGAAGGCCCAGACCGGTGTGGGTGAGGATGATCGGTTCTTCCGGGATGAACGCGCCGCGGTCGTCCCGGGCGAACTGGTAGTCGCGCACCCCCAGGAACGTGAAGGCGCCCGCTTCAAGCCATCGCAGGAAGGCGACGCCTTCCGTGCGCTCCCCCTCGGAGATGTTGGCGGGCGCGCGCTCCAGCTCCTGCGCGCACGCGGCCATGCGCGCGCGCATCGCCGCGAAGTCCGTGTTTGCGCGCTGAACATCGTCCAGCGTGTCGCGTGCGCCCTGTTCGAGCGCAGCCGCCCTCGCAGCGTTCAAAGGCTCGATGTGAATCTGGATGAGGGAGGTCTTTGACGCGCCGACGAAGACGACCGGGTGGAACACGGTGAGCGCGTGCGCGCCCTGGGCGGACACTTCCGCCATCAGCGACGCCACGAGAAACGGGAGGTCCGGTCCTGCGACTTCGAGCACATCGCGCAGCAAGGCGCGGCCCGCCTCCCCGCTCGCACGCCGCACCCGCACGGCCCGGACGTCAGGCGACGGTCGCGCGGCGTTCCAGGCCCAAAGGTCGTGCGCGAGCGCGGCGAGGTCCGCCGGCGTGACGCCGTGGAGATCCTCCGGATCGGCGTCTTCATGATATTGGCGGAGGAACGATTCGACAGCCGGCGCGAGCGGCGCGCCGAACGCCGGAAGGTTTCCGCCCGCCGCGTGCTTCAGAAGATCGTCGAGCGTGTAGGCGAATTGCGCGTGGGCGCCGGTGTCCATGGGTTGGCTCCCGGAACGTTGATCCGATGTGGCGCGGACCGTACCCACCGACGCCGGAGGTGCAAGCCACGCACGACTTTCCCCCGAAAGGATATTGGGGATAGGCTAATTTTCACAGGCGGGAGGGTGTCGGGAGCGTGCAGACGCAGCGGCGACAAGGGCGAGCGCAAGCAAGATCGTGCTGAATGATGGTTCTCGGGGACAGGAAGGGTCGGCGCCGGTGAGCGGGGACATAATGCCCACCGGCGCCTAAACTGACCTCGCTCGCAGGCTGGGTGGGGGACGCACGCGGAGGCCAGTCTTCCGGAGACCGCAGCGGATTGTCCCCCCGATGCGGCCAAACTCAGCGCTTGCGCAGGCAAGCGTTCGTTGTCGGATCAACCGCAGAGGGAGGGCGCTCAAACCAGCGTCGCCCCACACCACGCGACCCGATGCATCGTGATTAGAACGTGGATTCCCCGAGCGCAAGCGCCGTGGCCAGCGGCATGATTAACGATGCTCAAGACTGGGGCTCCGGCGGGCGCCTCAGGATCTTCGGACGACCGTCCTCCGACAGGAGCACTGCGATCCAGCGCATGGACTCGTTCTGCGCGCAGATGACCATGATCATGGTGGTCAGGGGCGCCGACAGGAAGGCGCCGACGATGCCCCACAGGCTCCCCCAGAACGCGAGCGATAACAGCACGACCACTGCCGACAGATTCAGCTGATCGCCGGTGAGGCGCGGCTGGACGAAGTTCCCGACGACGAACTGCCAGATGCTCACACCCGCCACCACAAGCGCCACCTGCGCGAGGCTGTCGAACTCCACGATCGCCGCGAGCGCCGCCAGCATGACGGCGATGAGCGATCCCACCGTGGGAACGTAATTCAGGAAGAAGATGAGAACCGCATAGAACACGGCGTTGGGCATGCCGAGCGCCAGCAGCGTCGCGAGCGTCAGGCCGGTGATGACGAGGCTCATCACCGTCTGGACCCAGAGGTATCCCGCCATGGACTGGCGGATTTCCGTGAGGACGAGGCGCACCTCGTCGCGGTCCGCGGCGGCCGGGAAGATACGGTCGAGCTTCTCGGGAAACGTCGCCGCGGCGGAAAACAGGAAGCCCAGGTAGATCAGGATGAAGACCACCCCACCCACGAGGTTCTGGAGCCCCGCGCCCACCGCGGTCAGCAGCGCGCCGGCGTCGGCCTGGGCCAGGAGGGCGTCCACCGTGGGCGCAGGCCCGGCCAGCCCCGCGAGCCTGTAGGCCTCCGCCACGAACCGGTTGAGGCGCGGGCCCTGCTCGCTCAGCCTTCCCGCAATCTCCCCCACATTCTGGGTCACCAACGTGCCCAGCCCGGCCACCAGCGTGAGCACGAAGACGATGGCGACCAGCAGCGACGCCCACGACGGCATCCCCTTCACCCGCGCCTCCAGACCCTGCCGGAGACCGTCGATGGCGAACCACAGGATCAGGGCGACGGCGAACTGGGTCAGCCATTCGCGGCCCCAGTAGAGGCCGGTCACGATCACCCCGAGGGCGACGATCCACACAGCGGTCTTGGTCGCCCGGTCCATGCCTGCTTCGCCCTTCGCCATCGAACGACGCCAAAGGGGATCGCCGCCGCCGGAAGCGCAAGCCCCCGCCCCTCGGACGCGGACAGGTCGCGCGAGAGGCGTCGCGGCCGGGGAAGCGCGCGGAACGCTACACGGAGCCGCGGACGGCGACGCAACCTGCGGGCACGGACGGCAGCGCAGATGGGGGGCCTCGCGGCCATCGGCGCATCTTGCTATCCACGGTCAAAGACTCAGGAGCGCTCCATGGCGGACAAGACCTTTCTGATCGGCAAGTCGCCGGAGGGGCCGGTGGCGCTGACACTCAAGCGCGCCAATCGCCACGGTCTGATCGCCGGGGCGACGGGAACTGGCAAGACCGTGACGCTGCAGACCATGGCGGAGGCGTTTTCGCACGCCGGCGTGGCGGTCTTCGCCGCGGACGTGAAGGGCGATCTGTCCGGCATCGCCGCGCCCGGCGACATGCACGAGCGCTGGGTGAAGCGCGCCGCCGAGGTGGGGGTAGAGAATTACACGGCGCTGGCGGCGCCCGTGGTATTCTGGGACGTCTACGGCCAGCAGGGCCACCCGGTGCGCACCACCGTCTCGGAAATGGGGCCGCTGATGCTTTCGCGCATCCTCGACCTCAGCGAGGCGCAGGACGGCGCGCTGACCATCGCCTTCAAGATGGCCGACGAGATGGGCCTGTTGCTGCTGGACCTGAAGGACCTCCGCTCCGTGCTGACGCACGTGGCGGAGAACGCCGAGGAAATCGGCAAGAAGTACGGCCTCGTTTCGGCCCAGACGATTGCGGCCATGCAGCGCAAGCTTCTGCAATTGGAGATGGACGGGGCGGACGCATTCTTCGGCGAACCCGCGCTCGAACTGGCCGACATGATCCGCACGACCGCAGACGGCAAGGGCGTCGTGAACCTCCTTTGCGCCGACAAGCTGATCCAGTCCCCCCGCCTCTACGCCACCTTCCTGCTCTGGCTGATGAGCGAGCTGTGGGAAGAACTCCCGGAGGCGGGTGACCTCGACAAGCCCAAGATGGTATTCTTTTTCGACGAGGCGCACCTCTTGTTCAACGATGCGCCGAAGGCGTTGCTGGACCGCATCGAGCAGGTGGCGCGCCTCATCCGGTCCAAGGGGGTGGGCATCTACTTCATCACCCAGTCCCCCACGGACATCCCCGACAACGTGCTGGCCCAGTTGGGCAACCGCGTGCAGCACGCGCTGCGCGCCTACACCCCGTCGGACCAAAAGGCGGTGCGCGCGGCGGCGCAGAGCTTTCGCGCCAATCCCGGCGTGGACGTAGCCAAGGAAATCCAGGAGCTGGCCGTGGGCGAGGCGCTGGTCTCCACCCTCGATGAGAAAGGCGCGCCGACCCCGGTGGCCCGCACGATGGTGCGTCCGCCCTGCTCACGCGTGGGCCCCGTCACGGCCGATGAGCGCGCCCGCATCCTCGCCGCCTGCGCCATGGGCCTGAAGTACAAGACCCCGGTCGACCGAGAGAGCGCCTATGAAATCCTCACCGGCCGCGCCGCGGAAAGCGCCGCCGCCGCAGAGGCCGAGAAGGCGAGGACCGCCGAGGAGAAAGCGGCCGAAGCCAAGCGCATCCAGGAGGAAAAGGCCGCCGCCACGAAGGCCCGGGAGGAGGCCAAGCGCATGGCCGCGCTGGAGAAAGAGCAGATCGCCGCCGAGAAGCTGCGGCTGAAGGAAGAGGCCATCCGCGAACGCCAGCGCGAGCAGGACCGCGCCGTGCGCGTGCGCACTGCGCGCCGCACCACGAGCGCCGTCACCCGCACCGCCGAACGCGTCGGCGGCAACGTGCTCTCCACGATCGGCCGGGAGCTGGTGCGCGGGATCTTCGGCAACATGAAGAAGCGGCGGTAGGAGCCGCCCGTTTCTTTCGCCGGACGGGTTGGTAAGGTGGGGCATGAATCTCATCGCCCGTCTCCGCGCCGACCTCGCCCTGATCGACGGTCTCAGCCGCACGCTCAAAGCCTACAAGCCCGCCGAGGACGACCCGACGCTGAGCATCGGCAAGGACATCGAGCGCGTCGTCGATCTCTTCCCGGACCGGCCCGCCATCCGCTTCGAAGGCGCGGAAATGACGTACCGGCAGTTCGATGCGCGCGCGAACGCCTACGCCCACTGGGCCATCGCGCAAGGACTGAAGAAGGGCGACGCCGTCGCCCTGCTGATGAGCAACCGGCCCGACTACGTCTGCGCCTGGATCGGGCTAGCGAAGATCGGCGTCATCGTCGGCCTCATCAACACCAACCTGACCGGGGCGACGCTGGCGCACGCCATCAACATCGCCGAGGCCGATCACGTGCTTGTGTCCGGTGACCTTGCGCCGGCGCTGTCGGCCGTACTGCCCAGCCTGACGCGCGCGCCGAAGGGCTGGGTCCTGGAGGGCGGCGCCGACGGCATGGCCTCCCTCGACGAGGCTCTGGCCAAGCAAAGCACGGCGCGACCGGACAAGGCGCTGAGCGCTCCCGTGACGCTCGAGGACACCGCCCTGTACGTCTACACCTCCGGCACCACGGGCGCGCCGAAGGCCGCCAAGATGCTCAACCGGCGGGTGCTGGGCATGATGCGCGCGTTCATAGGCGGCGGCCACGCAACGCCGGAGGACCGGGTGTACGTGACCCTGCCCCTCTATCACGGCACGGGCGGCCTCTGCGGCGTGGGATTCGCGCTCACGACGGGCGCGTGCCTCATCATCCGGCGCAAGTTCTCCGCCTCGCACTTCTGGACCGAGGCGGCGAGCGAGCGCGCCACGGTCTTCTTCTACATCGGCGAGCTGTGCCGCTATCTCGTCAACATGCCGCCGTCGCCCGCGGACCGCGCGCACAGGCTGCGCCTCGGGGTGGGCAACGGGTTGCGGCCGGAAGTGTGGGCCGCATTCCAGGACCGCTTCGGCGTGCGCAAGATGCTGGAGTTCTACGGCTCCACCGAGGGCAACGTCAGCCTGCTCAACTTCGACGGCAAGGTCGGCGCGGTGGGTCGCATTCCGAAATGGCTGGAGAAGCGGCTCAATGTTCGGATCGTGCGCTTCGACGTGGAAACCGAACAGCCTGTGCGCGGCCAGGACGGGCTGTGCATTCTGGCGGGGCCCGACGAAGTCGGCGAAGCGCTCGGCGAAGTGCGGACCGACGATCCCCGATTCCGCTTCGAGGGCTATAGCGGCGACCCGAAGCAGACGGATCGCAAGGTCATGCGCGACGTCTTCGCCAAGGGCGACGTCTGGTTCCGCACGGGCGATCTCATGCGCCGGGACAAGGATGGGTACTTCTACTTCGTCGACCGCATCGGCGACACGTTCCGCTGGAAGGGGGAGAATGTGTCCACCAACGAGGTCGCCGATGTCCTGTCGCAGTATCCGGGCGTGAAGGAAGCCAACGTCTATGGCGTGAAAGTGGGCGACCTGGACGGGCGCGCCGGCATGGCCGCGGTGATCCTGGCCCCCGGCGCGGACCTCGACGGCCTCTACACCTACGTGGTCGGCGCGCTGCCGAGCTACGCGCGGCCGCTGTTCCTGCGCATCCAGCCGGAGATCGAGACCACAGGCACGTTCAAGTACCGCAAGGTCGATCTGGCCCGTGAAGGCTTCGACCCGGCGCAGACGGAGGAACCGATCTGGTTCGACGACCCCGTCGCCAAGCGCTACGTGCGGGTGACGCCGGAGCTGTTCGCCAGGATCAACGCCGGCGGTTTCAAGCTCTAGCGCTTCGCCACCCAGAATCCCGCCCGCGGGAAGTGCACCACCACCGTACCGGCCCCCTCGGCTTCGCGGCGAATGGCGATTTCGTAGGGGCTTATGAACACGACCTCCCCCTCGACAGGGTCCCGGCCGTAGTCATCCGCCATGACCGCCACGCGCATCCCGGGCGCAAGGTCCTGCGGCTCGCCTGCGATCGAGGCGCGCGCCGGTTCGGGATCGGCGGCGGCGGCGATGGCGAACGCGTCGGCGGCGGACATGTCCTGCGGCGCCCCGTGACCGAGCCCATCCATCTGCGCCACCCAAGCCGTCACCCTGGGGAGCGAGGCGGCGATGCGCGCATACGCCTCCGGCTCGCCCGACCGCAGGAACCAGATGTTGAGGAACGCTGCGATGTCCGCGAGGCCGGGCTGGGCCCCGAACAGGAACGGGCCGCCCGCCGCCAGCCGCTCCTCCACGAACTGCGCGTGCGCGCGCCACTGGTCCGCCATCATCGGCGCCACCGCCTTCAGGGCGGCGACGTCGAACGGCCGTCCTGACAGGGCCTCGCGATCCTTGATGAAGGCCTCCGGGACGCTGTCGGCCCGCGCGCCGAACACGACCGCCACAGTGACCTGGAACCAGGCCCGTTCCGCCCAGCTCCGGAGCGCCCACCCCATGCCCTCCTGCCCCGCCGGCGTGAGCGGCGGCTGGGGAAACCGGCGATCGATCTCCCGCAGGATGAGGCCGGTGTCGCAGTAGATGTCCGCGCCGACCTGCAGCACCGGGATGCGACGATACCCCCCCGTCAGCGGCGTCAGGTGCGGACGCGGCATGATCACCGGCTGCTCCACGCGGGACCAGACAAGGCCCTTGAGGCCAAGCGCAAGACGCACGATCTCCGCATAGGGCGAGGTGGGATACTGGTGGAGGATGAGGCCGGTCATGCGATCTCCGTGGAGTAGCGGATCGTGCTTGTCTTGAGACCGTCGAGCACGATCTGCACGCCGCCCGAGCGCATCATCCACTCCAGCCGGTGATCGCGGTACTGTCGCTTGAAGAGCCCGCCCTTCACCGCCGCATCCACGTTCGCCATGCCGGCGATGGAGTCCGCGGCTTCCTTGGCCGTCCGGGATACGCTGGGACGTTCAAGGCAGCGCGCCACCCACGCGCCGAGGGGCGTTTCGGGGCCCGGTCGCGCCGGCCCCAGCAAGTGGGAAATCACCGCCATGTCGGCGCGCAGGAAGGCGTCACCCCCGAAGTAGGGCGCATCGCCCAGGGTGCGCATGAGATAACTGTGGAACTGGCTGATCTGGCGGGCGGCTTCGGCTTCGATGGCGGCGCGCGCGGCCTCGTCGCCACGCTTGAAGACCCGCAGCTCCATCAGCCCCCAGCCAATCGCCTCCAGCTGGGTGTCGACCGCTTCCTCCACCATGCGCCCGCGGGCGCGCGCGGCGGGATCGGACGGGAGAATGGCGGGCTGCGGCCAGACGTCCTCGATGTAGTCCACGATGATGCGGCTGTCGAAGATGGTCACGGGACCGTGTTCGAGGGCCGGAACCTCCCGTCTCGGGCTGGCTGCGGCGAACGCCGCTTCCGAAGCGCCTGCGCCGATCCCCGCCGGCATGCGCACCGAAAACGGCACGCCCTTCTCGCGGAGCGCGATTTTCACCTTCTGGGCATACGGGCTGAGAGGATGCTCCCACAGGATGGGTCCATGGTCAGCGGACATGGCGGCGTTC
>JANRIM010000159.1:0-5221 GCA_033764865.1 Hyphomonadaceae bacterium
GATTTCGGCCGCATCGACACGGTCATCGCCAACGCCGGCATCGGGGGCGGCGCGAAGTCCTTCGCGGAGTTCTCCACCGAACAATGGCGGCGCGTCCTCGCAGTCGATCTCGACGGCGTTTTCTGGACACTCCGCGAAGCCACCAAGCACATGGTCGATCGCGCCAAGGCGGGCGATCCGGGCGGTTCGCTTGTGGCGATCTCGTCCACCTCCGCCATCCACGGCGCCCCGCGCAACCAGGCGTACGCCGCCGCCAAGGGCGCGCTGACCACCATGATCAAGGGCATCGCCGTGGAGTACGGCCGTTATGGCATCCGGGCCAATGCGGTGCTGCCAGGCTGGGTGCACACAGACCTCGCAGGCCCCGCGCTCGACTCCAAGGGTTTCCAGGAAAAGGTGTTGCCGCGGGTTCCCGTGAAGCGCTGGGGAACCAAGGAGGACTTCGGCGGCATCGCCGTCTACCTCGCGTCCGACGCCTCCAGCTTCCACACCGGGGACCTGATCGTCATCGACGGGGCCTACACCATTTTCTGAGCGCGGGCGCGGCGGCCGCGGGGCGGGGGCGTGCGGGCCGCGCACGGTCCAGAAGGCTTTACACGCGCGCGCCGGGCGGGAAAGGTCGCGCCGACATCGGGGAGAAGACCATGCTGCGCATCCTGACCGCAGGCGCCTGCCTCGCGCTGCTGACCGTCGCGACCGCGGACGCACGGACCCTCCGCGTCCGGCCCGGCCCCAATGCGCAGGTGGATCTCCAGACCGCGCTGATCGCCGCGCGGCCCGGCGACACGATCAAGTTGGAGGACGGCCGGTTCGAGTTGAACGCGGGCCTGTCGCTCGACGTGGACGGCGTGACGGTGCGTGGGGAAGGCGCCGACGAGACCATCCTGTCCTTCGCGAACCAGATTGCAGGGGCAGAAGGCCTGCTGGTGACGTCCGACGACGTGACGCTGCGTGATTTCGCCGTGGAGAACACCAAGGGCGACGGCATCAAGTCCAAGGGCGCCGACCGCATTCGGTATCTGGATCTCGAGGTGCGCTGGTCGGGGCCGCCCAAGGCCACGAACGGCGCCTACGGCGTCTATCCCGTCAGCTCGCAGGACGTGCTGATCGACCGCGTCACCGTGCGCGGCGCCTCCGACGCAGGCATCTACGTGGGCCAGTCGCGCAACATCATCGTCCGCCGGTCGGTGGCGCAGTTCAACGTCGCCGGCATCGAGATCGAAAACAGCTTCAACGCCGACGTCTACGACAACGAGGTCACGCGCAACACCGGCGGCGTCCTGGTGTTCGACCTGCCTGGCTTGCCGCAACAGGGCGGCCATTCGATCCGCGTCTTCAAGAACGTCATCGAACGCAACGACACACCGAACTTCGCGCCCCCGGGCAACATCGTCGCCAGCGTGCCGACGGGCACCGGCGTGCTGATCATGGCCAACCGCAACGTCCACGTTTTCGAGAACGCCATCGGCGAAAACGGCACAGCCAACGTCATCATCAGCGCCTATCGCAACGAGATCGGCGATCCGAACTACAACGCCCTGCCGCGCGACATCGTGATCCGGGACAACGACTTCGGGCCCACGGGCTTTGCCCCGGCGGGCGATCTGGCGGCGCTCAAGCAGGCGGGCGTGCCGCTGCCGGACGTGCTGTGGGACGGCGTGACCACGTATGTCGCCGGCGGTTCGCCGCGCAACGAACCGGTGCGCATCAGCATGGACGCCAATCGCTCGAAGCGGCCGACCCCGGTCAGCTTCCTGTCGCTCGGCCTGCCGGTGGCCACCAGCGAAGTTACCGAGGCCACCCCCGACGCCAGCATGCCGGGCGTGCTGGTGATTCCCGAACCGCCGCCCGTGCGCCTCCCCCAAGACTGATGCGACGCGCCCTCGCCGCCGCAGCGCTGGCGCTGCTTGTGGGGGCCGCCCCGCAGGCCCGGGGCGCGCGCGCCGACGGCGAGGGGCCGAACCTCTCCGCGCTGCTGGCGGACGCGCCCTCCCCGCTGCTGTCGGCGTATGGACTGTTCCGCGATCCCGCGGCCCAGGCGCCCAACACGGGCGTCACGGCCTACGACGTCGCCACGCCGCTGTTTTCCGATGGGGCGCTGAAGCGCCGGTTTGTCTATCTGCCGCCGGGCGCGCAGGCCGTGGCGGCTGGCGAGGACGTTCTGGACTTTCCCGTGGGCGCTACGCTGGTGAAGACGTTTGCGTTTCCCGCCGATCTGCGCGCGCCCGACGACGCCGTCCGCCTGATCGAGACTCGCCTGCTCATCCGGCGGCGCGACGGCTGGGCGAGCGCGGTCTACCTTTGGGACGCCGACGGCCGCGAGGCGCGGCTGCACGTGGCCGGCGCCCGCGTCCCCGTGACGACGATCGACGCCGACGGCGCCGCGCGCACCATCGATTACTCCGTACCCAACAAGAACCAGTGCAAAGGCTGCCACGCCGTCGACGGCGCCCTCGCCCCCATCGGCCCGCGCCCGCGCCATCTCGACACGGGCGATCAGCTGGCGCGCTGGGCGGCGGCGGGACTGGTCGATGCGCCCCTGCCGCGCACGCCGCGCCCCGCCACGCTGGATGCCGCCGCGCGCGCTTATCTCGACGTGAACTGCGCCCATTGTCACAACCCCCGCGGCCCGGCCGGCAATTCGGGGCTCGACCTGCGCTTCGAGCAGGACGACCCCGCGCGCTGGGGCGTGAACAAGCGACCCGTGGCCGCCGGGCGCGCCTCGGGCGGCCATGCATTCGCCATCGCCCCCGGGGCGCCGGACCGCTCGATCCTGCTCCACCGCATGGAAAGCGACGATCCCGGCGTGATGATGCCGGAACTCGGACGCACCATCGTCGACCGGGAGGGCGTCGAGCTCGTCCGCCGCTGGATTGCGGCCATGGACGCCAGCGGCGCCATACCGCAAGACACGCCCCACCCCTGAAGCCCCGTATCCATCAAGCCATCGCGAGAAAAGACCATGTCCCTGCGCACCCCCATCTGCACGATGCTCGACATCGAGCATCCCATCCTGCTCGCGGGCATGGGCGGGGTCTCCTACGCGGAACTCGCCGCAGCGGTGTCCAACGCCGGCGGCTATGGCGTGCTGGGGATGGCGGGCACCTCCGCGGGCTTCATCCGCGAGCAGATGAGGAAGACGCGGGCCCTGACGTCGCGTCCGTTCGGCGTCGACCTGCTCGCCGCGTCGCCGGAATCGCTGGTGGACGCCGTCGACGTGATCATCGGCGAAGGCGCGTCGAGCTTCGTGGCCGGTCTCGGCGTGCCGATGCCGATCATGGAGAAGCTCAAGAAGGCCGGCCTCAAGGTCATGGTGGTGTGCGGGGCGGTGAAGCACGCGATCAAGGCCGAGCAGGCCGGCTGCGACGCGGTGATCTGTCAGGGCGGGGAAGGCGGCGGCCACACCGGCCTTGTGGGCACCGCCCCGCTTGTGGCGCAGGCTGTGGAAGCCGTGAAGATCCCCGTGATAGCGGCGGGCGGGCTTTACGACGGGCGGGGCCTCGCCGCCGCTCTCGCCCTCGGCGCCCAGGGCGTCTGGATGGGCACGCGCTTCATCGCCGCAACGGAATCCCACGCTGCGCCGATGTATCGCGAGGCGATCACCGCGGCCACCGACGAGGACACGATCCGCACCCGCTGCTACTCCGGCAAGCCCATGCGCGTGAAGAAGAACAGCTACGTGGAAGACTGGGAGCGTCGCCCGCAGGACATCCAGCCGTTTCCCATGCAGGCGGCGCTGAGCGTGCAGACGGGCGTCATCGGCGGCATCGGCGGCCAGCTTGAAGGCCTCGACCCCGACCGCTCATGCTTCGCCATGGGCCAGTCCGCCGGCGGCGTGCGCACGGTGAAGCCCGCAGCCGACATCATCGCCGAGATCATGGACGAGGCGCACGCCGCGATCGCCCGCATGGCCGCCCTCGCGGCCCGCGCGCCTGCCGGCGCGGCCGCGTCGTGATCACCCGGAAAGCGTTGCGCGCGCTCTTCGCCATCGCCGCGATCGTCCTCACCGGATGCGCCACCACCGCCGGTCCGGGCGGCGGCGCGATCCCGCGCGCAGGCTACCCGCCCAACAGCTGGGACGTGCGCCTGGAGGGCGAAACCTGGACCGCCACGACGCATGCGGCGATCGACGTCCTCGCTCCGCAACTGCTGACCACCCTGCCCGCCGACATCGACGCGTTCTGCCCGGGCTATCGCACCGCTGCGCCGGCGAACCGCCGCGCATTCTACGTGGCGCTGCTGAGCGAACTCGCGCGGTATGAAAGCAATTTCGATCCCGCCGCGCGCGTGCAGGAGACGTTCACCGACGCCAGCGGCCAACGCGTGGTCAGTCGCGGGCTGCTGCGGCTATCGCCGGACGCCGCCAACGGCGCAGGCTGCGCGATCACCAATCCCCAGCAGCTTCACGACCCCACCGCCAACATCCAGTGCGCGGTGCGCATCCTCAACCGCTGGGTCACGCAGGACCAGTTGATCGCCGGCTACAGCGCCGGCGCGTGGCGCGGCGCCTCACGCACGTGGACGTCGCTTCGCGCGCGCGAGAAGCTCGCCGACCTCCAGGCCGCCACCAACGCCAAACCCTACTGCGCGCGCGCGCGCTGATCGGACAAGCCATGTTCCTTCGCACCGTCCTCTTCGCCACGCTCGCCTTCGCCTCACTCGCCCACGCGCAGGCGCCGCCCGCCGCTGACCCCGCCTTCGGGCGCGGCGAGCGCATCGCCGGCGCCGCCTTCGCCTCGCGCTCCGCCGTCATCGCGCCGAACGCCGCGGCGGCCACCGCCCACCCGCTCGCCACACGGACGGCGCTGGATGTGCTGAAGGCCGGCGGCAGCGCCGTGGACGCCGCCATCGCCGCAAATGCGATGCTGGGCCTCGTGGAACCGACGGGCTGCGGCATCGGCGGCGACCTCTTCGCTATCGTCTGGGACCCGAAGACCAAGCAACTCTATGGCTACAACGGCTCCGGGCGGTCGCCTCGCGGCCTGTCTCTGGCGGCTTTGCGCCGGGTCGCGGCGGCGAAGGGCGGGGGCCTCATCCCATCCTTCGGCGCCGCCACCGTGACCGTGCCGGGGACCGTCGACGGCTGGTTCGCACTGCACGAGCGGTTCGGCCGCAAGCCGATCAGCGCGCTGCTTGATCCCGCCATCGCCTACGCCGAATCCGGCGCGCCGATCCCGCAGGCCATCGCGCACTACTGGCGCAACAACCAGCGCCGCCTGGA
>JANRIM010000170.1:0-2849 GCA_033764865.1 Hyphomonadaceae bacterium
CGCCAGTGCAGCGCGGCAGACAGGGCGATCAGCGCGCCGGAGGCCCCGAACACCAGCGGCTTGTTCGCCGAGAGCCACGTGATCTGCGGCACGGCGGTGACAAGTCCCGCCACCGCGGCGCCCATGCCGAGCGTGACGAACAGCGCCGGCAGGGCGCAGCACACGAGGGTGGCCGTCGATCCGAACAGCGCCAGCGTCGGGGCGGCGGCGTCGCGCCAGGAGAACGGAGCGCTCCTCATGCGGGGCCCCCCGCGCCGGGCGCGCCGGTGCGCCGGATGGCGGTGACGGCGTAGCCTGCGTTGGTGATGATCGTGCGAAGGGTCGCATCGTCCAGCGTGGCGCCGGGCTTGAAATCGATTGAGACCACCTTGGTGGTGAGATCGACCCGGATGGCGGCCACCTCCGCCCGACGTTTGAAGCTCTTGTCCAGCACCTGCGCGCAGAAATCGCACACGAGGCCGTTGACCGACACCTCGGCGTCGGCGGCGAAGGCCGCGGCCGACGGAGGCGACTTCGGTTGCGCGGGAGCCGTGGCGGGGTGCAGGGCGAGGACGGCGGCGAGCGCGAGCGCTTTGTGGAAAGTCATGGGGTTCTCTCTCAGAAATAGATCATGAAGGCGGCGAAGGCGTCGCCGTCGAGGGAAACGCCGGCTTCCGCCAGCGCCGCGCCCTTGAAGACGCGGACCATGGGCGTGAGCGACACGGGATCGGCGTCCTCCGGCTCGTGGTCGACCTGGAGGATCGCCCAGGCATGCAGCGCGCCGGCCTCGGCGACGTAGGGCGCGACCCCCGCGCGCCACCGTTGGGTGAAGGTCCGGTCGATGTCCTCCGCCCAGAAGGCGCGGGCCTGATACTGCGTGTAGAACCGGCGGTTCTCCCAGTCCGCCTCGACGCTCGCGTACGCGGCGGGCTTCGCCGGCCCGCCCGCCGACGCCACATCGTCGAACGCAGCGCCCGCGCCCGCCATCCAGAAGATGTTGGCTTGCGCATCGGGCATGTTCCAGCGCCTGGCGAGCCCCGCGATCATGGGACCGTGGAATTGCCAGTCGTCCTCGTGGTCCCATTCGTCATGCCAGCCGACGCCGAGACGCGGCGACAGGGTGTGGACCGTCTCGACCATGGTGGCTTCGTCGCGGTGTTCGGCCATGGACATGGTCCCGCCCGGGTAGGTGACGGGGCGGGCCGCGGCGACGGACGGCGCCAGGGTTGCGCTGGCCATCGCCAGCGCACCGATGATGTATCCATTCATGATGGACTCCTGAAATCGTTCGTTGGGCGTCGCGCGGGCGACGCGGGGCGAAGACGATTTCAGACGCGCGGGGGTCGCGGCTCGGGCGCCGCCGCTCCCCGCAGACGGTCCAGGGCGGGGGACGTCGCCGGCTGGGAGGCGATCAGGTTGCGCACCGACGGGCCCGTCAGGGCGCCCACGCGCAGCTCTGCGTTCACTTGCGTGAGGCAGTGTTCGGCGCAGGCCTTGCCGGTCTCGCCCGGGTCCGGCTGGGCGGCGCCGGAGGACGCCGGCGCCTCGTGACAGGGCGGCGGCGGGGCCGACTCCGCGCGCGCGTCGCCCAGCGGAAGCACGGCGAACGCCATTGCGACGAGGAGGGTGAGCAACCAACGCACCCCTATAGAGTACCATCCGCGGCCGGCGGTGTCACGGCGCTGTGATGCCGCGCAGGCCCGTCTTGCCACTCCGCGAGGCCGCCGCCACTGTTCCGTGAATGAATTTCACCGCCTTCCACGCCCTGATTTCCCAGCCGCAGGTCTACCTGCCGGTCATCGGCGTCACGCTGCTGGCGCTGGTGATCGCAAAGAAGCCGTGGACGGCGCTCTATGTGGGGCTGATGCCGCTGATCAACTGGTCGTTTGCGGCGGTTCCCACATTCCCGATTCCGGAGGGCTTCGGCGGCGGCCAGTTCCAGCCGCTGGCCATCGTCACGGGGCTGGTGCTGGTGGTGCGGGACTTCACCCAGCGCGAGATCGGCCACAGGGTCCTGGCGGCGATGCTGCTGGGGCTGGTGTTCTCCACCATGACGTCCTGGGTCGTGGTGGTGGTGGCATCCGGCGCGGCCTTCCTGATCAGCGAGCTGGTGGACTGGGCGGTCTACACCTTCGTGAAGCGCCCCCTCTCCCAGCGCATCCTGCTGTCGAGCGCGCTCTCCGCGCCGCTCGACCAGACGGTGTTCATCTACCTGGCGTCGTTCGTGGTCCCCGACATCTTCGCCTGGGGGACGGTGTTGACCGGGATCGTCTCCAAACTGCTGGGCGCGGCGGCCGTGGCGGCGGTGATCGCCCGCCGAGAACGGGCGGAAGCCCTCACGCCGGGCTGATCCTCGATTCGCCTTGCCGGGAAAGCGAATTTGTCGCATACAGGGACCAAGGCCGACATGTCGTCGGCGGAGTGCGAAGTTCCGCAGCGTGCGGCGATCCCGATCCCCCAATACATGCTCGAGAACTGCGTTGGCGCTGCGTGCGGGAAACCGTGCGTGGCATGATCCCGTTTGGGGAAGAGGACTATGAGTTTCGACGACGAATTCGGCGACGACGATTTCGAAGACAACAAGAAAAAAGACAACCACGGCCGCGGCAAGAAGGACAAGGCCGCCAGCGAGACGGATGACGTGCCGTCGGGCGGCGGGTACGGCGGCGGCTACGGCGATCGCGGCGGTGGTTTCCGCGGCGGCGGTGGCGGCTACGGCGGCGGCGGCGGTGATCGCGGCGGCGGCGGATACCGCGGCGGCGGCGGCGGCGGCGGCGGCTACGGCGGCGGCGGCGGCGGTCGCGGCGGTCGCGACTGGTCTTGGCAAGTCTCATTTTTTATCTCTTTCCGCTGATCGCCACCTTAATTAT
>JANRIM010000003.1:0-7202 GCA_033764865.1 Hyphomonadaceae bacterium
CGCCGACCGTCGCCCTGGCGACGCCGCCGCCCTCGTGGCGGATGCATCCAAGGCCCGGGACGGTCTTGGATGGTCGCCGCAGCGGGATCTGGACGCCATCATCGCCAGCGCCTGGACCTGGCACAGCGCTGTGGAGGCCCGGGTTTTTCCCTAGAACCGGATGCGCTTCGATTGACGCGGTCCACAGAGCGTCAGGCTCTCGTCGCCGTTGAAACCCTCGTGGGCGGTTCAGGCTGGTTCAGCCATGAACACATGTGATTCAGCCAGATGGCGGCTCCACCGGCGCGCCACACGAAGCCGCTCTCCCACCATCGGCCTGGCCATAGGTTTGGGCGCTTTCATCACGCTGGCATTGCGCTGGCGGAGCCTGTCGAGAACCAGGCTGTCCTGCGCCGAGGTGCAGCCAAGCGATGCGTCAGCCGACGGCCGAAGCCCGCTCACCCAGCCGGCTGTCGAGCAGCGCGAACACGCGGTGACGCGCGATATCGTCGCTGAGCGCGCGGACCGTCCGCTCCAGATCTCCGATATCCTCCGCCGTCACCTCGATGTCGGCGGACGCCGGAATGATCCGGGACACACCGGGGATGTGGGACGGCTCAACGTGCTCGTACGCGTCGAACAGTTGTTCGTTGAGCTTTTCACCCTCGCGCACGCCGGTGGTGACGATGGGCACGAAGGCGTTGGCCCGCGCGATCATGCGCTTGGCGAGATCCATGATCCGGACCTCCTCGCCCATGTCGAGCAAATAGGACGCGGCGTCCTCCCTGTCCGACGCGCACACCAGCAGGATAAGCTGCACGGCCTCCTGCACGGTCATGAAGTACCGGCGCATGTCGGGGTGCGTTACCGTTACCGGCCCGCCGCGCGCGATCTGGCGCTCGAACACGGGCGCGACCGATCCCGCCGATCCAAACACGTTGCCGAACCGTACCGACATCAGACGCATTGGCGAGGGACGGGCGGCCATGACGCGGGCGCAGGTGTGAACGTAAAGCTCCGCAAGCCGCTTGCAGGCGCCCATCACGCTGCCGGGCGCAGCCGCCTTGTCGGAAGAGACGAGCAGGAAGCGCTTGACCTTGGCGGCGGCGGCCGCCTCCACCGCGTTACGGACGCCCACGAGATTGGTGAGCACGCTTTCCACAGGGTGCCGATCGCCCATGTGCACATGCTTGAGCGCCGCCGCGTGGATCACCACGTCCGGCCGCGCGCGGGCGAAGCACGACGACAGCCGCTGCGCGTCGCGGACGTCGCAGAGGATTTCCTGGATGTCGATGTGCGGGAAGTCCTCCCGCAGCATGACGGTGGTGTCGATCAGGGCATGATCGGAATTGTCCAGCGCCACGATGCGCCGGCACCCGATGGCGGCCAGCTCGCGGCACAGTTCCGACCCGATGCTGCCGCCCGCGCCTGTCACAAGCACGACCGCCCCGCGGAGGAACGAGCGAGCCGGGCCCATGTCCAGAGACTGCGCCGCCCGCCCGAGCAGGAATTCGATGTCTTTTGACTTCATGTGAGTTGGCCCCCGAGCCTGTTTTTTTTCATCCCTGCCCCGGCTTCGCCACATTGCTTAGGCGTGAAGTGCGCCTGTGACGAGAGACGGTAGACCGGAATTCGCCCTTTTGTGCAGTGCAAAGCCGCCACAGTCCCCATGGCATTGCAACTCCCCGCTCTCATACGCCATCCAGGCGACCCGAATCAATAACGTCCGAATCCCGCTCACCCGTCGCCCTCACCTGTCGCCCGCTCCCGCGCACGAAACCTGATTCTCGCGCAAGAAGCGCCTGAAAACACGCACCTGCACTCCCCTATCCGGGTTGTGCTTATTCCAGTGGCGCCGCCGGCGCTTGGCAGATCAACGACGGGGCGCCCCCCCAGTTCCGCTGATCGCGCGCTGAAAAAGCCCGCTCCGCCAAGGCCTCCTTCGCCGGCAGCCGCCGTGTCGAGGCCCCGTTTCCCGCGCCGGACGACGCCCGCCGGCTGGACGCCGGGCGATCACGGGCGCGTGTCACAATCCCGGGCCCTCCGTATCGCTAGACGGTAACGGTAGTGTGACATCCAGGATAATCGCCGCTCCGCGTTCCCCCGCGCGCATCGCGTCGCAGGCGCCGGGGGGCTCGCATCGCGCCGGATAGCGGCCTAGATGGGCGGATGACCCATGCTTCCCAGCCTGAGCCTGTCAGGGCGGTTCCCGTCAACGCCGAACGCGGCGCGCGCCGGCGTGTCATGGGCGCCACAGACTGGTGGTTCTACCCGTTGATGGCGCTGGCGGCGTTGGGGTTGATCGTCACCAGCCTCGGCGCGAGCATCCTGGAGCGCGCAGCCACGCCGCAGGCGGCGGCGCGCGAAGGCTCATCCTTTGTGTTCGACCAGCACAAGATCGCCCAGGGCGCCCGGCTGGACGATACGCACGTCATGCATGTGGTGCGGGATTTCGGCGTGAGCGCGCAATCTGTCCGTTTCGCCGTGCGGCCCAACGCGCCTCCGCCCACCGCAGCCGATACCGGCGTCCAGCTTCTGCTTTCGCCCGCAGACGCAGCGGCGCTGACCGGTCGGACGGTGGATGTGGAGCTGCAGCTCCGGCGCTTCACGATCACGGCGGCGGGCGGCATCGCACTGAGCCTTCAGAACGGCGGGCCCGTCACATGGGTCATAACCCCCCTGCCCCAGACCAGCGGGCCGATGGCAGTCCGCCTTACGGCGCCGGCGGGAGCCCCGCCGACGGCCCTGGGGCTGCGACTGCTGACCGACCAGACTGATTACAACTACGGGGCCGAGATCCGCCGAATCACGATCACGCCGGCGCAGTAGGCCCCCCGCCCAGCCCGTGCCCCGGCGCCCTTCAGCGCCGCCAACAGCATGTTTCCGCATGCGAAACGATCGCCTCAGCCACAATCCCTAGTTGTGGGTTAACCATCCGCGCCCCAAATAGGGGCCGCCCCCTGACCGGCCGGTGAAAACCCCTCCCCCACAACGTGTGGGCTCTGGCGCAAGAACATTTAGGGGCCTATATCCGGCTCAGCGGTTGGCGCTTCCTAGCGACATCCGCCCTTCGCCAAATTGCCAAGTTTGAAGTCTAGGCGCCCGGCGACGTCGGGCGCTCTTTTTGCTTCGGAGGGACGAGAAGCCATGTCCACCAACGTCCTGATGCCCAAGGCCACCGCCGTGTGGCTCATCGAAGAGACGTCGCTTTCGTTCGACCAGATCGCGGCGTTCTGCGGGCTGCATCCGCTGGAAGTGGCGGGGATCGCCAACGAGGAAGTCGCCAAGGGCATCCGCGGCGTGGACCCGGTCGCGTCCGGCGACCTGACGCGCGAAGAGATCGCGCGCGGCGAAGCCGACCCCGACTACAGGTTGAAGCGCGCCGAGCAGAAGAAGATCGATCTGCCCGAGCGCAAGCCGCGCCGCGGCGCGCGCTACATCCCCACGATCCGTCGCGGCGACCGTCCGGACGCCATCGCCTGGTTCCTGCGCAACCACCCCGAGGTGTCGGATGCGCAGATCGTGAAGCTGATCGGCACGACGAAGTCGACGATCGAGCAGGTGCGCACGCGCTCCCACTGGAACTCCACCAACATCAAGCCGGTGGACCCGGTGTCGCTCGGCCTGTGCTCGCAGATCGAACTCGACGACGTGGTGCAGAAGGCCGCCGAAGCGAAAGCCAAGGACGACGCGCGCCGCCGCAAGTCCGAGGACGGGCCGAGCCTCCGGCCGGCGACCGAGACGGTGGACCCGCAAGCCTACGAGCGCGGCGAGGACGCCTGAAGCGTCGCCCGCCGCGGGACTTGGCGCGCGGCGCCTCCCGCGACAGGTGCGCCATCGCCTCGATCTGATATCTTCCCCCCGAGGAGGACAGCATGGGGTGGATGCATCGGATCCTGTTCGTCGTTGCGCTGGCGCTGGCTGGGCTTCCATCGACCAGCGCGCAGGCGCCGGCGCGCCACGCGCTGGTGATCGGCAACGCCGCCTACGTCACACCCGGCTGGCGACTGGCCAATCCCGTCAACGACGCCACCCTGATCGCGACGCGGCTCCGGGCGCTGGGCTTCCAGGTCACGCCCGTGATGAACGCCACGAAGGCGCAGATGGAGGCGGCCATGAACGCGTTCACTGCGCGGCTGCGCGCTGGCGGGCCGAACGCGGTGGGCGTGTTCTACTACGCCGGTCACGGCGTGGAGCACGACGGGGCGAACCTGCTGGTCCCGGTCGACGTCACCGCCACCACGATGGACGAGTTGCGATACCAGGCCCCGCCGATGCAGTTCCTCCTGCGCGACGTGGCGCGGGTGGGCAACGCGGTCAACATCATCATCCTGGACGCCTGCCGCAACCTGCCGCTGCCGTCGGGCGCGCGCGCAGGTCCGGCTGGCGGCCTCGCGGACCTCGACGACGTGCCAACCAACGTGCTGATCGCCTACGCCACGCGCCCCGGCCTCACCGCGCCGGACAATCCCGGCGAAGGCAACAGCGTCTTCACGCGCACCCTGGCGGACGCGCTCGCCACCCGTTCGGGGGAGACGGCTGTGAACCTGTTCAGCGAAGTGCAGGCCGCGGTCTACGAGGCCACCGGCTTCCGCCAGCGCCCGGAGTTCCGCAGCGGCCTGCTGCGCGCACCGACGTGGCGGTTCGCGACCGCCAGCGCCGGGCCCGGCGCCGCTAACCCGGAACTCGAGCGCCTGCGCCGCGAGAACGAAGCGCTCCGAAACGCCAGTCTCACGGGGCGGCAAAACCCTGAAACCAGACCCGCGCCGCAGCCGCCTGTCGCCTCTCCGCCTGCGGGCGACGCCCAAGAGCGGATATCTGTGATCGCCGCCACGACGGGCGTGATCGACGACGCGGCCGCGGGCCGCTACATGGACGCGCTTCAGCGCAAGCTGGAGGAAAAGCTTCGCGGGGCCAGCTTTGCGGTCACGCGCGTGAGCGCGGGCGAAGTGACGGTGTCGGCGCCGACGGACATCGCCTTCGTCGTGGGCGGCGCCCAGCTCGCACCTTCGGCGGGGGCCGCCGTCAACAGCCTCGCGACGGCGCTTCTCGACTATCCGCACACCACAATCGACATCGTGGCGCACACGGACTCAAGCGGTGCGGAGGCGTTCAATCTGGAGATGTCCGAACGCCGCGCGGCCCAGGTAGCGCAAGCCCTCGAGACCGAGGGCGTTCAACCCGTGCGGATCGTCGCAACAGGCGCGGGCGAGGCGCGTCCCGTGGCCGACAACAGCACGGCGCAGGGGCGCGCGAGAAACCGGCGTGTGGACATCGTGTTGCGCGTCGTGAGCCGGGAAAGCCTGCGGTCCGCCAGGACAAGGTAAGGGTCGCGCAACGTCACGACGCCGGCAATGCAAGAGGATTGCGCCCGCTCCAGACCCGGATCGTTTTCCACCGAAGCGAAGACGACGATCCGGCGGTCCCTCCCGATGGAGGGCGCGATCTACGATGCAGGCTCGTGCGCTCCGGAACTGGTCATGGCGTCGTGGTTGCGATCACACCTGACGCGCGCCTTGCGGCGGGTCGGCTTGCGTGCGCCCGCCCGATCGACGCGCCCGCTAGTGCTGTCGTCGGAGGGATTCGATTTCCTCTTTCAGCTTGAGCTTGATGCGCTTGAGTTCGGTGATCTCGCTCCAGTCCACCGATGGATGCTTCGCCGCGGTTTGGATGCGAACTTCGAGGTCCCGATGCTTGGTGTCGAGTTCGCGCAAACGCGATTCGATGGCCATACTGCGCCTCCTTAAGCTGGCGCATCATGCAAACACCGAAGGCCGGTCCTGTCCCCTCACAACTTGTTGCAAAGGCGCCGCACGCGCGTCATGAACTTCATGTCGTCCTGTTAACCACGGAGGGGTGGTTCGCTTTACAGGCGCACGCTTCCCATGGTTTCCTGCGCCAGCGGGGCCGAAGGACTGTGGAGCGCCTATGGGGGCCGATGGCGGTTTCGACGATACCGACGAGAAGCGCGCGCTCCTTCACCGTCTGGCGGCGTTGCGCGAGGAGCACCGCGCGCTCGACTCCGCGATCTTCGCGCTCCACGATACCGGGTCCGGAGACGCCCTGCAGCTGGCGCGCCTGAAGAAGCGAAAGCTGATCCTCAAGGACCAGATCGCCTGGATCGAAAACGAGCTCACGCCGGACATCATCGCCTAGGGCGCCATCGTCGGGCGCACGCGGCGGGAGGGCTTTGGGCCCAAGGAGACGGAGCCCGCGCGCGAGGCGCGTCCCCGCTTGCCCGACGGCCCGACGCCGCTATTGTCCCGCTCCTCCCGGCCCCGCCCGAGGCCATCGCCCCGAGACCGCCCCGTGACCCAGTACCTCGACTTCGAGAAGCCGATCAAACTGATCGAGGAACAGATCGAAGAGCTCAGCGCCAAGGCGGAGTCCGCCGGAGCGGCGGCGATGAGCGCCCAACTCACCAAACTGAAGCAGAACGCCGAGCGGCTGCTGGCGGAAATCTACGCCAAGCTCGATCCCTGGCAGAAGACGCTGGTGGCGCGCCACGTCGAGCGGCCGCACTTCAAGGACTACATCGCCGCCCTCGTCACGGATTTCGTGGAGCTGGCCGGCGACCGCAAGTACGCTGAGGACGCCGCCATCGTGGGCGGCATGGGGCGGTTCCTCGGCCGCCCCTGCATGATCATCGGCCATGAAAAGGGCCGCACCACCCACGAGCGGATCACCCACAACTTCGGCATGTCGCGTCCGGAGGGCTACCGCAAGGCGATCCGCCTGATGGACATGGCCGACCGCTTCGGCCTGCCGGTCGTGACGCTGGTGGACACCCCCGGCGCCTACCCCGGCCTCGGCGCCGAGGAGCGGGGCGGCGCGGAGGCCATCGCGCGCTCCACCGAGCGCTGCCTCACGCTCGGCGTGCCGATGGTGACGGTGATCGTGGGCGAAGGCGGCTCCGGCGGCGCCATCGCCATCGCCGCCGCCAACACCGTGCTGATGCTGGAGCACGCGGTCTATTCCGTGATCACGCCCGAAGGGGCCGCCTCGATCCTCTTCCGCGACGCCGGCCGCGCCAAGGACGCCGCCGCGGCGATGAAGATCACCGCGCAGGATTGCCTTGAGTTCAAGGTCATCGACGGCATCGTCAAGGAGCCGTTGGGCGGCGCGCATCGGGCGCCGGAGCAGGCGGTGGCCGCCGTGGGCGCGGCGGTGGCCAAGGCGCTCGACGCCCTGGCCGGGCAGGATCCTGCGACGCTCAAGGCGCA
>JANRIM010000009.1:0-12603 GCA_033764865.1 Hyphomonadaceae bacterium
ATCAAGCCGGCCAACCAGCCGGCGACGGCGCCGATCAGAAGCCAGATCACAAGCGATTCAATGGACATGGGCGTCGTCTCCGCGGGAAGCTTTCGCCTCCACAACGGATGAACCGGCTGAAAGGTCCCTTGCGGCGCTAGACGATCTTGAGCGCGATCATGCTGCGCGCGGCGTCCATGATGGAGTCCTTCGGCGGGCGCGGGCTCCAGCCAAGCTCGCTGCGCGCCTTGGCGCCGGACGCGTCGCGCTTCTTGCCCAGTTCGAACAGCCGGCCCCGCACCACCGGATTGAACAACGCAGAGACCCTCAGCAGCAGGTCCGGCAGTTCGCTGGTGGGGATCGGTTTGGGGTGATCGGGCAGGCCTTCCTTGAGCACCGCCGCGACGTCCTTCATCCACAGAAAGCCGTTGGCCGCGATGTAGCGTTGTCCCGGCGCGTTGGGCGCAAGCATCGCGCGGTAGTGGAGGTCCGCGACGTCCCGCACGTCGACGATGGGAAACCCGAAGCGCGGGCAGGCCGGCAGTGCGCCCTGCAGGATCATCTTCACGATCTCCAGGGATGCGGAGAAGTCCGCGCCCAGCACGGGCCCGAGCACGGCGCCCGGATTGACCATGCACAGCTCCATCGCGCCGCCCTCGCGCTTGTGCCAGTCCCATGCGGCGCGTTCGGCGATGGTCTTGGAGCGTTCGTAGGGGCCGATGTCCTTGAGGTTCGCATCGTCGGACCAGTCGGCCTCGGTGTGCGGGCTCTCGCGCCCCCCGCGGCCGTAGGCGATGGCGGCGACGGAGGATGTCTCCACCACGCGCTTCACGCCCGCCGCCTTCGCCGCCTTCAGCACGCGCAGCGTGCCGTCGCGCGCGGGGATGATGAGATCGTCGGCGCTCTGCGGGTCGCTCGACGGCAGGGGCGAGGCCACGTGCATCACATAGTCGGCGCCCTCCACGGCCTTGGGCCAGCCGGCGTCGGCCATGAGGTCGGCGGTGTGGAAGCTCAGCCGCGCGTCGGGCGCGCACAACGGCTCCAGCGACCGGCGCACCTCCGGCTCGCGGGACAGGGACCGCAGCGTGGCGCGCACGGTCCAGCCCTCGTTCAGCAGCTGGGCGATGCAATAGCCCGCGATATAGCCCGACCCGCCGGTGACCAGCACCACGCCACGCTCGCCCATCGCCTGTCCTCCATTGCCTCGCCGCGAACGATCTGACATTCAGTGCCTAATATGTCAAACAGCGCCGCTCCGCCGCCGGCCGACGACCCCAAGCGCGCCCGTCTGCTGGACGCCGCGATGGGCGTGTTCGCCCGGTATGGCTTCCGGCGCGCGTCCATGGCCGACATTGCAGCGGCAGCGGGGGTCTCGCGGCCGGCGCTTTACCTGTCGTTCCGCTCCAAGCAGGACGTGCTGCGCGCGCTGGCGATGCGCCTGCGCGACGAGGCCATGGCGGCCGCTGCGGGGGCCTGGCGCCCCGGGGCCGCCTTTGCGGAGAACCTTGAGGCCACGCTGCTGGGTAAGGAGATGGCGTTCTTCGCGCTGCTCCGCGGCTCGCCGCACGGGAAGGACCTGCTGGCCGTCGACGAGGCGCTGACCGCCGAGACCGCGCGCGACCTCGATCGCGCCTTCCGCGGCCTGATCGCCGCGCGCGCGCGGGACGCGGCCGCCGCCGGCGAAATCGACCTCGCCCTCCAGGAGGGCGACGCCGAGGGGTTCGCCGCCGTCATCGCCGCGGCGGTGAAGGCGTTGATGCACGAGGCCGCCGACGAGGCTGCGTTCCGCGCCGCGGTGCGCCGGCTGTGCCGGATGGCGGCGGCCAGCGTCGAGGCGTGACCGTCGACGCCCTGGGCGCGCGGTCAAACTGTCGTGACAAGGCCTGGCGCGTTGGCGCGCGTTCATGACAGGCGGGCGACAGTCCTCCGCGAACGGATCGGCGATCCAAGGGGCAGGGCGCATGGGCGTGTCACGGCGCGAGGCGATGGCGGGCGCGGTCTGGGCGGGCGCAGGCGCTGCCGCGGCGGCGCCTCAAGGCTTGTTCCAGCACGGCGTCGCCTCCGGCGATCCGCGCGCGGACCGGGTGATCGTGTGGACGCGCGTGACGGCCCCTGCGGCCGTTGCGGCGATCCCCGTCATCGTGGAGGTCGCCGCGGACGCAGCGTTCGCCAGCGTCGTCGCGCGGCGCGACGCCGTGGCCTCGTCCGCGCGGGACTGGACGGTCAAGGTGGACGTGACGGGCCTCGCGCCGGGGACCGCCTATCACTACCGGTTCCGCGTCGGCGACGAGCGTTCGCCCGTGGGGCGGACGAAAACGACGCCGGCCGGTCCTGTGGAGCGCATCCGCCTCGCGGTGGCGTCGTGCGCCAACCACGCGCAGGGGTACTTCAACGTCTACGCCGCCATCGCGCAGACGCCCGGCTTCGACGCCGTCGTGCACCTTGGGGACTATCTCTACGAGTACGGGCCCACCGGGTACGCCGGCGCCGATACGGCGGTGGCCGGTCGTGAGCACGCGCCGCCGCGCGCCACGGTGAGCCTCGCCGACTACCGGACGCGTCACGCCCAGTACAAACGCGATCCCGCCGCACAGGCGCTGCACGCCGCATATCCCATGATCGCCATCTGGGACGACCACGAGATCGCCAACAACGCCTGGACGCACGGCGCCGAAGCCCACCGCGCAGCAGATGGCGATTACGCAGCCCGCCGTGCGGCGGCGCTGAAGGCGTATCACGAGTGGATGCCCGTGCGGGCGCCTGCGGACGGCGCGCCCAAGGCGCATCGTTTCAAGACCGTTCGGTTCGGCGATCTGGCGGCGCTGCATGTGCTGGAGACGCGGCTCGCCGCGCGCCACCGTCCGTTCGAGTTCACCGATATCGCCGGGCGCGTCGCCAGCGCCGAGGACGCTGCGCGTTTCCTGCGTGACGATCTGGGCGATCCCGCCCGCGAAAAGCTGGGCGCGGCGCAACTGGCGCGGCTGGAGGCGGCGATGGGCGCGGCGCGGAAGGCGGGCGTGGCGTGGACGCTGCTCGCCAATCCCACGCTCATGGCGCCCGTCCGTGCGCCGGATGTGGCGCCGTATCTCGATGCGACGGCGCGCGCGCAGCTCGCGGCGGGCTGGCGCGGCGGGGCGGGCTTTCTCGCCGCCGCCGATCATGGCCTGCCGCTGGCGATGGATGCTTGGGACGGTTATCCCGCGGAGCGCGAGCGGCTTTATGGCGCCATCCGGCGCGCGGGCGTGGAGGGGGCGCTCGTTCTGACCGGCGACACCCACGCGTGGTGGGCCAACACGTTGGCGGACGCGTCCGGCGCGCCCGTGGGCGTCGAACTCGCCACCGCGTCGGTCACCGCCACCTCCGCCTTCTCACCGGCGAACCTCGGCGCGCGCGCCGATGACTTTGCCCTCCTCGTGAACCGGGACAATCCGGCCGTGCGCTACGTCTCGGGCGCGACCCACGGCTACATCGACCTCACGCTCACGCGCGACCGCGCGGACGCCGTCTTCCGCGCGGTGGAGACGATCGCGAGGCCGGCGGCGCACACGTTCCGCCAGGCCGCGTTCCGCGTGACGCGCGGGAACGGGCGCCTCTCCCTGCACAGCCGCGCGGGCCTCGGCCTCAAGGAGTGGGTTCTGTTCCGCCGCGCTTGATCGCGCTCTACCGCAGCCGCACGCCGAGGCGTGAGATGGCGTGCACGAAGTTGTTGGGCGCGATCTCGATGTCGCCGGTCCATTCGGCCTTCGGGAAGCGGGCCAGCAGCTGGCGGTAGGCTTCCTCCAGCTGGATTTGCGCCACGCGCTTGCCAAGGCAGACGTGCGGGCCGAAGCCGAAGGCGATGTGCTTGTCGGCGTTGGCGCGGTCCACCTGCAAGGCGTCGGGGGTCTCGAACACGTCGGGATCGCGGTTGGCAGCGCCGTACCACATCACCACCTTCTCGCCGGCGGCGATGGTCTGTCCGGCTACCTCCGCGTCCTTCAGCGCGGTGCGGCGCATGTAGATCACGGGGCTCACCATCCGGATGAACTCGTTGGCGGCGTTGGCCATCAAGTCGGGCTGGGCGATCAGCTTCGCCTTCTGGTCGGGAAACTCCGTCAGAAGCTTCATGGAGCCCGACAGCGTGTTGCGCGTGGTGTCGTTGCCGGCGAACACGATGAGCAGCCATGAGCCGTCGAGATACTCGTCGCTGAGGTAGTCGCCGTCGAGTTTGGCGCGCGCGATGGCGCTCATCAGGTCGTCCTGCGGCTCGGCACGGCGCTTCTTCAGCATCGCCTGCCCGTAGGCGAACATCTCCTCCACGTTGGCGTTGAAATCCTGGATGAACTGCAGCAGCTCCACGGTGGGCGTCAGCGCCTGCATGCGCTGGCGCATGGCCAGATCCTGCGCGCGCTCCAGGTAGTGCATCCAGTCGAGGAACCGCGCGCGGTCGCTCTCGGGCACGCCGAGGATTTCGCACAGCGTGAACAGCGGCAGCTGGGCGGAGAAATGCTCCACGAGGTCAAGCTCCGCCGCATCGTCGAAGGCGTCCAGCAGCCTCGTCACCTCGTCGGCGATCTTGCCCTTCAGGCGGTTGAGGTAGGCGGGCGTGAAGTACGCCATGTGCTCGCGCCGCAATTCGAGGTGGGCGGGCGCGTCGAGATTGATCATGGCGTCCAGCGAGGCCCGCGTAAGCAGCGGGTGGCCCATCTCGGGCCGGGGCGTCGCCATCAGGATGCCCCCGGCCTGTGAGGAGAACGTCTGGTGGTCGGCGTTGACCTGCATCACGTCGTTGTACCGCGTGATGGACCAGAACCCCGGACCCACCAAGCCGCCGCCGTAGTCCTCCGCATGCCAGGCCACGGGCGCGTGCTCACGCAGGTGGCGGTAGAGGTCCCACGGCTGGCCGTTGGTGAAGAGCGCAACGTCCGTGAGGCGCTGGGGATGGTCGTTGCGGAACCTGGGCGCGTGGGCGGGGCCCGGGTTGGCTTCGCGGGCGGTCTGGCTGATGAGCTGCACGGGGTGTCTCCGGTGAGGGCTTACCCTAGCGTCCGTCACGCGGGGGAAGGCAACAGGGGCGGCGCGGGAACCGGCGCCGCCTGGGCGGGTTGACGCTCCGCCATCACACGGTCGATCCTTGCGCCATGACCACCACCGCCGCCGCCACACCCGCCGCAGAGGAGCGCTACAGCGCCGTCGCCATCGCGCTGCACTGGATCATCGCGCTCGCGCTGGCCTGGCAGCTCAGCCTCGGCTTCGGCATGGAGAGCCTGCCCCGCGCCGACCGCGGCGCCGCCATGGGCGTCCACAAGGCGCTGGGCATCACCATACTGGTCTTGAGCCTCGCGCGTCTCGCTTGGCGGCTGACGCACAAGCCGCCGCCGCTGCCCGCAGGCATGCCGGCGCTGGACAGGGCGCTATCGAGCGCCGTGCACGTGGGCTTCTACGTTATCATGATCGGCGCGCCGCTGGGCGGGTGGGCGATGTCGTCGGCGTCTACCCGCGCGGGCCCGATCTCGTTCTGGGGCCTCTTCGACGTGCCCAAGCTGCCCCTGCCCAAGAGCGACGCGCTGGCGGGGCAGCTGTACGTGGGCCACGCTGCTGCAGGTTACCTCGCGCTGCTGCTCATCGCGCTGCACATCGCAGGCGTGGTCAAGCACATGTTCGGCGACGGCCGCGACGTGCTGTGGCGCATGGTTCCGGGGCTGGACCGGCCATCGAGCTGAACTCAGGGCATGTCTGCCGTCAGGCCTTCACGCGTGCCCAAACCAGTCAGCCACGCGCCGTGCTGTAGGGTCGATGATTTCGGGCTTGTCGTAGTAGTCGAGGTGCGGGGTGTCGGCCCAGACCAGCGCGCTTCTCGTGCCCTTCTGGATGGCGTCGAAGTGCCTACGGGCCGCCGAGGGGAGGAAACACAAATCGCCATGGATCATCATCCACGGTTTCGTGATGTTCCGCGCCGCCGAGATTGATTCGTAGTCGAGCAGATCGGCGTCGCTCATGACCGCGTAGCGGTTTTCCCAGTCGCCGCGATCGGCCCAGTGGTGATACCAGTCCCAGACGAACTTGCCCGGCATGCCCACGTTCATGTCCACGTCATCGACCCCGGGCACGTAGTCCACCTCGCCCGTCAGATCATACTTGCGTCTGGCAGTCAGACCAGCGGCCTTGCGCGCGTCAAATCCTTCCTGCGTGAGCCAGTCGATATCGCCCTGGTGATCGCGGTAATGTCCAGCGATCGTGGCGAGCCCCTTCACGCGTGGCGATTCCGCGGCAGCCTTGAGTGCTTCAGAGCTGCCTTGGCAAACCCCGAGGACGAAAATCCGGCCCGGGTCGATCTCAGGCCGACTGGCGAGGTACTCGATCGAACTATGCAAGTCCTCGACCTTCGCTGCTGGGTTCTCCCAGCATCGCGGCATGCCGCCGCTCTCCCCGCGGTACCGGGCATCGAAGGCGAGCGCTGCGTAGCCGAGGTCTGCAAGCCTTCGTGCATACTGCGTCGGCGCCTGTTCTTTCTGATACGTCATTGGACCGATTATGGTCACGGCGGGCGCAGGAGAATGAGCGGGTAAATAGAGATCTCCGACGCAGTAGCTGTCTCCGCTCGGGAACTTCACTTTTTGAAAACCCTTGGACGCGACCATGCACCTCTCCCAACGCCGCCGAACCCGCTCGCCCCCATTCTCGACTCGGCGACGGCGCTTCGCTTGAAGATTCTTGCGCAGATTTGATGTATGCGACGCCAGACGGCAAGTCGGGGGAGGCGTCACAGTGTCCTTGAGGAGTGCGGTGCCCTTCAAGAGTGGCGCGTCCCGGAGGCGGGTGGATGCGCTGGAGCCGGCCGTTATCCATCGCACCAGCCAAAATCTCGGCTGGACCGGGATCGGCGCCGAAATCGGATCGCACAATGGCTGGGTTGTCGATGACCTGGTGATCGATGGTTACTATCTGGCCATCAACATCGCCGACCGGCCCCTCGCCATTGAGAGCCGGGAGAAAGGGCGTTTCCTCCGCAAAGTTGTACCGCCGCAGACTCTCGTGGTTCATCCGTTCGGCGAGAGTTTTTCTTTTCGCGTCGCCGAAAGTTCACTTTGGGCCGGCGTCGTTGTCAGCCCTTCGCTCGTCAAAGCCGCATGGGACGGGGAGGCGTTTAGCTGCGCGGCGCAATTCGGCGTCTCCGACCCGCACTTGGTGGCGACGACGCAAGCCGTCGTGGAGACGATGGGGGCCGGTCCAGGGAGCGCCTTTGCGGCCCGCGAAGCGGGCGTTGCGTTGGCGGCGCAGCTCGCAGCCAAATCGTTGCGCGTCCCTGCAAAGCAATCGGGCGGCCTGTCGTCCGCACAAGTGCGCAGAGTTGCAGACTACATCAATGACAATTTGTCGAACAGCTTGACCCTCGACGAATTGTCCGCGCTCAGCGACCTTAGTCTTTGGCATTTCGCTCGGGCGTTCAAAGTAGCGACGGGATTCACGCCCCACCAGTTCGTGCTATCGTGCCGACTGGCTCATGCGCGAAGGCTGCTCTTGAGGACGATCGATCCCATTGCGATCATCGCCGCTGCGTGCGGTTTCGCCGATCAGGCGCACTTCACGCGCAGTTTCAGAGCCGTCCACGGAACGACGCCGGGTGCGTACAGGCGCCGCTCACGCGTTTGAAGGACCGGCTTAAGCCGTTGTCGGCGGCCTCGACATGCTGTCGTGCCAGGCGCTATTCGGGTCTTCTACTTGAGAGTCGCACCGGTCTGGTGGCCGATCTCGGGGTCGAACCGAGACGCCCTTTCGGGCAACAGATTTTGAGTCTGCCGCGTCTGCCAATTCCGCCAATCGGCCACACCGGTGGAGGCGGGACGCGTAAGGACGCGCGCAGGCCGTGTCAATTCGGCCTCAGCCGCCCGCCGCCCCCTCCGTGCCGAACAGCCGCAACAGCCAGGGCAGGCCCGCCACGAACGCGTATGCGAACAGCGCGAACCGGAGGCCCTTGGCGACGGCCACCAGCGCCATGGAGAGGAAGAACGGCGTCCGGAACAGGCCGCCCACCAGCGTCAGCACATCGCCCACGCCCGGCAGCCAGGACATCCCCAGCGCCCACACGCCGTACTTCTGGAACCAGACGGCGTACTTGTCGTAGTCGGCCTGCTTCAGCGGGAAGCGCTTGTGGTCCTTGAACCGCGCGAGGAAGCGTCCCAGCGCCCATTGCGCGCCCGAGCCCGCCACGCTGCCCGCGGTCGCCACCGCCACGACCGGCACGATGGTGGCGGAGCCAAGGCCCAGCACCGCCGCCATGGCGATCTCCGTCGTGCCCGGCAGAATGGAGGCGGACGCCGCCGCCGCCAGAAAAACGCCCGCAAGCTGCCAGAACATGTCCACGACCCCGCTGGAGGGCCCCCATCGCCCAATCGGCGCGCGAGGGCAAGCGGGCGGCGGATCCGCAGTGGCAGTGCGCCGCAGCGGATCGTGCGGGGCTTTGGCGATAGGGTGAGGGCATGGCTGTCGTGAACGTTCTGCGCCGTCACTGGCCGCTGCTCGCCCTGCTGGCCTCGGCGGCGATGCTGGCGGGCGCCCACGCGTTTGAGGCCGCCGGGTACCGGCCGTGTTCGCTGTGCCTGCGCCAGCGGGAGGTCTACTGGGCGGCCATCGCCATCGCGGCGGCGGCGCTGGTGGC
Source organism: Hyphomonadaceae bacterium (assembly GCA_033764865.1). Classification (GTDB taxonomy): domain Bacteria; phylum Pseudomonadota; class Alphaproteobacteria; order Caulobacterales; family Aquidulcibacteraceae; genus VFBF01. The sequence goes on from JANRIM010000009.1 coordinate 8,618, forward strand.
CACCCGGTTCTGGAAGGGCCCGTTCCTGCCGCGCGGCGCCAACGCGCTCATCGGCGGGGCCTTCCTGGTGGGCGCGTCGGTCGCGGTCTATCACGCCGGCGTGGAGTGGAAGTTCTGGCCCGGCCCCACCACCTGCCAGACGGTGACGTCGGGCGCGCTCACCGTCGACGACATCACCGCCGCGCTCGGCGGCGCGGTGAAAGCCGTGCCGTGCGACGAGGCCGCCTGGCGCGATCCTATCACGGGCCTCTCCATGGCGGGCTGGAATGCGCTGGTGTCGTTCGCGCTGGCGGGGTTCAGCCTGTTCGCCGCCGCCGCCCCCGTCACAAGGACCGATCATGACTGAACGCACCCGCCCCGTCGCCCCCGGAGACCGCGGCGCCGAACGGCGCCTGCACGAGATGATCCGCGTCGACCACGCGGGGGAGTATGGCGCGGTGCAGATCTACCGTGGCCAGCTGGCGGTGTTCCGCAACCAGGCGGGGCGCGACCGCGTGGCGGACCTCGTGGCGGAGATGGAGGCCGGCGAGAAGACGCACCTTGAAACGTTCGACCGCCTGATCGTGGAGCGCGGCGTGCGGCCCACTGCGCTGGCGCCGGTGTGGCGGATCATGGGCTTCGGCCTGGGCGCGGCCACCGCGCTGATGGGCGAGAAGGCGGCGCATGCGTGCACCGCGGCGGTGGAGGAGGCGATCGAGGAGCACTACGCCGAGCAGGCGCGCGCGCTTGATGGGGTCGATCCCGAACTCAAGACCATCGTGGAGAAATTCCGCGCCGACGAACTGGAGCACCGCGACACCGCCATCGTGGAGGGCGCCCGCAACGCGCCCGGCTACGGCGTGCTGTCCGGCGCCATCAAGCTGGGCTGCAAGATCGCCATCCGCGTGAGCGAGAAGATCTGAGCTTACGCCGCCGGCCCGCGCGGGCCGTTGAGTTGCAGCAGGCGCAGGTTGAGCAGCGCCGCCACGGAGACCCAGGCGAGATAGGGCACAAGCAGCAGCGCCGCCGTCGCGCTGTAGGGGCGGAACGCCAGGATCACCGCCACGATGGCGAGCCAGAGCGCGACCACTTCGATCATCGCCCAGTCCAGGCGCTTCTTGCCGAAGAACAGGAACGACCACACGGCGTTGATGGCGAGGTGGACGCCGTAGAGCGCCAGCGCCGGCCACGCCGAAAGCCCCGCCGCCTCCCACACCAGCCACGCCGCCACGGCCATGGCGGTGAAGAGGATCGTCCAAACGACGGGAAAGGACCAGTTGGGCGGCGTCCACGGCGGCTTGCGCAGCGCCGCATACCACGCGCCGGGCTTGAACACGGCGCCCGTCGATGCGGCGGCGAAGGCGGCGACGACGGAGACGCCGAGAGCGGTCAGCGATGCGGTGTCCATGCGGCGGCGCCCCGGGCGCGCTGCGACGGCGCGAACTCTGTGGCTGCATATCAGATCGCGCCGCCCTCCGTCACGGCGTCATGCACGCGCACCAGTTCCTCCAGCGCCAGCACGATGTGGTAAAAGGAGCTCGCCGGCGCGGGCTCGCGGCGGAAGGCGCCGTCTGCGTCCATACGGTCCCACCAGAGGCCGGGCGTCGGCGTATCGAGGTAGCGCATCAGCGCGTCGAAGGCCTGCGCAGCGGCGAGGGCGGCGTCCGGGTCGCCCGTGCGTTCGAGACGGATGAGATTGGCCTTGAGCCGTTCGGTCTGCGGCCACAACCGCGCGGTGGGCGTGCGCACGACGCCCTCGGCCCAGATCTCGTCCACCGCCACGCCGCGCGCGCCGTCCACGCCGTAGAGCTCGCCGGTGACGCGCAGCCGCTCGCCCAGCGCCGTGAAATCGGGCCCGCCGGCGCGGGCAAGGCGATCGAGCAGCCAGCACCACTCGAAGTGATGGCCCGGCTCCGCGATGCGCCCCGTCTCGCCGGGCGCGGGGGACCAGTCGTCGCCGTAGAATTCCAGCAGCGCGCCGCGCCGCGGCTGGAACAGGCGCTCCGCGAACAGCGCGCCCAGACGCGCGGCGCGCGCCAGCAGGCTCGCGTCGCCGGTGGCCTCGTGCAGCGCCAGCAGCGCTTCGAGCAGGTGCATGTGCGGGTTCTGCCGGCGCGGCGGCTGCGGCGCGATCTCGCCCTCGCGATAGCCGCCGGCGGGATGGGCCCAGTGCGCGTCGATCCAGTCGAGCAGCGCCGACGCCGCCGCAACGCACGACGCGCGGCGCGCGGGCTGGGCCATCGCGGCGTGCGCCAGACCGAACACGACGAACGCCAGATCGTAGAGATCGCGCCGCGTGTCGGCGGGCGCGCCGTCGGGGTGAAGCGCATGGATCGCGCCGCCCGCGGGGTGGAGCGCGCGAGTGAGGAGCGTCTGCGCGCCCGCGTCCACCAGCGTCCGCCACGGCCCCGGCCAGCCGAGACGGCCCGCGGCGGCGAAGACGTAGGTCTGGCGCGCCTGCACGCGCACGCGCCGGGCGGCGGCGCGGTCGGGCGCGCCATCGACGCCGATCCGCTCCACGAAGCCCGCGGCGTCGACGCCGTCGCCCGCCCAGCGCGGGAACGCGTGGTCGAACAGCCAGGCCCGCGCCGCAGCGGCGCGCGGCGCAAGGAGATCGGCAGGCGACGGCGCAGGCGACGGCGCGGGCGCCGGCGCGGCGAGGGCGCGGCGCACGGTGTCCAGCAACGTCCCCGGCGCCACGAGATGGCCAGAGAGCCCCGCCGCGTGCGCGGCCTCCACGTCGCGCGCGTGATCGCCCACCACCACCGAGCGCGCGCGCTCGATGGGGTGCTCGAGGAACGCGCGGCGGATGAGGCCGGGGCGCGGCTTGCGGTCGGGGTGGTCGGCGATGCGGTAGGGGCCGTCGGGCCCTTCGCCATGGAAGGGGCAGGCGTAGAAGGCGTCGATGCGCGCGCCGACGGCGGCGAGCTCGGCCTGCATGCGCGCATGGAACGCGTCCACCGCCGCCTCGTCGTAGTGGCCGCGCGCCACGCCGGACTGGTTGGTCACCACGATGGCGAGCCAGCCCGCGTCGTTCACCGCCTTCACCGCCTCGCGCGCGCCGGGCAGCCAGACCAGATCGTCCGGCCGCCACGTGTAGCCTGCGTCCGCGTTGAGCGTTCCGTCGCGGTCGAAGAACACGGCGGGGCGGCGCGGAGGCGGGGCGGGGAGCATCGCCCGCGGTTCTAGCCCCTGAGGCGCCCGCCGCAAGGGCGCCGATCATGCGGGCCGGAGGCCGGTGGTCCGAACGTCTGCGGTCCGAACGCCTAGGGCTTGTCGGCGAGGCCGCGGCGCGTTTCGCGCATGGCCTCGGCCGGCGACAGCCCGTCGCCGGACTCGTACTCCTTCGCCCAGAAGCGGCGGGTGGCGACTTCCTCGTCCCAGCGCATGCGGTTTTCCGTGCGCGCGGCGTCGAGCGCGACCTGCTTCGCTTCCAGCGCGAGATGGCGCTCGGCGAGCTTCAGCCACTTGTCGGCGTCCGTGTAGTCGCCGCGGCGCGCGGCGCGCCGTCCCGCCGCGAGCGCTGCGAAATAATCGTAGCGCGGCACGTTGGCGTACGGACGCGCGGCGCCGAAGGCGGCGGATCCATGCGGGCGGACGGCGGTGGGTTTGGGCATGATCATCTCCAGTGCGATGGGGGCGTGAAGCGGCGCCGCACGCGCCTGCGCGCTGCGGGTGGAGGGCGGGGACGCGAGGCAAGCCCCGCGGGAAGCGGCGCCGTGGACGGCGCCGGAAAAGCGAGACCAGCCTCGCGTCCCGCGGTCGTTGTTCCGCCAGCTCCGCGAGGGTGGTTTTTCACACCTTTGGCGGGTCGCCGGCGCGCGTGCAGGTCGGGGCTGTCACCCGATCCCCGGTTTCGCCCGCGGGTTCCGCGCCGGCCTTCCACCGACGTCGCCCGCGCGCTCAGCGCCTTTCAGCAAGGCGCCACGCTCGACCGCATCGCCCCGCGCCGACGAACAGCGGTGCACCGGCTGCCCTCCCTGCGGAAACGATGGGGCCAGTGTGGA
>JANRIM010000013.1:0-46055 GCA_033764865.1 Hyphomonadaceae bacterium
CCCGAAAGGCGAGACCGTACGCCCGGGTCCACCGAGCCGTGACGGATGCGGAACAGGATATGGCCCTCGCCCACGGCGGGGATCGGCTCTTCCACAATGCGGAAATCTGCGGGCTTCGGCAGGCCTTCTACGGGCCCGTTCAGCACCACCCGGCGCAATGTTTCTCCCATGCCGCATGGTCGGACGGCGCGGGGGTTATGTCCAGTGCGGCGAAACGCAAAGCGGCGGCGCGGGGGGGCCGCGCCGCCGTCTCAGATTGGCACCGTGGCGCGTTAGCGGACGTCGATGTGCGTCTCCGCGCGGACGCCCTGACGGTCGTCCATCACCGCGCGCAGCGCGCCCGCCACGCGTTCGTCGCCCAGGATGGCCGCCAGCGTCGCCGCCGTGCGCGCATTCGCTGCGGAGACGCCAAAGAGCTCCTCCAGCGCTTCGAACGGGCTCTTTTCCTGCGGGTAGAGCCGCAGCTGCACGCCGGTCTCGGCCTTGATGCCGGCCAAAGCCTTGGCGCGATCGATGGCGACGTTGAGGCCGCCCAGCGTGTTCACCAGCTTGCGTTCGTGCGCCTGGGCGCCCGTCCAGACCCGGCCCTTGGCGACCTCCCGGACCTGTTCCGGCGTCATGCCCCGGCCTTCGGCCACCAGCGCGATGAAGTCCGTGTAGGCGCGGTCGATGAAGCCCGCGAACGCCGCGCTTTCCTGGTTGGTGAAGGGGCGCGAGGACGTGAAGTAATTCGCCGTAGGCGACCCGACCTGCACGGTGTCGGTGCGCGCCGAGAGGTAATGTTCCAGCGCGTCGCCGAGAATCACCTTGCCGCCGACGACCCCGATGGAGCCTGTGATGGTGGTGGGCCACGCCACGATCTCGTCGGCGCCGGCGCTCACGTAGTAGCCGCCTGAGGCCGCATACGCGCCCATGGACACCACGACCTTTTTGCCGCGCGCCTGGGCGGTCTCCACGGCGTGCCAGATCTGGTCGGACCCCACCACCGAGCCCCCTGGGGAGGACACGCGGAACACGATCGCCTTCACGTCCTTGTCGCGGGCCGCGTCGAGGATCGACTCGGCGATCACGTCGCCGTTCATCACTTGGCTGTCGCCGAAGGGGTTGTTCTCCGCGGGACCGGAGACGATTTCGCCCTCGCCGGTGACGAGCGCGATGACCGGTCCACTGGGGGGCCGCGGCGTGTAGTCCGCCACGTCGACCACACCGGCGTTGTCGACGCCGCCAGCACGCTCAAGCGCCGCCAGCATGGCGTCCTCGGGTCGGCCGAGCTTGTCGACGAGCTTGCGGCGCAAGGCCTCCTCACCCGTGTAGGGCGTCGCCTCGATCGCCTCGCGCACGGTCTGCGCCGTCATGCCTTGCGCCTTCCGGCTTTCGGCGATGGAGGCGATCATGCGCTCGTAGATGCTGGTGAGCAGGGAGGTGGTCGCCTCGCGATTGGCGGGGGTGTAGCCGCTCTGGGTGATCGTGTCGGCGGCGGATTTGAACTCTTCACGGGTTTCGAACTGCGCGGTGAGTTTGAAGCGGCGCAGCGTGTCGGCGAAGAAAGTCTGCTCCGCGGTGATGCCCATGGGCAGGAGTTCGCTGGCATCGTGGAGCCAGACCTCGTCAGCCCCCGCCACCGCGGCATAGCCGGCGATGGAGGTGCGGATGCCCTCGTTCTGCATGTGGGCGATGACCCACTTGCCGGAGGCGCGGAAGCGCGCGATGGCGTCGCGCACCTCTTCGGCGTGCGCCGGGGCGAGGCCGAACGTGTTGGCCCGCACGTACAGGCCCTTGACCTTGTTGTCCTTGGCGGCCGCATCGAGCTTGCGCACCAGTTCCACCACGGAGGTCGATCCGTTGAAGTTGAACGGTGAGTTGGCCGGGGCGTCCGTCAGGTCCTGGCGCAGATCGACGCCCAGGACGCTGGCCCCCGGTTGGGAGTCCGCGTGCCGCTGCGCAGCGCTTCCGATGGAGGCCCCGATCAGGGCCACGCCCACGAACACGCACAGCACGAAGCCGACGAGCACGCCGGCGACTGTAATGAGGAACTGCTTCAAGGCGATAGACTCCGCCGGAACCGGTTAGCCAACCCTGGAGCGCCCCCGTGGCCGCTCCATCCGCCCCCAAAGGGCTGGTCCTTATCGATAAATGATAAGTGCTCGGGGCGAATTCACAAGGGGCGAAGGTGGTTTATGGGCCCTTTGGCGCGCGGATGGCGATCACCACAGCGTCAATTGTTCCCCGGGGCGTGGGGGTCTGCGGAACTGGCTGGCGTCCAGCGGCGTGCGCTCGCGGTTGAGGCCCAGGCGGGCGCAGGCGCGCCGGAAGCGCGCCGCCAGCATGGCCGCAAACGGGCCCTGGCCGGTCTGGCGGACGCGCCAGCGACTATCGTACGTGGCCCCGCCGCGCATGGCGCGCATGGTGTTCATCACACGCGCGGCCCGGTCCGGCGCGTGGGTGTCGAGCCATTCTGCGAACAGGTCGGCGATCTCGAGCGGCAGGCGCAACAGCACGTATCCCGCGCCCGTGGCGCCGGCGGCCGCGCCCGCTTCCAGCAGCCGCTCCAGCTCATGGTCCGTCAACCCCGGGATCACCGGCGCAGTCATGATCACGGCCGGGACGCCGGCGTCGGCAAGGCCGCGCAGCGTCTCCAGCCGGCGGGCGGGTGTGGCGGCGCGCGGCTCCAGCCGGCGCGCCAGCGCCCGGTCAAGCGTCGTGACGGAAATCGCCACGCGCGCCAGGCCCCGCGCCGCCATGGGCGCCAGGATGTCGAGATCGCGCAGCACAAGCGCCGATTTGGTGATGATCGCCACCGGGTGCTGATGCGCCGCGAGCACCTCGAGCACAGCGCGCGTGATGGCGTAGGTGCGCTCGATGGGCTGGTAGACGTCCGTCACCCCGCCCATGACCAGTGTCGCGGGCGCGTAGCCGGGCGCCGCCAGTTCCTTGGCCAGCAGCGCGGCGGCGTTCTCCTTGGCGAACAGCAGCCGCTCGAAATCGAGGCCGGGGGAGAGGCCCGCGTATGCGTGGTTGGGTCGGGCATAGCAGTAGATGCAGCCATGCTCGCACCCCCGGTACGTGTTGATGGTGCGGTCGAACGAGAGATCCGGGCTGTCGTTGCGGGAGATGATGGTGCGCGCCGTTTCGCGGGTCACCACGGTGGCGAGGGGCGCTGGCGCTTCGGTGGGGTCCCAACCGTCGTCAAAGGCGGTGCGCGCCTCCCGCTCGAACCGACCGGACGCGTTCGAGACTGCCCCGCGCCCCTTGAAGACGCCGCCGTGTTGGGAAGGCCGCATGGGTCGACCCTATCCCGTCGATAGGTACAAAACAAGAACATTGGCAGGTCCGAAGCAACGGGGCCTTAATCCGGGGCTGTCATTCAGGAGGCGCACCGAGAGGGGTCATGCGCGCGCCCGGTCCTGCCCGTTTCGTCGATCTCGGCGCGTTTGTGCGCCGGTCGCCGCCCTTCTGGTCCGGTCTCAGGGATGCGGCCTGGCTCGATGGCCGCCGGGCGCGGGCCTACCTGCTGATCCTCGCCGCCGTCACTGCGCTGATGGCGCTCGGGTATGTCGTCACGGCGCGCGGCGGGCTCGACGCTCTGGGCAAGCCGCTCGGAACCGATTTCTCCAGTCCCTGGTCGGCGGCCCGCCTCGCGCTGGCGGGCGCGCCAGTCGATGCGTGGAACCCCGCCGTCCACTGGGTGGTGCAACGGGCCCAGTTCGGCGCGGACGTGGCGTACACGGCGTTCGTCTACCCGCCGCCGTTCCTGCTGCTGAACCTGCCGCTCGGCGCCCTCCCGTACCTGCCCGCCCTGGTCGTGTGGCTGCTCGCCACGGGCGCGGCGTGGGCGGTCATGGCGCGGGCATGGGTGGGTGGCGCGCTGTCCGGACGGGCGGCCTGGCTCGCCCTGCTGGCGTTTCCGGCGGTGATGGTGAACGCCGGCCACGGGCAGAACGGGTTCCTCACCGCCGCCCTGCTGGGGGCGGCTGCTTTCCTCCACGAACGTCGCCCTTGGTTTGCGGGCGCGCTGGTGGGCCTCCTCGTGATCAAGCCGCACCTCGCACTGCTCGCCCCGCTGTTCTTCGTCTTTACGGGGAACTGGCGCGCCTTCGCCGCCGCAGGCGTGAGCGCAGTGGGCTTGTGCGTGTTGTCGGTTGCGGCGCTCGGCGTCGGCGTGTGGGAAGGATTTCTGGACAGCCTTGCCCTGTCGCGCGGGGCGCTCGATCACAATCTCGTCGGCTACGCGAAGATGCAGAGCGCATTTGCGGGCGTGAAGCTCCTTGGCGGCCCGGCCTGGCTTGCGTGGGCGGTGCAGGTCGCGTTCGCTGGTCTCGCGATCGCAGCGCTCTGGACGACGCGCAACGCCAGGCTGGGCGCGGGCGCTGCGTTCGCCTGCGCCGCGCTTGTGGCCACGCCGTACGTCTTTGACTACGACATGGCGTTGCTGGTCGCGCCGCTAGCGTGGCTGTTCGCGCATGGCGTGCGCGGCGGCTTCCTGCCGTGGGAACGCATCGTGCTGCTGACGGGCTTCGCGCTGCCGCTCGTTTCGCGCCCGCTGGCGATGGCCACGGATGTGCCGATCGCGCCGCTGGCGATGCTCGCCCTGCTGGCGTGCGTGGTGCGGCGGGCGCGGATGGTTCCCGCCGGCGCCTGCGACGGGCAGGTCAACGGCGCCGCCAGACACGCACCCAGTCCACATCCATCGTGATCTCGTCGAGCGCGGGATCGGGCTTGTCGGCCCAGTTCGCGCCCGGGCCGATTACGGCCAGGTTGATCAGGAGATACATCGGATCGTGGAAGTTGCGCGGCGTGGGCTCACGCCAGAAAGCGACGTCGTCCACGTAGAACGTGATTGTACGCCGGGTCCACTCCACCGCATATGTGCGATAGACGCCCCCGATCGGGAATGGGAAGACGTGCCCGCCCAGTGGCCCATCGTCCGGACCGAAGCCCGTCGTTTCCGTGATCCGTCCGCCGGCGATGAGGCGGTTCGCGTCGCGCCCTGCGTGGTAGTTGTCCACGACGTCGATTTCAGGTGGCCATCCGCCATAGCGGTTGAGCATCCAGAACGCGGGCCATGCGCCCTTCACGGCGGGCAACCGGATGCGCGCCTCCCAGACGCCGTAGGTCTGGGCGAAATTCTCCGACGTGGTGAGCACCCCCGACGCCCACGCCTTGCGGGACTCCCACGCGCTCCAGCCGATGTCGCGTCCCAGCCGCTGGGCCAACCGTGTCGCCAAAGGCTCGGGCATCCGGCGCGCGGTGATGGTGAGGACGCCGTCCCTCACGGAGAAGGGGTCGAAATCGGCGGCGCCGGGAATGTCGGACGCCAGCTTATTCAGGATGTAGGGGTCAACGTACCACTGGTCCTCCTCGGCGGTGGCTTTGTGGTAAGTGCGCGACCAGCCGTTGTCGCGATTGTCCCGGGGATTGTGGCTGTTGGCTAGCCAGGGCTGAAGATGGCCGTTCACGGGCGCAAGGTCGTCGTCCATCGCGAACTCGAACCGGTCGAACGTCTCCTCGAACGAAAGGCGCAGGCCGCTCCGGTCAAGCGTCACCCCCTCTACGGGCAGCGGGGATGGGGGCGGGGGCGGTTTCGGCGCGCGCGGCGGCGCCGAGACGAACGTCCAGACCGCCACGCCGTCCACCACCGTGAGCGACTTCCAGACCCGCCCGTCGTCGATGGTCTGGTGCAGCACGCCATCCACGAGCGTGAGCAGCGCCACGTTGCGGGTCTCAGGCTGGTCGCGGCCGTTGCGCAGGATGGCCCCGTTGCGGCGACCGGCGTCGATGGTCCAGCGGCCGCCCATGCGGTCGACGAGCGCGCCTGTCTCCCCTCGCCGGAGGGCGGGGGTGTCCGCGGGAACCGGCGGCGGCGCGGGTGGCGCCGGGGTGGACGGGGGGCCAGGGGTGATCAGCGGCCGGGCGGCGATCGGGCTGAACCGCTCGCGACATGCCAGCGCCGCCGCCGCCGCCGCCGCGCGCGCAGCGATCCGCGCCGGCTCCGATGCGTCCGCCGGGGCCGGCGCCGCAAGCACCCGGCACGACAGCGCCGCCACGCCGTGCGCCCCGCCGACGCGCACCAGCGCCCAGGCGGTTCCGCCAAGGCTCGCCAATAGCGCGACCAGCCAGATCGTTACGCGCATAACGGTCATGGACGCCTGCACGCTCCCCGCACATCCCTCATACTCGGGTCGCACGGACGGCTGCTGGTGTCATCGCCACACACGTGGCCGATGTTCACGAGAAAGCGAGGTCCCGATCACGTGCGCGAAAACGCAGGCCTGCGTCCACCGTGAGGGTCTGGCCGGTGACGGCGGGCGCCTCGAGGAGGAAGAGCACGGCGGCGGCGATGTCGGCTGGCTCCACGCCGCGCTCAAGCGGGGTATCCGCGTGCAGGCGGGCGAAATCGGCGTCGGGCTGGCCAGGGGCGGGGAGCGTGTAGCCTGGCGCCACGGCGTTGACGCGGATGCGCGGCGCAAGCCCCCTCGCCATCAACTCCATCGAGCCGGCAAGCGCGTACTTCGACACGGTGTAGGAGAAGTGATCCGGGTACGGCTGGGCCAGCTTGAAATCGAGAATGTTGACGATGGCCCCGCGCGCCTCGGCCGGCAGCGCTTGCGCGAACGCGCGCGCCAGCAGCGCCGGCGCCAGCGCGTTCACGCGCATGTGGCGCTCGAAGGCCGCCGCCGTCACGGTCTGCGCGAGGTCATGCTCGAAGATGGCGGCGCTGTTGACGAGCCCGCTGAAAGGGGCGCCCGCCGCCGCCTGCGCGCGCGTCAGCAGGGCGCCGGCGGCGTCCGGATCGGCGAGATCGGCTCCCACGGTGACGGCCGATACGCCCACCGCGCGCGCTTGCGCGGCGGCGTCCTCCGCGCCGGCGGCGGAGGCATTGTAGTGCAGCGCCACGGACCGGCCCCGCCGCGCCGCCTCCAGCGCTATGGCGCGGCCCAGCCGCTGGCCCGCGCCCGTGATCAGGATCCAGTCGCTCATCGGGCGCCCTCACGGACCAGCCGCACGGTCACCAGGCCGTCCTTGCCGAGTACCGAGGGCTTCTTCACATCCACCGCCACGCACGCATCCGGGCCCGCTAGGTCTCGGGCATAGGCGGCCACCGTCTCCGCGATGGTCTCCACAAGGACGAACGGTCCCCGCGCCGGCAGGCCCTCCTTCAGGAACGCGATGACGCGCGCATAGTCGATCGTGTCGCCCAGCCGGGCGTCGGCGCCGAAGGGCGCGGGGTCACGGCGGGCCATGGTCAGGGAAATCAGCACGGTCTGCGGCCGCTCCCGCTCCGCCCGCGGCACGCCGAGGTGCAGCGACACCGGGATGTCCGTCAGGATGATGGCCAGTTCGTCGATCATCCCCCGCTCATATCGTCTCCGACGGGCCAAGCGAAGCGGGGCGCGACAATGTCCGAATCCGGCGAGACGGGCGGCGACGAAGCATCCATACTCCGCCCATGCTGGACGAAGACGCCCTTCACGCCGCCTGCGAGGCCAAGGACGCCCGGTTCGACGGGCAGTTCTACACCGGGGTCACCTCAACGGGGATCTACTGCCGGTGCGTTTGCCCCGCCCGCACGCCCAGGCGCGCCAACCGGCGCTACTATCCGTCGGCGGCGGCGGCGGAAAAGGCGGGCTTTCGGCCCTGCCTTGTGTGCCGCCCGGAAAAGGCCCCGGGGGCGGCGCCGATCGACCAGAAGGCGCGGCTCGCCTCGCAGGCGCTGGCGCGGATCGAGGCGGGCGCGCTGGAGACGCAGGGACTGGACGATCTCGCCCGCGATCTCGGCGTCACGGGGCGTCACCTTCGGCGCGCGACCGCCGACGTCTTCGGCGCCGCGCCCATCGATCTGGCCCAGACTCACCGGCTGCTCACCGCCAAGCGCCTGCTTACCGAGACGCGTCTGCCGATCACCGAAGTCGCCTTCGCCAGCGGGTTCCAGAGCGTGCGCCGCTTCAATGCGCTGTTCCTCGAACGTTACGGCTTTGCGCCCTCGCGTCTGCGCGGCAAGCGCATCGAGGCGCGTGAACCGACCCTGACGCTTGACCTCGTGGCGCGCGGCGCCTTCGATCCCGCGGCGCACTTTGCATTCTTGCGCTCTCGCGCGCTCAACGGCGTCGAAGCGACGGGACAAGGCGCCGCGAACGGGTATGCGCGCACGTTGAAGATCGGCCCGCACGCGGGATGGATCGCGCTGGCGGGCAGCGGGCGCGGCCTCACGCTGACGTTGTCGAACGATCTTGCTCCCGCGCTGCGACCGCTGGTGGCCGCTGTGCGGGGCGCTTTCGATCTCGACGCCGACGCTGCAGCGATCGACGCAGCCCTGGGCGACGATGCGGCGCTGAACGTGGCGGGCGAGCCTGGCGTGCGCATACCGGGCGGGCTGGATGCGTTCGAGATGGCGGTCCGCGCAGTGCTGGGCCAGCAGGTGACGGTCGGGGCGGGGCGCATGCTCGCCCAGAAACTGACCGACGCCTTCGGCGCCCCCATCGTGACAGGCGTGGCCGGGCTCGACCGGCTGTTTCCGGATGCGGCGCGCCTCGCAGATGCAGACCCCGGCGCAATCGCCGCCCTCGGTATGCCGCGCGCGCGCGCCGAGACGCTGGTGCGTCTCGCAGAGGCGGTGGCGCAGGGCCGCGTATCGCTGATGCGCGGCGCCATTGCGGCGGGGCGCAACGGTCTGGCGACGCTGGCGGGTATCGGGCCCTGGACGATCGAGTACGTGGCGCTGCGCGCCCTCGGCGATCCCGACGCTTTCCCCGCCGGCGACAGCGCGATCCGTCACGCGTTGGGCGTCGCGCCCGGCGCGGTGGGCGATGTGGAGGCGCGGGCCGCGGCATGGCGACCGTGGCGCGCATACGCCGCCGTGCGCCTGTGGCGTCGCCACGCAGCCATGACGCCCACGCCGAAAACCGCCATCCGGAACGGAGAACCCCGATGACAGCCGTTTGCATCCACGACAGCCCGGTCGGCCCGCTGACGCTTGTGTCCGACGGCGTCGCGCTCACGGGCGTCTACTTCCAGAAGCAGAAGCATGGCGCGGCGCCCACGGCGACGACGGCCCCCGACCGGGTCATCGACGCCGCACGCAAGCAGCTCGACAGCTACTTCACCGGCCGCCGGGCAAGTTTCGACTTGCCTCTGAAACCCACGGGCACCGCATTCCAGACGCGGGTGTGGGCGGCGCTGACGAAGATTCCATATGGCGAGACGAGAAGCTATGGCGCCGTCGCCGCCGCCATCGGCGCGCCGAAGGCCGTCCGCGCCGTAGGCGCCGCCAACGGCCGCAACCCGATCCCGATCATCATCCCGTGCCATCGCGTCATCGGCGCCGACGGCGCGCTCACGGGTTTCGGGGGCGGGGTGGCGCGCAAGGAATGGCTGCTCGATCTGGAGCGCGGCGCGCTGTTTCCCGCGGGTCGCTGAGGGGGGGGCGCCGGCCGTCAGGCGAAGCGAAAGCGCACGCGGCCCGCATCGTCGGGCGTCACCGCGCCGGCCTCCAGCGCAAGCCGCCAGGCCTGCGTGAAAAACTCTTGCACGGACGCCGGGGAGGCTTTGTCGCCCAGACGGATCCGACCCTGCCAGACAGTCACGCCGTCCCTGACGAGGATGATTTCGCGTTCCATGCCGCACCGGTACCTCAATCGCGCGTGACACACACTAGCGGTCGCGCGAAAAAGGGGCGCCGTCGCGGCCCTTTGCGCGCCGGTCCCATCGCCGCAAACCCGGAGTCCCCATGTCCTTCCTATCGCTGACACGCGCCGGCGCCGTCGCCACCCTCACCATCGAGCGGCCCGACGTGCTCAACGCGTTGGGCGACGACGGCGACGGCGCGGCGTTCGAGGCCGCGTGCGGGGAGATCGCCGCAGACCGGTCGATCGGCTGCGTCGTCCTGACGGGCCGAGGCCGGGCCTTCTCCGCGGGCGGCAACGTGAAGGCCATGGCCGACAAGGAGGGCGCCTTCTCCGGCGCGCCGCATGAAATCCGCGATCGCTACCGCAACAACATCCACCGCATCGCGCGCGCGCTGCACACCATGGAGACGCCGATGGTGGCCGCCGTGAACGGCGCCGCCATCGGGCTCGGCTGCGACGTCGCGTGCATGGCCGACATCCGAATCGCGTCGGAGCACGCGAAGTTCGGCGTCACATTTTTGAAACTTGGCCTCATCCCCGGCGACGGCGGCGCCTGGCTGCTGCCCCGGGTGATCGGCCAATCCCGCGCGGCGGAGCTGTTGTTCACCAGCGACGTGATCGACGCGCGGACCGCCGCCGAATGGGGGCTGGTTTCGCGGGTCGTGGCGGCCGACGTGTTGATGGGCGAGGCCATGGCGCTGGCGCAGCGGATCGCCCAGCAGCCGCCGCAGGCGTTGCGTCTGGCCAAGACGCTCATGCGCCAGGGCCAGACCACGACCTACGACACGCTGCTTGAGCTGTCGGCGGCGGCGCAGGCGCTGATGCACCACACCGCCGACCACCATGAGGGCGTCGCCGCCATTCTCGAAAAACGCGCCCCGGCGTTCAAGGGCGCGTAGGCGCAGGCCGGTTGTCGGTCCGTCATCGTCTCGCCTAGAAGGGCGGGCCTTACTCGCCCGCCTGCCTGGAGTTCGCATGCGCCGTTTGCTCGCCGCCGCCGCCGCTCTCGCCGCTCTCGCCGCCTGCGCCTCCGGCGCCGACCGCGCCACGACCCCGTCCTCGGACGTGACATCCACCGGCACCTGGGCCTACGCGTTCGACGCCGGTCCCGGGATCGCCAGCGCCACGCTGTCCGGGGCCGACGGGCGTCCGGCGCTGCGCGTGACATGCACCGCCCCGCGGGGCGATCTCATGGTCACGGACTGGCTGTTCTCCCGCGCCCGGCAGGGCGACGCGGAGGCCACGGTGACGGTGGGCGCAGTGAGCAAGTCCGTGCCGGGCCGCATCGCCGGAGACGGGGCGGGACGCCAGGCGCTGACCTTCGCGCTGCCGCCGCGGGATCCGATGTTTGCGGCCATGACGCCGTCCTCGTCGGTCAAGACCAGCGCCGCCGGCTACACCCATACCTGGGCGCCGGGCGCCGCCACCCGTCTCAACGACGTGATCAATTCCTGTCGCACGCTCGGGAGCTAGGGGCGGGGCGCTGCTCGGGCGTCGGGCTGTGCGGATCTCCGGCAGGCTGACGCTACGGCCGTCCTTGCGCGCCCCTGCGGCCCCCCTATGATCGCGCCCACAATACGATGGGAGATCGCGATGATCGGGCTTGTGGTGACGCTCAAGGTCAAAGAGGGCAAGCAGGCCGAATTCGAGGCCATGGCCAATGAGCTCATCCCGCAGGTCCGCGCCAATGAGCCTGGCAACGTGCAGTACACGCTCACGCGCAAGGAAGATTCCACCACCGAGTACGTCTTCATCGAGCAGTATGTCGACGACGCCGCCATTGAAGCGCATCGCGCCACCGCGCACTTCCAGAAGGCGATGCCCGTCTTCGGGGCCTGCCTCGACGGCCGCCCCGAAATGACCCGTCTCACCGTGCTGAAGTAGGGAAGACGCCATGGATCTCGCGTTCAGCGCCGACGACCTCAAGTTCCGCGACGAAGTGCGCGCGTGGATCGCCGACAACTTCGACCCGAAACTGAAGGCCATGCAGGCGCAGTCGAAAAACGGCTATCTCGACAAGGACGCGATGGTCGCCTGGCAGAAGAAACTGTACGAGCGCGGATGGGTCGCGCCGGATTGGCCGGTAGAGCATGGCGGCCCGGGCTTCACGCCCACGCAACGCTACATTTTCAACATGGAGATGGCGGCCGCCGGCGTGCCCGCGGTTTCGCCCATGGGCCTGAAGATGGTGGCCCCGGTGATCATGGCGTTCGGCACGGAGGAGCAGAAGAAGCAGCACCTGCCGCCGATCCTGAAATCCGACATCTGGTGGTGCCAGGGATATTCGGAGCCAGGCTCCGGCTCCGACCTCGCGTCCCTGCAGATGAAGGCGGAGCGGGACGGGGACCACTACATCTTCAACGGCTCCAAGATATGGACCACGCACGCCCAGTGGGCGGACTGGATTTTCTGCCTGGTGCGCACCAGCGTGGAGAAGAACCGCCAGGACGGCATCAGTTTCATCCTCGCGCGCATGGACAGTCCAGGCATTACCGTGCAGGCGCTGCCCACCCTCGACGGCCCGCTGGCGGGCCAGCAGGAGATCAACCAGGTCTTTTTCGACAACGTGCGCGTGCCGGTGGCCAACCGCATCGGGGAGGAAGGCAAGGGTTGGACGTACGCCAAGTACCTGTTGGAGTTCGAGCGCGGCAACGCCTATGCGCCGGGCCTCAAGCACGCGCTGGCCAAGGCCAAGCGTCTGGCGCACTACGAAGGCGTCGCAGACGATCCGGACCTGCGGCGCAAGTTCGCGGAGATGGAAATCCAGATCGCCGCCCTCGACGCCACGGAATTGCGCATCTTCTCGTCGCTCTCCTCCGGCAAGTCCGTGGGGGCGGCATCCTCGATGCTGAAGTGCGCGGGCTCGGAGGCCCAGCAGGCGATCAGCGAACTCGCGCTGGAGTGCATCGGCCACTACGCCGCGCCGTTCGTGGCCGATACGTGGGCCGAAATCCAGGGCCGCTCGAACACGCCGCGTCCTGGGCCGGACTATGCGGGGCCGGTGGCGCCGTCCTACTTCAACTACCGCAAGACCTCGATCTACGCGGGCTCCAACGAGATCCAGCGCAACATCATGGCCAAGATGGTGCTGGGGCTCTAGGGCCCTCCGTCCTGGCCTTTCGCAGGTTTGCGGTTTCCAGCGCGCCGGGGCCGGTCTACGAAGGCGGACCAGCCTTCCAAAGCGGGGTTTCATGCCTTCGTTCCTGCGCGCGGCCGTCCTGGCCGTCCTCGCCGCCTTCCTCTTCGCAGCGCCGGCGCAGGCGCAGCCCCGCGCGACCCAGATCTGGCCCCATGACCGCTCGGACCTGAAGCCCGACCCCGGCGTCACCTACGGCGTCCTGCCCAACGGCCTGCGCTACGCCATCATGCGCAACACCCAGCCTGCGGGCATCGCCTCCGTGCGGCTGCGCATCGGGGCCGGCGCCATGGACGAGACCGACGCGACCCGCGGCCTCGCGCACTTCCTCGAGCACATGGCCTTCAACGGCTCCCAGAACGTGGCCGAAGGGGAACTGGTGAAGCTGCTGGCGCGCAATGGCCTCGCCTTCGGGCCGGACGTGAACGCCTACACCTCGTTCGGCGAGACGGTCTACATGCTCGACCTGCCGAAGACCGACGCGCAGACCGTCGATACCGGCCTCTTCATCATGCGCGAGACCGCCGGCAGGTTGACGCTGGCCGCCGACGCCATCGATCGGGAGCGCGGCGTCATCCTCTCCGAGGAGCGCCGGCGCGACAGCCCCGAGTATCGCGCGCTGAAGGCGCGGTTCGACTTCTGGCTGAAGGGCCAGCCGCTGGTCACCCGTTGGCCCATCGGCGTCCCCGACACGATCCGCTCGGTGACCGCCGGGGATTTCCGGCGCTTCTACGAAGCGCACTACCGGCCGGAGAAGGCGCTGCTCGTGGTGGTGGGCGACATCGATCCCGCGGCGATCGAGGCCAAGATCCGCGCGCGCTTCTCCGACTGGACGCAACCGGGCGCGGCGCCTGCGCCGCCCAGTTACGGCGCCATCGCCCGGCGCGGCCCCACCGCCGCCCACCGGGCGGAGGCGGGCCTGCCGTCCAGCGTCACCATCACCTGGGCCACGCCCGCCGTGAGCGAGACGGACACCCGCGCCCGCGAGGCGCGCGACATCGTGCGCAGCCTCGGCTACGCGGTGGTCAACCGCCGCCTGCAACGCATCGCGCGCGCGCCGGATGCGCCGTTCATCAGCGCCGACGTCTCCCGCTCGGATGTGGAGAAATCGGCCACGCTGGCGATGCTCGACGTCTCCCACCGTCCGGGCCAGTGGCGCACCGCGATGACGGCGGCGGAGCAGGAGCTGCGCCGCGCGCTGCGCTTCGGCGTCACCCAGGCGGAGCTCGATCGCGAGATCGCCGAGTATGCGGCGGCCTACGCCGCCGCCGCCGAAAGCGCCGCCACGCGCGACACCAGAAGCCTCGCCAGCGCCATTCCCGGCGCCTTCGACGCCAACGAAGTGTTCCTGCACCCCGCCGACGCGCTCGCCGTCTACCAGGAGGCCGCCCGCGGGCTCACCGCGCAGCGCGTCACCGATGAGTTGCGCCGGGTTTTCCGAGGGCAGGGCCCGCTGGTGTTCGTCTCGAGCGAGGAACCGGTGGAGGGCGGCGACGCAGCGATCCTGGCCGCCTACCGCCAGAGTGCGCGCACGCCCGTCACCCGCCCAGTGGCGCAGGTCGAGGCCGCCTTCGCGTATGCAGACTTCGGGCCCCCGGGCGCCGTGGCGGAGCGCCAGCGAAACGAGGAATTCGGCGTCGATCTCATCCGGTTCGCCAACGGCGTGCGCCTCACCCTGAAACGGACGCCCTTCCAGGAAAAGAAGATCAACGTCTCCGTACGGGTGCGCGGAGGGCTGGCCTACGCCGACGCCGTGGCGCCGGGCGTGCCGATCCTGGCGTCCTTCGTGATGAACGAAGCC
Source organism: Hyphomonadaceae bacterium (assembly GCA_033764865.1). GTDB lineage: Bacteria > Pseudomonadota > Alphaproteobacteria > Caulobacterales > Aquidulcibacteraceae > VFBF01. The sequence continues at coordinate 14,561 of JANRIM010000013.1, forward strand.
GGCCTCGGCAAAATGACCACGGAAGAGCTTGAGCGCGCGCTCGCCGGACGCATCGTCGGCGCAGACTTCACGTTCGGCGAGGACGACTTCACCTGGTCCGGCGTCACCCGGCCCGAGGACCTGGCGTTGCAGATGCAGGTGCTGGCCGCCTTCGTCACCGATCCCGCTTACCGGCCCGACGGCCTCACGCGCATCCAGCAGGCGGCGGAGAACTTCATCAAACAGTACGCCACCGCGCCCGACAGGGTGATCGACCGCGATGCCGGCGCCATCGTGCGCAGCGGCGATCGCCGTTGGGCATTCCCCACGCTGGAGCAGGTGCGCGCGCTCACCATCGAAGACTTCCGCCGCGTGGTGGCGCCGATGACGACGCGGCCGCTCGAGATCACCGTGGTGGGGGACTTCGATCCCGAGGCGGTCATCAGGGCCGTGGCGGAGACGTTCGCGGCGCTGCCGGCGCGCAGCGATGTCGAGGAGCGCGTGCGCGCCGTCCAGTTCCCGCCCGGCGCCCCTGCGCCGATCCAACTCGCCCACGAGGGCCGCCCGGACCAGGCCGGCGCCTACATCGCGTGGAAGGCGGTGGATTTCTCCGACGCCCGCAAGGCGCGCGCGGCGCGGATCGCCCGGCTGGTCTTCGACAACCGCCTTACCGAGGAGTACCGGGAAAATCTCGCCGCCACCTATTCCCCGCAGACTGACGAGGATTTCTCCCAGTCATTTCCGGGCTTCGGGTACATCGCGGCCACGGTTGAGACCCCGGTGGGGGATGTGTCGACCTTTTTCGCCACGGTAGACAAGATCACCGCCGAGTTGCGCGAAGGCCGCTTCGACGACGACGCCATCGAGCGCGCCCGCCGGCCCAGCATCGATGGCCTCAAGACCGCCGAACGCGGCAATGGCTACTGGGTGGCGGTGCTCGCCGACGCCCAGACCAACCCGCAGCGTTTCCCGCTCATGCGCACGCGGATCACGGACATGGAGGCGATCACGAAGGCCGAGATCGTCGCCGCCGCGCGCGCGACTTTTGACAACGCCAAGGCGGTGCGGATCGTCGTGACGCCGAAGGGCAAGTAGACGCGGCTTGCGCCCAAGCCGCGTCCCTCGGCAGCGTTGAATCGCGGCGGCCGGAGCGGGGGGGGCGGCGCGGCTCGCGTCACCCGCCGCTGAGCTTGCGCATGAACTTCGCCGTCTGCTGGCCGCCTTGTTCGTAGTGCTCGTGCCCCTTGGGGTCTGTGATGCGGGCCCAGTTGTCGCGCACTTCCTCGGCGGTGATGCCGCCTTCCTTGAGGTTCACGCCGTCGGTCTCGTAGATCTTGGCCACGGCGAAGACGCCGGCGCCCGCCGTGAGGATCGTTCCCGTAGGCGCGTCCTCCGAGACCAGATAGACCACGCCCGGCGTCACCAGTTCCGGCTGCAAGAGGTTCAGCAGCTCCTCCGGGATGCCGATGCCTTGCGTCATGCGGGTGGCGGCCACGGGCGAGATCGCGTTGACGCGGATGTTGTTCTTCATGCCTTCGATCTTCATCGTGTTCATGAAGCCCACCAGCGACAGCTTGGCGGCGCCGTAGTTGGCCTGGCCGAAGTTGCCGTAGAGCCCCGTGGACGACGTCGTCACGACGATGCGTCCGTAGTTCTGCGCCTTCATGATCTCCCATGCAGCCTTCACGGGTTTGACGGTGCCCATCAGGTGCACGGCCATCACGGCTTCGAAGTCCGCGATCTCCATCTTGGAGAAGCTGCGGTCGCGCAGGATGCCGGCGTTGGCGATGAGGATGTCGATGCGGCCCCAGGCGTCCATCGTCTGCTGGATGAGGCCTGCGACGCCCGCATCGTCAGTCACGGAGGCGCCGTTGGCGATGGCCTCGCCGCCGAACGCCTTGATCTCGGCCACCACGGCTTCGGCCGCTGCGGAGTTGCCGCCCGACCCGTCCATGGCGCCGCCGAGGTCGTTGATGACGACCTTCGCGCCCCGGCGCGCCAGCTCCAGCGCGTGACACCGACCGAGGCCGCCGCCGGCGCCGGTCACGATCGCCACTTTTCCGTCGAAGCGAATGTCGCTCATCGGTGAATGCTCCACTCAGGGTGTGTTCAGACGCGCGCAGACACCATGGCGGCGCAAAAAGGGTCAAGGAGGGGTGCGTGGACGGTGCGTGGCGGATGATCGCAGTAGCCCTGACGGCCGCGCTGCTGGCGGGGGTTGTCGCCTGGCGCGTGGGCGCCGAGGAGGGCCGTCAGGAGACCGCGGCGGCGGCGGCGGCGGTAGTGGCGGCGGCGCAGGCCCGGGTGGACCGGGCGGAAAGCGAGGCCAAGCTCGTCAGGGAAGCCAAGGCGGATTCGGACGCGCGCCTCGCCCAGGCCGCCCAACGGACGCGTCGCGGCTGGTGCATGGCCCGGTTCGAGCGCGACCGGGCCGAAGCGCTGGCGGCGGGGAAGGAGTGGACGCTGGACCGGCGCGCCGCCATGGAGGACTGCCTCGCGGCGCCCGCCAGGCAGGCGGCTCTGACGGACTAGACCGCGGACAGCGGCCGTCACATTGCCGTCGGCGGCGCCGACCGCTAGCGTTTCCGCTTCCGCGGGGAGCGCCCTTCGTTCATGGCCTATGACTTTGACAATGCGCGCCCGCTGGCCGCGATCGTGCTGATCGTGGGGTTGTGCTGGCTGCTCTCCGAGAACCGGCGCCGGTTTCCCGTGCTGGTGGTGGCCGGCGGCCTGGCGGTGCAGATCGCCCTCGTCCTGCTGCTGTTCGCCGTGCCCCACGCGCAGGCGGCGCTCAACGCCGCCAACGGCGCCGTCGACGGCCTGATGAAGGCCACCGGACAGGGCACGCAGTTCGTGTTCAACTACCTCGGCGGGGGCGACCAGCCCTACGCGCCGGCGGCCGACGATGCGCCGGCGCCGTTCATCTTCGCCTTCCAGGTGCTGCCGCTGATCATGGTGGTGTCGGCCCTCTCGGCGCTGCTCTGGCACTGGGGCATCCTCAAGCTGATCATCCGCGGCTTCGGCTATGTGTTCGAAAAGACCATGGGCCTGCGCGGCGCCTCGGCCACCGCCACCGCCGCCAACATCTTCATGGGCATGGTCGAGAGTCCGATCGTCATCAAGGCGTATCTCGACAAGCTGTCGCGCTCGGAGCTGTTTCTGATGATGACGGTGGGGCTCGCCACGGTGGCGGGATCCACGATGGTGGTCTACGCGGCGGTCCTGGCGCCGACGTTGCCCAACGCGGTGGGTCACGTGCTGGCGGCGTCCATCATCTCGGCGCCGGCCGGCATCGTGCTGGCGCGGGTGATGATCCCGGAGACGCCGGGCGCCGCGGCGGACGACGCCGACTACGCCTCCCTCCTGAAGTACGATAGCGGCATGGACGCCATCAACAAGGGCGTCCAGGACGGCATCCTCGTGATCGTCAACATCACCGCCATGCTCATCGTTTTCGTGGCGTTCGTGGGCATCGTGAACCTCCTGTTGCCGGTGGCGCTGACGCCCGTCGCCGCGATTCTCAACCCGCTTCTGCCGACAAACCTGGACATCGATCCCGCACGCGCCACGCTGCAGGTGATCTTCGGCTATGCGTTCGCGCCCTTCGCGTGGCTTCTGGGCGTGCCGTGGGGGGAGGCGCAGGCCGCCGGCGCGCTGCTCGGCGTGAAGCTGTTCCTCACTGAGTTCATCGCCTTCATCGAGCTCGGCAAGGTGCCGGTGGACGTTCTGTCGGAGCGGTCGCGCATGATCATGACCTACGCGTTGTGCGGCTTCGCCAACGTGGCGTCCGTGGGGATCATGGTCGGGGGGCTGACGACGCTCATGCCGGGACGGCGCGAGGAGGTGCTGGGGCTGGCGTGGAAGGCGCTGACGCCAGGCTTTCTGGCGACGTGCATGGCGGCGGCGGTGGTGGCCGCGCTCCCGCGGGGGCTGTTCTAGCCTTCCCGGTCCTGCCGCATGGACGCGGGCGCCTTCAAGACCCTACAAGGAAGTGACGAAGGACCGCCGATGAAACTCTACAGCGCCCCCTACGCGCCCAACCCGCGCCGCGTGACGATGTTCATGGCCGAGAAAGGCATCACCGACATCGATGTGATCACCGTCAACCTCCAGGAGGGCGCCCACCGCACCGAGGCCTACCGGGCCAAGAGCCCGCTCGCCCAGGTTCCCATGCTGGAACTCGACGATGGCCGCTGTCTCACAGAGAGCCGCGCCATCTGCACCTATCTGGAGAGCGTCTACCCCGAACCGAACCTGATGGGGGTGGACGGATTCGAACGCGCCGAGATCGAGATGTGGGACAGGCGCGCCGAGCTCATGGTCACGCTGCCGATGATGATGTGGGTGCGGCACGGCAACCCGCTGCTGGCGGCGGTGGAAAAGAACCAGAACCCCGCCATCGCCGCCGCCAACCAGGAAACCGCCATGAAGATGGCCCGATGGTTCGATCGCCAGCTTGAGACGCGTCCCTTCTTGGCGGGCGATCGGCTCACCATCGTCGATCTCACCGCGCTCGCGGGGATCGATTTCGCCCGGATGAACAAGTGGCGCCCCGGCGACGACCTGCCCAACCTCCAGCGCTGGCGCGCGATGATGGCGGAGCGTCCCGCCGGCAAAGCGCCGGCCTGATCATGGCGCGTCTTGCGGTCCTCGCGCTCGCGGTCCTCCTGGCGGGATGTTTCAGCTTTGGTCCGCCTGCGCCGCCGCCTGCGCCCGGGGATGCGCTCAATCCCGTGGCCGAGCGTTTTGTGAAGCTTTCCCTGCAGGTGGGCCTGCTGGAGGACGGCTACGTCGACGCGTACCACGGCCCGCCCGAATGGGCCGCCGCCGCCCGCGCGGCGCCGTTGCCGGCCGCGGAGGTGGATAGACAGTTCGCCACGCTCTACGCCGACGTCATCGAAATCCTGCCCAGCACGCTTGACGCCCCCGACCGCCGCCGGCGCCAGTTCCTGTACGAACACATCCGCGCCGCCCGTTTCCGCCTGCGCATGATCAACGGCCACACCGTGTCCTTCGTCGACGAGGCGGAGGCGCTGTTCGGCGTGCGCCCCACGACTCGCGGCCTTGACGCGTTCGACGCCGACATCGCGCGGATCGACGCCCTCACGCCTGGAACTGGGCCGCTGCCCGCACGGCTCGCGGCCTTCCGCAAGCGCTTTGAAATTCCGCCCGAGCGTCTCGGCGCCGTGATGCAGGCGGCGATCGCGGAATGCCGTGCGCGCACGCAGACACACATCGCGCTGCCCGCCAACGAGCGGTTCGCGCTTTCCTTCGTCACCGGCAAACCGTGGAGCGGCTACAACTGGTTTGAAGGAAACGCCCAGAGCCGCATCGAGATAAACACCGACCTGCCCGTCACAATCGATCGCGCCGTCGATCTGGGCTGCCACGAAGGCTATCCGGGCCACCACGTCCACAACATCCTGATGGAGAAGCTTTATCGGGAGCGGGGCTGGGTGGAGTTCTCGATCTGGCCGCTGTTTGCGCCCATCGCGCTGATCGCCGAGGGCGCCGCCAACGCCGGCGTCGCGCTCGCGTTTCCCGGCGACGAGAAGCGCGCCTTCGAAGCGCGCGTTCTCTATCCGCTTGCAGGGCTCGATCCCGCCATGGCGGCGGACTACGGCGCGCTGACCGAGGCGCTGCGGGCGCTGCGTGCGGCGGAGTACACTGTGGCTGACGCCTATCTGTCCAACCGCATCGATCGCGCCGAGGCCATCGCCCTGTTGCAGCGCTACCAGCTCGCAGCACCCGAACGCGCAGCCAAGCGCCTCGACTTCATCGACGCCTACCGCAGCTACATCGTCAACTACGGGCTGGGCCAGGACATGGTCGAAGCCTATCTGGCGCGTCAGCCGGCGGCGGCGCGTTGGGCGGCGTTCACCCGCCTGCTCAGCGAGCCCACATTGCCCGCCGATCTCACGCGCTGACCATGTTCGCCTCCGACAATTCCGCCCCCACCCATCCCCAGGTCCTGGCGGCGCTCGCCGGCGCCAACGCGGGCGTCATGGCCAGCTACGGCGACGACGCGTGGACGGCGCGCGCCGAGACGATGCTGCGCGCGGTGTTCGAGACCGAGTGCGCGGTCCTGCTTGTGCCCACCGGCACCGCCGCGAACGCGCTGTCCCTGGCGGCGCTCACGCCGCCCTGGGGCGCGGTGATCGCCCACCGCCACGCCCACATCGCGCTCGACGAGGGAGGCGCGCCAGAGTTCTACACCGGCGGCGCCAAGCTGTTGCTGATCGACGGCCCCAGCGCCAAGCTGACGCCCGAGGGCCTCGATGCGGAAGCGCGCCGCTATACGCGCGCGGTAGTGCACGGGGCCCAGCCATTTGCGGCTTCCATCAGCCAGGTGACCGAGAGCGGGGCGGTGTACGCGCCTGCCGAGGTGGCGGCGCTCGCCGCTGTTTGCCGCGCGCGCGGCCTCAAGCTCCACATGGACGGCGCCCGCTTCGCGAATGCGCTGGTGAGCGCAGGCTGTGCGCCGGCCGACATGACGTGGCGGGCGGGCGTGGACGTGCTCTCCTTCGGCGCTACCAAAAACGGCGCCATGGCGGTGGAGGCCATCGTGTGCTTCGATCCGACCGCCGCCGCCGTGCTTCCCCATCTGCGCAAGCGCGCTGGGCAGCTGTTTTCCAAGCACCGCTATCTCGCCGCCCAGATGACGGGATATCTGGAGCACGGTCTTTGGCTCACGCTGGCGCGACACGCCAACGCCATGGCCGCCCACCTGGCCGTCGCGTTGCGCGACGCGGGCGCCACGATGATCCATCCTGTGGACGCGAACATGATCTTCGCCCGCCTCGCGCCCGGGCAGGCGGCGGCTTTGCGGGCGGCGGGCGCGGCCTTCCACCCCTCCGCCGTGGACGGGGTCGACGCCTACAGGTTCGTCTGCTCCTGGGGCACCACGGAGGCCGACATCACCACCGTGCGACGCGCGCTCAGCGTGGCCTGATCTTCTTCAGCGTGCCGGAAAACGCCATGATCGGTTGACCGTTCTGCTCCAGCCGGCCCTGCACGAACACCATGGATTTGGTCTCACGCAGCACCCGGCCTTCGGCGTAGACAGGCGCGCCCAGCACGCCTGCGCCCATCAGTTCGCTGTTGAACGTCACCGTCACGGCGTGCTGGCCCTGCAGCACGTCGTGCGCGAGGGCGAACAGGGAAAAATCCGCGAACGTCATCAGCGCGCCGCCGTGCAGGACACCGCCGCCGTTCAGATGTTTCTCCGTGGGCAGGAAGCCGGCGCGCTGACGCCCGTCGTCCTCCGTGCGGAAGCACAAGGGGCCGCACAGCGTCTCGAACGGGTCGTTGCCCGCGCCCCATGTCATCCAGCCGGCGAAGGGCCCATTGGTGAGGGTGGTCGGCGCGCCGTAGCCGCCGTCATGGGGTGCGTCGTTCATGGGCGGGGTTCTATCGGGCCCACGCGGAAAGGGAAGGGCGGGGGCAGGCGCGCCATCCGGATCGGTGGCCGCGAAACGGCTCCCAGCCGGGGTGAGGAAAGGCGTCGGGCGAAAGTCTCACGCGCCGCGTCGATTTCATCGGGCTGCAAACGGCACTAGGGTGCGGGCGTGGACGGAGGGCGAAGAATGCGGGCGATACTGACGATGCTTCTGGCCGCGGGCGCGCTTGGCGCTTGCAGCCCCGGCGACACCGGCAAGCGCGATCCGGCCGCCGTGGCCGCGCCTGAACCGTCGCAGGCCGCCCGTGAGACATTCGTGAACTGCACGTGGGGTGAGGTGAAGGGCGCGGCGTGGTCACTGTGGAGCTATGCGTGCGGGCCCGCGCAGGGCGGTGAGCGCCTGGTGGCGAGCGACGCGGAGCCGGCCTTCTACGTCGAGGGGGCTACCCCGGAGAGCCGGCGTCTCGCCGTGCGCCTGTTCGACAAGCCCGCCGATGCCGGGATCGAGGCCATCCTGCCCGCGGTGCAGGCGCTGTCGCCGGAATCGCCGGGCGCTGCGTGTGCGCTGGAGCCGGACCCTGCCGGCCGCGCGGGCCTTTACGTTTTCGGCCCCACCGGCCCCGTGGGCGACGCATGGGACGCCGACCTGCTCTCCGACACCGTGCCCGGCATGCCCTGCGGCCCCCTCGGCGTGGGCCCCGCGGGCGACCGCGTCTTCAAGGTCGTCGAGGGTCACGCGGATACAGTCGCCTACGTGGACTACGGCAGCGAAATCCAGATCTTCGACGCCGCCACCCTTAAGGCGGTCACGGCGGACGGGCACTGACGCCGGCTCACATCACTGCGCGCCGCTCGTTCTCCAGCAGGGCCCTGCGGGCGCGCTCGTACTTGGTGCGATGAATGGTGCGCGCCTTCATCTCCCACACCGAATAATGGGCGTTCATCTCTGCAAGATCCTTGGCGCTGGCGTAGCGGGGCGCCAACGCGCGGAGCTGCGGCTCGCTGCGGAACGCCTTGTACCGGCGTGAAAACTCCGCCCACGGACGCACTGTGCCGCGCCACGGCTTTTCGCGACCGGAAAAGTGGTAGAGCCGCGGTCGGATGGCCGCGTCGAGCCCCCACGCGCGCATCGGCTGCATGAAGTTCCACCGCGCCGAAAGGGGCCGTATCCGGTCGCGCGCGACGACGTTGAGGGCGCTCTCGTCGTGGCATTTGCACAGGTCCATGTTCGCCGCGAAGTAGGTGAGCGCCTCCTCGCCGAAAGCCGCCCACGCCGCGCGATCGGCCAGGAAGAACCCGGCGTTGAAGTAGGTGGCGTCACGGCCGATGCCGAGGGCGTTCAGGTAGGCGTCCTCGCTCCGTGCAAACGCCCCGTCGTCGGCGCGCCAGTAGTTGGAGGGATCGGGCGTCGCCATCAACATGCCGGCGGGGACATCAAGATCGGCGAGGTCGCTGAAATCACCCACGCACAGGGTGTCGCCGTCGACGTACAGAACGCGCTTGTAGGCCTGGGGGATGTGCCGGCCGGTGACGAGCCGCGCGAGGGACGAGGGCGCCACATGCGCGAACTTGTCGAGCGTGGTGTACCGGGTGACGTCGAAGACCGTGTATTCCGCCGACGACATCGGCGTGACCTCCGCCCGGAAGGTCGCCGCCACGGCGCGGGCGTAGGCCAACTGGTCGTCCGTGAGATCGATGCCGAACAGCAGAATGTCGAAGTTGTCGCGCGACGCGCATTGCCGCAGCGACCGCGCCGCCACCAGCATCGCGAAGAGGTAGCCTGCGTCTCCGCAGTAGATGGCGACCGTGTCCCGCATGGCCGACCCCTCCCATGGCCCAATCGTCCCGTGGCCAATCATCCCACGGCCTGGAGCGCTCGCTAAACGGGTTCCCTCCGGCAGTGTCAATGTGGCGCGCGCGCGCGAAAGGGATGGGCGCCGGGGGGGCACGGCCCGACGGCCGGCTTGCCACGCCAGCCCCCCTTGGCGATGGTGCCGGCAAGACCCCGGAGACCCGCTCGCCATGGCCCTCGACCCCGAAACCCGCGCCGACTTCGCCGCCCAGGTCCGCCGCTTTGTGGACACGCGCCTGCGTCCCATCGAGGCGAAGGTGGCCGAGGACGACGCCATCCCCGCCGACGTCGTGGCCGAAATGAAGGGGCTGGGGCTGTTTGGGCTCACCATCCCGGAGGACTACGGCGGCCTCGGCTGTGGCATGGAGGATGAGGTCACGGTGGGCTTCGAACTGGGACGCTGCTCGCCCGCTTTCCGCTCCACCTTCGGCACCAACGTGGGCATCGGCAGCCAGGGCCTCGTCATGTTCGGCACGCCCGCCCAGAAGGAAAAGTTTCTGCCCGGCATCGCCTCCGGAGAGATCGTCACCAGCTTCGCCCTCACCGAGCCGGAGGCGGGGTCGGACAGTGCGAGCGTGCGCACGCATGCGTCCTGGGACGGAGAGGCCTGGGTGCTTAACGGCGCCAAGCGCTACATCACGAACGCCAACAAGGCCCACCTTTTCACCGTCATGGCGCGCACCGATCCGGACAAGAAGGGCGCCGGCGGCGTCTCGGCCTTCCTCGTGCCACGGGACCTCAAAGGCGTGAGCGTCGGCAAGCCTGAAAAGAAGATGGGCCAGCAGGGCGCCCACATCTGCGACGTGAACTTCGACGACGTACGCGTCCCCGCCGATCTCATGCTCGGCAAGGAGGGGGAGGGCTTCAAGGTGGCGATGCAGGTGCTCGACCGCGGCCGCCTCCACATCGCGTCGGTGTGCGTGGGCGTCGCCGACCGTCTCATCGCCGACTGCGTGGCCTACGCGGGGGAGCGCAAGCAGTTCGGACAGGCGCTGGCCAGCTTCCAGATGATCCAGGCGCAGCTCGCCGACAGCAAGACCGAAGCCTACGCCGCGCGCTGCATGGTGCTGGACGCCGCCCGGCGGCGCGACGCGGGCGAGAGCGTCACCATGCTGGCCTCGTGCGCCAAGCTCTACGCCAGCGAGATGGTCGGACGCGTCGCGGATCGCGCCGTGCAGATCTTCGGCGGCGCCGGCTACACCGCCGACCACGGCATCGAGCGCTTCTACCGGGACGTGCGCATATTCCGCATCTACGAGGGCACCAGCGAAATCCAGCGCCTCGTGATCGCGCGCGAGATGATGAAGGCGGGCGGATGAGCGCGCCCGCCGGCCCGCTGGCGGGCGTCCGCGTGATCGATCTCACGCAATTTGTGCTGGGCCCCTACGCCACGCAGACGTTGGGCGATCTCGGCGCCGACGTCATCAAGATCGAGGAGCCCTCCGGCGATCGCCAGCGCCAGCAGGGCAAGCCCCCGAAAACCGAGACGATGGGCCCGCTCTATGTGGCGCTCAACCGCAACAAGCGTTCGGTGGCGCTTGACCTGAAGTCCGCCCCCGGCGTGCGCGCGCTCAGGAAGCTCGTGCGCCACGCGGACATCTTCATCCACAACATGCGCCCCGAAGCGATGGCGCGGCTCGGCTTCTCGTACCACGCGGTCGCCGCGGAAAAGCCGGACATCATCTACGTGGAGGCCGTCGGCTACGATCCAGCCGGGCCGTACGCGGGCCGCCAGGCGTTCGACGACCTGATCCAGTCCGCCAGCGGCGCATGCGGCCTGAACGCGCTTGTCGACAAGGACGCGCCGTTGCGGCCACTGCCCTCCGTGATCGCCGATAAGACGTGCGGGCTGTTCGCCGCCATCGCGGCGCTCGCAGCCCTCCGCCACAAGGAACAGACCGGCGAGGGGCAGTACGTGTGCGTGCCCATGCTGGAAACGTTCACCGGCTTCATCATGGCCGAGCATCTCTACAACCAGACCTACGTGCCCCCGACCGGCAAGTTCGGCCACGTCACCACCATCACGCCGCACCGCAAGCCGTACCGGACCAAGGACGGCTGGCTGACCGTGCTGCCGGCCAGCCGCGCGCAGTCGATGAAGTTCATGGAGCTTGGCGGCATCCCGAATGCCTACGAGAGCGAGCGCTTTCTCTCCGCGCCACCGGGCTCGCGCGTCGGCGTCTACTACGCAATGATGGACGACGCAGCGCTTGCGTACACCACCGACGAATGGATGCTTCTGTGCGGAGAAAACTCCATCCCCGCGATGCGGGTAAATGCGGTAGGCGACCTGTTCGACGATCCGCAGCTGCAGCACACCCTGTTTGAAACCCGCACGCTCGACGTCGAAGGCCCGTACCGCGCCATGAAGCCCGGGCTGCGGTTCGCGAAAACGCCCCTCTCGATCCGCCGTGACCCTCCGCAGTTGGGCGCCGACACCGCCGACGTGACCGCGGAGTTCGGCCTCGATGCGGAGTGACCGTCGCCGCCATGACCGCCGAAGACGCGATCCTCACGCTCACCGCGCAGCGCGGGCCCGCCAGCTCCATCTGTCCGTCGGAAGCGGCGCGCGCGCTTGATGCGGAGAACTGGCGCCAGCGGATGGGTGAAGTGCGCGCCGTCGCCGTGCGGCTCGCGAAGGCTGGCCGCATCCAGATCCTGCGCAAGGGCAAGCCCGTGGACCCCGACGCCTTCAAGGGCGTGATCCGGTTGCGCATCGTCGATGACCCAGACTCAAACCCCGAGGCTTGAGGCCCTCCTCGCAGAGATCGCGGCATGCCGGGCGTGTCCGTTGCCGCATGAGCCGCGCCCGGTGGTGCGGGCGCACCCCGAGGCGCGCATCCTGATCGCAGGGCAGGCGCCGGGGCGGAGGGTGCACGAGACGGGTCTGCCGTGGAACGATCCCTCGGGCGATCGCCTGCGCGCCTGGATGGGGCTCGATCGCGACGCGTTCTACGCGCCGCGCGCGGTGGCGGTCGCGGCCATGGGCTTTTGTTATCCCGGCACGGTGAACGGCGCAGACCTGCCGCCGCGCAGGGAGTGCGCGCCGCTGTGGCGCGCGCGCCTCCTGCCGCTGCTCACGGGCGTGCGGCTGACGCTGCTGGTGGGCGGCTACGCGCAGCGGTGGCATCTGGGCGCCGCGGCCGGGCGCACGCTGGCCGACACCGTGCGCGCCTGGCGAAGCTACGGTCCCGACGTCATCCCGCTGCCGCATCCCTCTTGGCGCAACACCGGCTGGCTGAAACGCCATCCATGGTTCGAGGCCGAGCTTGTGCCCGACCTGCAGGCCCGCGTGCGCGCGGTGCTCGCATGAAACGTTACGCCGCCGTCGCCGGTGCATCCGGACGTCACGGTTTTGGCCGCTTCGGTTGGGACCAGGCACGGTTTAAGGTGAGGTCATGATCCGCCTGCTTGTTCTCGTCGTGGCGGCGGCGCTCGCAGCCTGTGCGCCGGTGGTGCAGCGGGCGATGACGCCGCCTGCCGGCCATGCGGGTGCGCGCTTCGACGTCGTGGGTGAGCGCTTCATCACCTTTGACGGGACGCCGCTCGGCCTTAGCGTGTGGACGCCGCGGGATCGCGCGCCATGGGCCGTCATCGTCGCCGTCCACGGCATGAACGATTACGGTGAGGCGTTCTATCTGGCGGGGCCATGGTGGGCGCAGCAGGGCATCGCGACGTACGCCTACGACGCGCGCGGACACGGCCGGTCCCCGCAGCGCGGGGTGTGGGGCGGAACGCGCCTGCTCACGCAGGACCTGCGCACCGCCGTCACCGTTGCGCGTGCGGCGCATCCCGGCGCCGTCGTCGCAGTGGTGGGCGACAGCATGGGCGCGGCCACGGCCATCGCCGCGTTTGCGTCGGACGATCCGCCCGCCGCCGACCGGCTTGTGCTGGTGGCGCCAGCCGTATGGGGCTGGTCGACGCTGCCGAAGCCCTACGCCGCCACGTTGTGGGTCGGCGCCCACACGTTTCCCTACCGCGCAGTGACGCCGCCACGGCGCGTGCAGCGGCGCATCACCGCCTCCGATAACACCGAGATGCTCCGCAAGATCGGGCGTGATCCGAACATGATCTTCAGCACGCGGATCGATGCGGTGTACGGCCTCGTGCGCTTGATGGAGGCCGCGTCCGACGGGGCAGGGCGGCTGCGCGCGCCCACCGCCTTCCTCTATGGCGCCAAGGACCAGATCATCCCCCGCGCTTCGGCGCTGCGGGCCGCGCGGGCGTTGCCGCCGCACGCGCGCACGGCGCTTTATCCCGATGGTTACCATATGCTTCTACGGGATCTTCAGGCGGAGACGGTCTGGCGGGACGTGGCCGCCTTCGTGCGCGATCCGGCGGCCCCGTTTCCCTCGGGCGCGCAGGCCTTGCTGGCGCCCGGCGCTCGCGAAACTTTAACCGGGGCGCGCTAGCGTTTCCGGGCTCATGGCCCTGAAACTTGCCCTCCCCACGCTCGACAAGCGCCGCATGGCGCTCGCCCGTGCGCGCTTCCACGCCTGGTGGCACGGCGCGGCGTTCGACGAGGAGGCCGCCCGCGCGGCGATCGAGGCGGCGGCGAATGACGCTGGCGTGGAGAGCGAGCTGTTCGCGCCGCCCGCCCCGCCGGAGGATCCCCGCCTCGACGCGCTCCAACGCATCTGGGGCGCCGGTCGCCTGGGTCCCGGCGACGCCGCCGACGAAGCGGCGCTGCCCGCTCGGCTTAATCTTTCGGCAACTGCCACCCTCGGGCTGTTCGGCCCCGGCCTCGCCGCGCCCGCGCTTGCGATGGCGCAGACGCATCTGGGCGAGGTGCGCGTGTTCGAGTGGCGCGAGGAAACGCTGGCCCTGTTGCGCCACGGCCTTGCGGCGCTCGACAAGCGCGTCAGCGTGGCGGGCGTTGACCTGGAGACGTTTTCCGCCCCCGCGGAGGCGTTTGACGGCGCGGTGTCGATCGACGATTTCGTTTACGCCGACAACGCCCAGCGAATGGCGCTGCAGATCGCGCGCGGATTGAAGGACAAGGCGTCGGCGCTGGTGGAGACGTACTGCGCCGCCCCCGGGCCCGACCTCGCCGCAGCTTTCGCCTCCGCCTTCCGCGAGCCGCAGGTGCGCATGCGCAAGGACATTGCGACGATCCTTGAGGAGTGCGGCCTGCGGGTCGACGCCGACGAGGACGTGACGGACGCCCACGTGGAGCATGCGCGCGCCGCCTTCAAGACGCTGGGCGACTCACTGCGCGGCGCCGATCCGCTCTCGCCCGTAGCGGCGCGCGAACTGGCCTGGGAGACGGAGGCCTGGCGCGCCCGCGTGCGCCTGCTCGCCAGCAGACGTCTCGAGCGCCGTCGTTTCTTGGTCACCAAGCGCTAGCGCGCCGGCGCCCGCGTCCGGTCGAACACGAACGCGCCCTCCGCCGTAAGTTTGACGGCGCAGGCCTCGCCCGCCTGCGGCCCGGCTCGCGCGGCGATCAGCGCGCGCCACTCCACATTGCCTGCCGCGATGCGTGCGACGTCGAAGGCGCCCTGGGGGCGACGGTCGAGGACACGTGCGCCGTCCCCTGCGTGCAGCGTGACCGCTTCCGCGCGCACGATGGCGGTGGCCGGTCCGTCAGGACGTTCGGCGCGCAGCGGCCCGAAGGGCGTTGAAAGCACGCCGCCAATCGCCACGCCGTCGAAGCGGTTGACAGGGCCGAGCGCCGCAGCGGCCTCCGGGGAAGCGGGGTGGTCGTATACGGCGCGCGGCGGGCCAGCCTGGACCAGGCGTCCAGCGCGCAGGATGGCGATCTGGTCGGCGATGTAGAGCGCTTCGTCGGCGTCATGCGTCACGAACACCGCGGTCGCGCCGAGTTCGGCGATGGCCGCCCGCGTGCGGTCGCGCAGGTCCGCGCGCAGGCCCGGGTCGAGGCCGGAGACCGGCTCGTCGAGCAAGATAGCACGCGGCCGCGGCGCCAGCGCCCGGGCCAGCGCCACCCGCTGTTGCTCGCCGCCGGACAGCTCATGAGGGAAGGCGTCGGCGCGATGCGCAAGGCCCACCCTGTCCAGCCACGCGCCCGCCTCTGCGCGGCGGGCGGCCTTGTCCGCCCCGGAGAGGCCGAAGGCGACGTTGGCGCCGGCGGTGAGGTGGGGAAACAGCGCATAGTCCTGGAACACGAGGCCCACCCGGCGGTGCTCCGCCGCCACGGTGACGCCCGGCGCCGATACGACTGCGCCGCCAAGAACGACGCGGCCGCCGTCCACCGGCTCCAGCCCCGCGATCATGCGCAGCAGCGTGCTCTTGCCGGATCCGGACGCTCCCAGCAGTGCAGTCACTGCGCCCGCCGGCGCGGTCAGGGTGACGTCGTCGACGGCCGCTTCGTCCGAAAATAGCCGCCGAACGCCCTCGAGGCGCACCTCGCATCCGCTCATTGTCCGTCCCCGGGCGCGTCTCCTGCGCGCGCGCGCGAAAGCCGCCGCGAAAGCATGATCACCGGCGCAAGCCCCGCCAGCGTGATGAGCAGCGCCGGCGCCGCCGCCTGCGTCAACCGGTCGTCGCTGGCGTAGCTGTGGGCGCGCACCGCGAGCGTCTCGAAATCGAATGGGCGCAGCACCAGCGTGGCGGGCAACTCCTTGAGGATGTCCACGAACACCACCAGCGCGCCGGCGATCACCCCGGGGGCGGCGATGGGAAGATCGATGTGCGCCAGTCGTCGCGAGGGCGATGCGCCGAGCGTGCGGCCCGCCTCGCCCATGTGGCGGCCCACGCGTGTGAGTCCCGCCTCGATGGGTTGGGCGCCGGCGGCTGCGAAGCGCGCGGCGTAGACCCACAGCAGCGCCGCGATCGACAACGCGCCGCCAAGCCCCCCCACCAGTCCCGCCTCCCGCGCAGCGGCGAACACCGCCATGGCGCCCAGCGCGGTGACGGCGCCCGGCGCAGCGTAGCCCACCGCCGCCGCGAGCGCGCCCGCGCGACCAGCCGGCCGGCGCGCGCTGGCGGCGATGAGCGCCGACAGCGTCAGCGTGAGCGCCGCGCCCGCGCCCGCCAGCAGCAGCGTGCGCAGCAGTGGGGGCCCAAGGTCCGCAAGGTCGGCAAGCGGCCGGAAACTGGCGAGGCGCAGCAGCCAGGCCAGCGGCGCTGCGGCCCCGAGGACGACGAGCGTCGCGCAGAACAGCGTCGCAGCACCGGCGGCGGCGGGCGCGAGCCGGTAGCGCGGCAATGGCCGCCACCGCGCCGACGCGCCTGCGAAACTGCGCCGTCCGCGCGCGTAGCGCTCCAGCGCCAGCAGGGCGAGCGCGCCGGCCAGGAGATAGGCGGCCAGCTGCAGCGCCAACTGCGGTTCGCCGCGCGCGAACCAGGCCCGGAACACGCCGGTGGTCACGGTCTCGGCCCCGAAGTACGCGGCGGCGCCGTAGTCGGCGGCGATTTCCATGCACGCCAGTGCGGCGCCGGCGGCGATACCGGGCCAGGCCAGCGGCAGCGCCACGGTGAGAAACGTCCGCCAAGGCGTGGCCCCCAGCGCCCGCGCCGCCTCCAGCGCGCATACGGACTGGCTCACGAACGCCGCGCGCGCGGCGAGGTAGACGTAGGGGTAGAAGCCCAGCGCGTAGACCACGCCCGCGCCTGCAAGACCCGACAGCCGAATGGGCGCCGGCCCGCCGGGGCCGGTGATCGCGCCGTATGCATACGCCAGCACGTAGACCGGCGCCGCCAGCGGCAACACCAGCAGCCATTCAAACAGACGACGCCCCGGGAACTGGCACAGCGTCACGAGCCACGCCGCAGCCGCGCCGAGCGCCGTGGCCGCAGCGCCCGCGACGAGCACCAGGACCATCGTGCCGCGCACCGAGCGGGCCATGAGATCCGCTGCGCCCGGATCGTCGATCCGCGCGGTCAGGCCGCCGGCGAGCACCGCGATCGCGGGGGCCGCGCACACCAGCGCCGCCGCGGCGGCTGCGATGGCCGGCCAAGCGTCCGCCAGCCGGGACCTCGGCGAGGACGCAACGGCGCGGGCGTCGCCGCTCAGCGCCATCCGGCGGTTTCAAACAGGCGCTGCGCCTCGCCCTGGCGGGCGCCGATGGCGTCGAACGCCACGTCCTCTTCCTTGAAGCCGGCCATGGCCGCCAGCGGCGCGGGCAGGGCCACGCCGTCGGCCACGGGCAGTTCGTCGTTCATGTCGGCGATGATCTGCTGGGCCTTGGCGGTCGTCATGTACTCGACGAGTTTCTGCGCGTTGTCCCTGTTGCGGGCGTGCACGGAAACGCCCGCGCCGGAGATGTTCACGTGGGCGCCCGCGCCCGCCTGATCGGGAAACACGATGCCCACTTTCTCCGCCACCGCGCGGTCGGCGGGATCGTCGGAGCCTTGCATGCGCGCGAGGTAGTAGTGGTTGACGATGGCGATCTTGCAGTCGCCGGCGGCCACGGCGCGCAGC
Organism: Hyphomonadaceae bacterium; assembly: GCA_033764865.1. GTDB lineage: Bacteria > Pseudomonadota > Alphaproteobacteria > Caulobacterales > Aquidulcibacteraceae > VFBF01. The sequence continues at coordinate 32,174 of JANRIM010000013.1, forward strand.
TGGTCGGTGTCGGAACCCTGCGGCTGGCGCGCGAAGTTCGCCACCATGCCTTTCGCCCACGCCTGCGCCCTTTCCGGGCCGTCGCGCTCGATGCGCGCAGCCATGAGCGACAGGTTGTAGAGGTTGGCGCCGGTGCGCACGCAGATGGCGCCGCGCCAGTCCGGCTTCACCAGATCGTCCATCGAGGTGAGCGTGGCGGGATCGACGGCCCCTTTCTGGTAGATGATGACGCGCGCGCGGCGCGCGAACGCCACCCATCGCCCCTGCGGATCGCGATAGCGGGCGGGCACGGCCTCCACCGCCGGCGACGAGAGTGGCGCGAGCAGGCCCGCCTCCACCAGCCGCGCGAGATTGCCCGCGTCCACCGTCATGATCACGTCAGCGTTCGTGAACTCGCCCTCCGCCTTGAGGCGTTCGAGCAGTTGCGCGCCGTCGGCTTCGATGGCGCGCACGTCGATGCCCGTCTCTTCGGTGAAGGCGCGGAAGACAGCCTTGTCGGCGTCGTAATGTCGCCCCGAATAAACGTTCACGATGCCGGCGGGCGCAGGTGTGTTTTTCTGCGGCGCAGGCGGGCTGCACGCGGCGAGCGCGGCGGCCAGACCGGCGAACAGGATGAGGGAGGCGCGGCGTGGACCAGGGAGCACGGCGGTGTCGACCTTTATTGCGAACAATTCTCAATGCACCCTATGCGCCCGGCGCCCCCGGGCATGTCAAGGTGGCGCGACCGCCGGCCGTGCAAGCGTCAGCGGCGTGCGCGCCCGTCCATCCCCGCGCCACTCGCCTTGACGCCTGGAAAGGGCGCCGCTTATGGTCCCGTCCCTCCAAAGGGGCGCGTAGCTCAGCGGAAGAGCACTGCCTTCACACGGCAGGGGTCGCAGGTTCGAACCCTGCCGCGCCCACCATTTGGCCCCCGCGGGATTGGCGCGAGTCGCCCCGCCGCTTCCCCGTCGGCGCCCCCCAACGTTGGGGCGTTTCCGCAGGGTCCGTCTTTCATCATGCATGGCGTCAATTCGCTTGCATCGGCGGCGAAGGTCATTATTTCACCCTTAACATGTTCAATGAACGTGTTCAGCGAAATTGGATTGCCCCGTTCGGGGGCCGTCCGTGGATGGAAAAGCCTGAACGGCGGTTCATCGCGGAGGTGTCCGGATGGTGGCGGAACAAGGGTCATTCGCGGGGGCCGTTGCGCGACCCCGGCAGGCCCATCAAGTGGCGCGGCGTGGCGGCTTTCAGGGGTGTGATCCCCGCCGGCACGCTGGGGGCTGAAGCCAGCGCAGGGGCTGTCCTGCGCGCTTCTGCGGATCCGGGGCGATGACGCTTCGGGACCCGCCTGGAGGACACGAAGAAATGGACACCGATTTCTGCAACGTCGACGGCGCCCGTCGGCTGAAATCGCGGATTGAGGAGTACTGGCGCGAGCGCGGCTTCAACGTCGACATCAAGCTCGTGGAAGCGCCGTTCGTCGCCGCGATGCGGTCGGCGCGCACCGATGTGCGCAGCGACATGGTCAACGGCTTCCCCAAGAAGTCCCGGCCGGAGAACGACGCCTCCAATCCCCGCTTCCGCGATCCCGGATGAGCGGCGCGCGTCGCGCACACGTCCTGTGAGGACACGGCCCGGAAGGGGCCGCGACGGAGGGCCGGGCGGAGGATCGTCCGGCCCATCCTCGTTCCGCTGCGTGCGATTCAAGGCCCGGCAGGCGGTCCGATGAGCGCGCGGACGGCGACGCCGAGGTCCGCGTAGTCGTCGATCAGGCGGTCGGCGCCCAGCGTCTCCACACCCTCCTCGCAATATCCGAACCGCACCGCGATCACCGGCGCGCCCGCAGCGTGCGCGGCCGTGACATCGGCGGCGCTGTCGCCCACCATCACCGAGCGCGCCACCTCACCGCCCGCGGCTGTGACGGCGGCGACGTAATGGCCGGGCGCCGGCTTGCGCGCCGGCACGCTGTCGGCGCCCACGACGGCGGCGAACCGCTGCGCGAGGCCCAACGCCTCCAGCAGCTGCACCGAAAGCCCGGTGCGCTTGTTGGTGCACACCGCCAGCCGCGCGCCCGCCGCGGCGAGCGCGTCCAGCGCGGCGGCGACCCCGGGAAACGGACGGCTCTCGGCGGCGATATCGGCGGCGTAGACGGCGACGAACGCTTCGGTGAGCTCATCGAGGTGCGCGTCCGGCCAGACCACGCCGTTGAAGGCCGCCGCACGCTGGATCAGCGCCCGTGCGCCCTGACCCACCATCAGACGGGTCTCGTCGGCGGGAGGGGCCATGAGGCCCTGCGTCGCCATGACGGCGGCGAGCGCGCGCAGCAGGTCCGGCGCGGTGTCCACAAGAGTGCCGTCGAGGTCGAAGACGACGGTGACGCCGCCCAGATCGTGGGTGCCCGGATCGGCCATCGTGCTTGCAGTCCTTTCGCCATTGGGCCCGCGGTGGGCTAGAACGGTAAAAGGATTCTCACAAGCGGACGCCGCCGCCGATGCCCTCCACCACAACTGCCTCCAGCGCCGCGCCCGATCACGGGCGCCGCAAGGGTCGCGCCGCCATCATCCTGGCCGCCGGCCAGGGCACCCGGATGAAATCCGCCACGCCGAAGGTGCTGCACAAGGTCGCCGGCCGCACGATGCTGGACTGGTCCATCGACGCGTGCGCGGCGTTGGGGTGCGACCGCGTGGTGGTGGTGGTCGGCGCGCATGCGCCGGCGGTGGGGGAGGCGGCGCAAGCGCGCGCGGGCGTGCGCATCGCCGTGCAGGACCCCGCCCTCGGCACCGCCCACGCCGTGCGCGCCGCGGAAGCCGCGCTGGCGGATTTCGACGGGGACGTGATCGTCACCTACGCCGACACGCCGCTGGTGCGCGGGGCGACGCTGGAGAAACTGTTCGCCGTGCGCGCAAGCGGCGCGGCCGTCGCGGTGCTGGGGTTTGAGGCGAAGGATCCATTCGGCTATGGCCGCCTCATCCGCGACGCGGCGGGCGCGCTTCTGCGCATCGTGGAGGAAAAGGACGCCAGCGCCGAAGAGCGTGCGGTCACGCTGTGCAATTCCGGCGTCCTCGTCGCGGATCGCGCGATGCTGTTCCAGCTTTTGTCGATGGTGCGCAACGACAACGCGAAAGGCGAATACTATCTCACGGACGTGGTGGGTCTCGCGCGCTCGTCCGGGTTCCGCGCCGCCATCGAGGTGGCGGACGAAGCGGAGATGATGGGCGTGAACTCGCGCGTCGATCTGGCGGCGGCGGAAGCGGCCTGGCAGGCGCGCCGGCGTGTCGAGGCGATGGCCTCCGGCGTCACGATGATCGATCCGTCCACCGTCTACCTTTCCCATGACACCGTGCTCGGCGCGGACGTCACCATCGAGCCCGGCGTGTTTTTCGGCCCCGGCGTGACGGTGGCGGCGGGCGCGACGGTGAAGGCGTGGAGCCATCTGGAGGGCGCGCACGTTGGGGAAGGGGCGGCCGTGGGGCCGTTCGTGCGTCTGCGACCGGGCGCGCATCTCGGCGCCCGGGTCAAGATCGGCAACTTCGTGGAAGTGAAGAACGCCTCCTTCGCGGAGGCCGCGCAGGCGAGCCACCTCGCGTACATCGGGGATGCGGAGGTGGGTGCGCGCGCGAACATCGGGTGCGGCGCCATCACCTGCAATTACGACGGTTTCGACAAGTGGAAGACCGTGATCGGCGAGGACGCGTTCATCGGGTCCGACACCGCGCTTGTGGCGCCGGTGCGCGTGGGCGCGCGGGCGTTCACGGCCTCGGGCTCGGTGATCACCAAGGATGTGCCTGACGACGCGCTCGCCGTGGCGCGCGGGCGCCAGCGCGAGATCGAGGGCTGGGCCGTGACGTTCCGCACGCGCAAGCTGGCCGAGCGCGCCGCCCGCGGCGGCAAACGCAGGGAGGTGGAATGAGCGCCGACATCGCCAAGATCAACGCCGCCGCCGCCGCTGTCGCGCACGTGAGCGACGGGATGGTGTTGGGCCTCGGCACGGGCTCCACGGCGGCGCACTTCGTGCGCATGCTCGGCCAGCGTGTGGCGCAGGGGCTGCAGGTGCGCGGCGTGCCCACCTCGGAGGCCACCGCCGCGCTGGCGCACGAGGTGGGCGTGCCGCTCATGGACATCGACAAGGTCACCACGCTCGATCTGGTGGTGGACGGCGCCGACGAGATCGATCCGCAGTTCCAGCTCATCAAGGGCGGGGGTGCGGCGCTGCTGCGCGAGAAGATCGTCGCCGCCGCGGGCGCGCACCTGCTCATCATCGCCGACGAGAGCAAGCGGGTGGCGCAGCTGGGGGCGTTTCCGCTGCCGGTGGAGGTCACGCCCTTCGGCTATGCGCTCACCGCCGCGAAAATCTATCGCGCGCTGCGCGACGCCGGCTGCACGGGCGCCGACGTGTCCCTGCGCGAGGGCGTGGTCACCGACGGCGGCAACGTCATCCTCGACTGCCAGTGCCGCGCCATCCCCGATCCGGCCGACCTCGCCGACCGGCTGAAGGCCATCGTCGGCGTGGTGGAGCACGGCCTTTTCATCGATATGGCGCGCACTGTCATCTTCGGCCGCATCGACGGCGTGGAGACGCTGGAGCGCTGAAGCTACGCCAGCGTCCGCAGCGCATCGACCGTGTAGTCGCGCAACTCGCTTTCGCGCCCGTCGCGCACCTTCTGCGCCCAGTGCGGGTCCACCAGCAGCGCGCGACCCACGGCGACGAGATCGAATTGGTCGCGGTCCAGCCGCTCCAGCAGGTTGTCGAGGGAGGCGGGGCGTGAGGCTTCCCCGCCCATGCCGGCCACGAACTCCCCCGTCAGGCCCACGCTGCCCACCGTGATCGTGGGTTTACCCGTGAGCTTCTTGGCCCAGCCGGCGAAGTTGAGCTCCGAGCCGTCGAACTCAGGCTCCCAGAAGCGCCGCTGCGAGCAATGGAAGATGTCGACGCCCGCATCGGCCAGCGGGGCGAGCCAGGCGGCGAGTTCGTCTGGCGTCGGCGCGAGCTTGACGGTGAAGTCCTGCTGCTTCCATTGCGAAAGGCGCTGGATGATCACGTAGTCGGGCCCCACCGCCGCACGGATCGCCTTGACAACTTCCGCGCCGAAGCGCGTGCGCTCGGCGAGCGTCGCCCCGCCCCATCGGTCGGCGCGGGCGTTGGTGCCGCCCCAGAAGAACTGGTCGATGAGATAGCCGTGGGCGCCGTGGATCTCCACGGTGTCGTAGCCTAGGCGCTTCGCGTCGCCCGCGGCGCGTCCGAATGCGGCGATGGCGTCGGCGATGTCTTCCTCGCTCATCGGCTCGGCGAATTTCTTGCCTGGGGAGGAGAGGCCGGAGGGGCTGTCGACCGGGCCCGGCGGCTTCCACTCCGTGCGCGGGTTGCGCACGGCGCCCACGTGCCAGAGCTGCGGCGCCATCTTGCCGCCGGCCGCGTGCACCGCGTCGATCACGCGTCGCCAGCCCTCCAGCGCGTCGGCGCCATGGAAGACGGGCACATTGGGATCGTTGAGCGAGGCGGGGCGCGCCACGCCGACCCCCTCGGAGATGATGAGGCCCACATCCCCCTCCGCGCGCCGGGCGTAGTAGGCCGCCACGTCCGCCCCGGGCACATGCCCCGGCGAGAACGAACGCGTCATCGGGGCCATCACGATCCGGTTCTTCAGCGTGAGGGACCTGTGGGTGAACGGGCGGAAGAGCGGTTCGGCGGCCATGGAGAACTCCTTGTCGCAACGGTCATGGCGCCGTGCGCGCCGTTCGACCAGCCACCAGCGCTTGCGTGAGGGAAAAGCGGGGATCGCGCCTCGGGGGCGGGCCCGGCGGCGGACCGTGCGGTCCGGAGGCCCGCTTTCGGGGCGCCCCTCGCCGCGACGCGGGGGAGCGTCTAGATAGGCCCATGACCCAGTACGACTACGACCTCTTCACCATCGGCGCCGGTTCGGGCGGGACGCGCGCGTCCAGACTGGCCGCGCAGCTCGGCGCCCGGGTGGCGGTGGCGGAGGAGGACCGGATCGGGGGCACGTGCGTCATCCGCGGCTGCATTCCCAAGAAGCTCCTGGTCTACGCCTCAGAGTACGCCGGCCATTTCAAGGACGCCGCCGGCTACGGCTGGACGGTGGAGTGGGCCCGGTTCGACTGGGCGCGCCTGCGCGACAACGTACAGGCGGAAGTGAGCCGCCTCTCGGGCATCTACGAGACCAACATCGCCAAGTCCGGCGCCGAGATCATCCTCGACCGCGCCGAGATCGTGGGGCCGCACGCCATCCGGCTGGCGGGCGCAGGGCGCACCGTCACCGCCGAGCGCATCCTTGTGGCCACCGGCGGTCGCGTGACGCGTCCGGTGGGCATCCCCGGCGCCGAGCACGCCATCACCTCGCAGGAGGCGTTCCACCTGGAGCAGCTGCCGCAACGCGCCGTCGTCGTGGGCGGCGGCTACATCGCGCTTGAGTTTGCGCAGATTTTCCACGGCCTCGGCGTCGATGTGACCATCGTCCACCGCGGGTCGCACCTCTTGCGCGGCTTCGACGACGACGTGCGCGCCCATGTGGAGCGGGAAATGCGCCGAGCCGGCGTCCGCATCCTCACCGACGCCACCGTCACCGCCATCGAGGCCGTTACGGACGGGTACGTCGCGCGGCTGTCGAGTGGTCAGGCGCTGGAGGCTGGCGTCGTGCTCTACGCCACCGGCCGCACGCCCAATGTGGAGGGACTCGGGCTGGAGAGCGCCGGCGTGCGTCTCACTGAAGCGGGCGCCATCGCCGTCGATCCGTACTCGCGCTCCAGCGCGCCCTCGGTGTGGGCCATCGGCGATGTGACCAACCGCGTGAACCTGACGCCCGTCGCCATCCGCGAGGCGGTGGCGTTCGTGGAGACGGCGTTCAAGGACAATCCACAGGCCGTGGACCACGCCCAGATTCCTACAGCCGTGTTCTGCCACCCGCAGGTTGGCGTGGTTGGGCTCTCCGAGGCCGAGGCGCGCGTCCGCCACGGCAAGGTCGACATCTACCGCACCGACTTCCGGCCCATGAAGAACATCCTCGCCGGCGCCGAGGCGCGCATGCTGATGAAGCTCGTGGTGCGCGCCGCCGACCAGGTGGTGGTGGGGGTCCATGTCGTGGGGGACGCCGCCGCCGAAATCATCCAGGTGGCCGCCATCGCCGTGAAGGCGGGGCTCACCAAGACGCAGTGGGACGCAACCGTCGCGCTCCACCCCACGGTCGCCGAGGAGATCGTCCTGCTGCGGGAGAAGGTCGCTTAGGCAAGACTTCCCGCGCGCTCTTTTTTGGCCGCCGTCGGGGCGTCGCGGCTTGTTTTCTGGACGGAAGGGTCCATTCTTGCCGGCCCGCGTGACGCCGTCTGGATGGACCCATGCAAGCGCTGCTCCACGTGCTCCGTCGCCCACAGACACCGCGCCTGGCGGCGGGCGCAGCGGCGGTTCTGGTGATCGCTGGCCTTGTGGCGTGGTCGCTCGATCGTGCGCGCTGGCAGGCCACCGACAACGCTTACGTGAAGGCCGACACCGTCATCATCAGCCCGCGCATCGACGGGGCTGTACTGCGCGTGCTGGTGGAGGACAACCAGCCGGTCCGCGCTGGCGATGTGCTGGTCGAGATCGATCCCGCCGACGTGCGCGCCCGGGTCGCGCAGGCGGAAGCCACCCTCGCCGCCGCCGAAGCCGCCGTCCGCCATGCCGACGCCCGCGCCGCTGAGGGGCGCAGCCTGATGGCCGCCACCCAGGCGGGCGTCGCAGGCGCGGAGGCGCAGGCCCGGCTCGCCCGCACCGATCTCGCCCGTTACGCCGATCTCGCCCAGCGTGGCTGGGTCGCCCAGCAACGCGTGCAGTCGGCCCGCGCGCAGAACGACCAGGCCGCCGCCGGCTTGCGCCAGGCCCGGGCGGCGGCCGCGGCCCAGGGCCGGGACGCCGCCGCGCTCGCGGCGGAGCGCGCAGAGGCGGTCGCGGCCGCCAAGCAGGCGCGGGCCGCGCTGGAGCGCGCGCGCCTCGATCTCGACCACGCCACGATCCGCGCGCCGGTGGCGGGCGTGGTGGGCGCACGTGGGGTGCGCGCCGGCCAGGTGGTGCGCACGGGGGCCAACCTGATGTCGGTGGTGCCCCTCGGCGAGACATACGTGGTGGCCAACTTCAAGGAGACGCAGGTGGCGCGCATGCGCATCGGGCAGGCGGTGGAGATCCGCGCCGACGCGTTCGGCGGCCGGCGCATCGCGGGGCGGGTGGAAAGCTTTGCGCCCGCCACGGGCTCGGAGTTCGCGCTCATTCCCGTGGAGAACGCGACCGGCAACTTCACCAAGATCGTCCAGCGCGTGCCCGTGAAGATCGCGCTGGCGCGGGATGAGCCGCTCTCCGGCGCGCTGCGGCCGGGGCTGTCGATCCATGTGAAGGTGGATTTGCACTCGCAAGGGGCCGCCACGTTCGCCGAAAGCGCCATGCAGGGGGCGCCCCCGGACACCGCGGCGCACACCTCCAAGCCCACAGCGCGTCCCGATGCGGCCGCGGCCGTCGAGCCCGCCGTCGCGCGGTGACCGTCGCGGCGCTCACCGAAGCCGGCCCAAAGGCCGCGCCCGCGCGGTCGGACGTGGGGGTCTATCTGGGGTTCGGGGCGATGGTGCTGGGCCAGTTCATGGCCTTTCTCGACATCCAGATCGTGGCGTCCTCGCTGCAGCAGATCCAGTCCGGCGTTGGCGCCACCGCCGACGAGATCAGCTGGGTGCAGACGGCCTACATCATTCCCGAAGTGGTGATGATTCCGCTTGCGGCCTACCTGTCGCGCCTGTGGGGGACACGGGTGACGTTCGTGCTGTCGTGCGCGGGCTTCACGGCGGCCAGCGTGCTGGTGGGGATGTCCACGTCCATCGAGATGATGATCGTCGCGCGGGCGTTGCAGGGGTTCGCCGGCGGGGCGATGATACCCACGGTGTTTGCCGCCGCGTTCACGGTGTTTCCCCCGGAACGGCGCATCGCCGCCAGCACCGTCATCGCGATGATCGTGACCCTCGCGCCCACGCTGGGGCCGTCGCTCGGCGGCGTGATCACCGACAACCTGGACTGGCGCTGGCTGTTCTACGTGAACGTGATCCCGGGCGCGGTGGTGATGGCGGGGGTTTGGCGCTGGGGCGATTTCGATCGTGGCGATCCCGCGCTCGCAAAGGGCTTCGACTGGTGGGGCCTGCTCACCATGGCGCTGTTCCTGATGAGCATGCAGTACGTGTTCGAGGAGGGGCCCGGAGAGCGCTGGTTCGACAGCGAGACGATCGTCTATCTCACGGTGCTTGCGGCATGCGCGGGCGCGGCGTTCGCGTGGCGCACCGCCACCTACCACAACCCGATCATCGACTTCCGCATCTTCCGCAACCGCAACTTCATCGTGGGCGCCACCTTCACGTTCGTGATGGGCGTCAACCTGTTCGGCGTCAGCTTCCTGCTGCCGCTTTTTCTCGGGCGCGTGGGCGGGCTGTCGGCCGGGGAGATCGGTCTGACGATGGGGGTGTCGGGCCTTGCGATGTTCATCGCGGGGCCGGTGTGCGCGCGCCTGGTGCGCGTGCTGGACCTGCGGGTGATGATCGTGGGCGGGATGACGCTTGCGTCCGTGGGGCTGTGGGACGCGCACGCCCTGACGCCGGAGTGGGGCTTCCACGAGTTTGCGGCCGTTCAGGCGCTGCGCTCCTTCGGCACGATGCTGGCGATGGTGGCCAGCCAGCAGCTGACCATGGCCACGCTGCCCGCGCCGATGGTGAAGAACGCCTCCGGCCTGCTCAACCTGTCGCGCAACGTGGGCGGCGCGCTGGGCCTTGCGTTGCTGAGCAGCGTCATCGGGGAAGGCGCCCGCGCGCGCATGATCGATATGAGCGCCCGCATCGCCGCCGCGGATCCGCAGTCCCAGTCCATGCTGCAAGGCCTGACGGAGCGGATGGAGGCCATGGGCGTCGCCGATCCTGCGGGCGCCGCCTACAAGGCCTTCGCCGCGATGATCGAGCGTCAGGCTTTGACGGTCGTCTTCGGCGACGCTTTCGCGGTGCTGGCTGCGATCACCGTGTGCGCGGGCCTGTTTGCGCTTTTGTCCCAACCCCCGCGGCCGGGCGCCGCGTCTGCAGAGGCAGTGTGATGCCGCGCCAGGCCGGTCAGATCGATCAACGCAAGTCCGAGGGCATCCTCGACGCCGCCGCCGAAGCCTTCGCCGCGCGCGGACTGGAGGCGCCGATGGAGGAGATCGCCCGCCGCGCCGGCGTCTCCAAGCAGACCATCTACAACCACTACGGCTCCAAGGACGAGTTGCTGCGCGCGCTGTTCGATCGCCGGCGCGAGGCGGTGATCGAACCGCTGGGCCCGCTGCACGACGACGAGCCCCTGCAAGACCGCATCGCGGCCTACGTGCAGGGCATGCTCACGGCCTACGTGTCGGAGGGCTACCTTGGCATCATGCGGTCGGCGGTGGTGGCCAGCGTCACGCGCGCGGAAGTGGGCCGCATGGTCTACGACACCGGCCCCAGGATCGGGCGGGCCCGCACGGCGGCGTTCCTGGCCCGCGAGGCCGCCGCCGGCCGGCTCGCGATCCCCGACGCGGACGAAGCCGCCGACGTCCTGTTCGGGATGGCTGTGGGGGCGACGTTCCTGCGGGTCATGCTGGACGTGCCGGTGGAGCGGCGTCCCGAGCACATCGCAGCCCGCGCGCGCGATTGCGCCTACCGGTTCGTGCGCGCCTACGCGCCGGGTTAGCGGGGGCAGCGCCCCCCGGGGCCATCTACTGGCGCGCCCGCGCGGCGCGCGCTAATCGAGTCGCATGGACCATCTGACCGCCGCCCAAGCCCTCGCCGCCGACGCCAAGGCGTGGCCATTCGAACAGGCCCGCATGATCGTGGAGCGGCTGAAGAAGACGCCGAAAGCCGGTCCCGTCATCTTCGAGACGGGCTACGGCCCCTCGGGCCTGCCGCACATCGGCACATTCCAGGAAGTGGCGCGCACCACGATGGTGCGCCATGCCTTCCGCGCGCTCACGGGCGACGCCGTGCCCACGCGCCTCATCGCGTTCAGCGACGACATGGACGGTTTCCGCAAGGTGCCGGCCAACCTGCCGAACCAGGAGATGTTGCGCGGGGCGCTCGGCCTGCCGTTGACGAAGGTGCCCGACCCGTTCGGCACGCACGAAAGCTTCGCCCACCACAACAACGCCCGCTTGCGGGAGTTTCTCGACGGTTTCGGCTTCGACTACGAGTTCATGTCGTCGACGCAGATGTACACCTCAGGCGCCTTCGACGCTGTCCTGCTGAAGATGCTCGATCGCTACGACGCCATCATGGCGATCATGCTGCCCACGCTGGGGCCGGACCGGCGCGCCACCTATTCGCCCTTCCTGCCGATCAGCCCCACCACGGGCCGGGTGCTGCAGGTTCCGACGCTGGCGCGCGATCTCGCCCGCGGCACCATCGTATTCGAGGACGAAGACGGCCGGAAAGTGGAGACGGAGGTCACCGGCGGGCGGGTGAAGATCCAGTGGAAGCCGGACTGGGCGCTGCGCTGGACGGCGCTCGGCGTCGATTACGAAATGGCGGGCAAGGACCTGATCGACAGCGTCAAGGTGTCGTCCCAGATCTGCCGCGCGCTGGGCGGAACGCCGCCGGAAGGCTTCAACTACGAGCTTTTCCTCGACGAGAACGGCGAGAAGATCTCGAAGTCCAAGGGCAATGGCCTCACCATCGACGAATGGCTGACGTACGCGCCGCCGGAAAGCCTTGCGCTTTACATCTACCAGAAGCCCAAGACGGCCAAGCGTCTCCACTTCGACGTGATCCCGAAGGCGGTGGACGAGTACCTCTCCTTCCTCGACGCCTATCCCAACCAGAGTGAGGCCGAGCGGCTGGAAAATCCTGTCTGGCATCAGCACGCGGGCGCGCCGCCGCGCTGGGGCGCAGGCGTGACGTTCGCGCTTCTGCTCAATCTCGTCAGCGCCGCCAACGCGGAGACGAAAGACCAACTCTGGCGCTTCATCACCAAGTACGCGCCCGACGTATCGCCGCAGAGCCACCCGCTGCTCGATGTGCTCGTGTGCTGCGCGCTGCGCTACTACGAGGACTTCGTGAAACCGAAGAAGGTATTCCGCGCCGCCGACGACAAGGAGCGGGCGGCCTTCGAGGACCTCGCCAGGCGGTTCGACGCCCTGCCCGCCGACATAACCGACGGCGAGGCGATCCAGAACGAGGTCTACGCGGTCGGCAAGGAACACGGCTTCGAGCCGCTCCGCGACTGGTTCAAGGCGCTCTACGAAGTGCTGTTCGGCCAGGAGCAGGGGCCGCGCTTCGGCTCCTTCGCGGCGATCTTCGGCGTCCGTGAGACGGCCGCTCTCATCCGGCGGGGCGTGGCGGGGGAACTGGCGAAGGCCGCCTAAGGGATGGCTTTTGCGGCTTTACGCCGCCGGAGCCCCGGTCCAGGGTTGGCGTCCCGGAGCGGACAGCCATGCGCGCCCTGCCCATCGTCTTCGCCGTCTGGATCGTCGCGCTGGCGTGCGCAGCCCCAGCGCCGGCGCAAGCGCAGTCACGCGCCCAGGCGGCCTATGTCGCGGGGGACTTCATGGCCGCCGCCGCGCGGGTGGAGGCGGTCGGCGGGGACCGGTCGCTCGCGGCCCGCGCCTTGCTTGCGGCTGTGCTCACCGGCGGCCCCGTCGACGATGTGGATGCGCTCATCGCGCGCGCCGAAGCGCATGCGCGCGCCGGCGCCGCCGCCGACCCTGACGACGCGGAGCCCCGTCTGCACCTCGCGCTCGCGCTGGGGATGAAGGCCCGGCGTGCGCCGCTACGCGATGCGGTGAAGGCCGGCTATGCGCGGGAAGGGCGCGCGCTGATCGATGCGGCGCTGCGGCTGGCGCCTGCCTCGCCGTGGGCGCACGCGCTCGACGGGGCGTGGCATCTGGAAATCCTTCGGCGCGGCGGACGCGTGGGCGCAAGCCTCTACGGGGCTGAGCGCGGGGCGGGGCTTGCGGCGTTCGAGCGCGCCCGCGCGCTGGCGCCGGGCGACGCCGCCATCGCCTACCAGTACGCCGTCGCTCTGCTTGAACTGGATGGCGCGCGCGGCGCGGCGAGGGCGCGCGCGCTTCTGGCGGTCGCCGGCGCCTGCCGGGCTGACGATGCGTTCGAGGCCGCCATCGCCGCCCAGGCGCGGCAGGTTGCGCAGATTCTGGACACGCGCGGCCCCGCCGCCGCCGCCCGCGACGCAACCCGCGCGCTCGACTGAGGCCGCGCGCGCGGACTGCGGCCTACTGGCTCGCCCAGACGATGCGCGCGATCCAGTCCACGTCACGGGGATCGAGCACGCGGGCCGGATGCGCGGGGTTGAGCGACAAAAGCTCCACCGACGCGTCCGTGCGCCGACCCAGCTCTTTGGCCATCACCTCCCCGGTGCGGGTGCGCACCACGACCCGGTCGCCCTTGCGCACCGCCGCGCCGGGCTGGACGATCACCACGTCGCCATTGCGGAACAGCGGCTCCATGGACTCGCCGGAAATCTCCAGCGCGTAGACCCGCTCGTCCCCCAGGTCCGGGAAGCGCACCGTTTCGGCCGCGCCCACGGGAAAACCCGCGTCGTCAAAAAATCCGTCCGCTCCCGCGCGCGCCAGCCCCACGATGGGGATGGACCGGCCCGCCCCGCTCGCGCGCCCGGCGACCAGCGCGGCGAATTCGTCGAACGTCGCGCCCGTCGCCTTGAGCGCCATCACGACGCTCTCCGTGGAGGGCCAGCGGGGCCGCCCGTCGGCGCTGACGCGCTTGGACTTGTTGAAGGTCGTGGCGTCCAGGCCCGCGGCGCGGGCGAGGCCGGAGGTGGTCATTCCTGCACGGGCGGCCAAAGCGTCGATGGCGGCCCAGAGAGCGCTGTGCTGCATGGGAGGCTCCGTCGCGGGGCGTGGCGGTTGCGGCTGAC
>JANRIM010000028.1:0-4440 GCA_033764865.1 Hyphomonadaceae bacterium
CACACGGTACACCGCCCCGTCGGCCAGCGGCATGTAGTTGGCGGAGCCGAAGCGGCGATCCTCCGCCAGCGACACCGAGGCGAGCCACGTGCGGACATCGCCCGGCAGCCGCGCGATCATCGGGTTGGGCGGCCGCGAGACGTCGCATGCGGTGATCGTCTTGCCGTTGGCTTCGCGCGCATCGATGTACTTGTTGGCGATCTGGTCGAGGTCGTAGGTGGCGTTCATGCCCAGCGTCCGCGCCCAGGGCTTCCACGTCTGCACGCGGCCGCCGAGGATCCACTCGTCGCCCTGGATGATGCAGTTGGTCTCTTCGTCCGAGCCATCGAGACGGGCCACGATGACCTCATAAAGCTTCTGCGCGGGATCGGCGGCGCGCACCCGCACCTCCGCCACGGGCGCCTCCCACGTGAGGCGCGAATAGCTTTGCATGTTGAGCGCCACGAGCGCTGCGATGAAGGCCGCCGCGATGGCCACGAGCCCGCTGGCCATGCCCCGCCCGCCGCTCACCAAACGGCCGCGGCCGATGCCGCGTGCGCCGCGCGCCACCAGAACGATGCCGGAGATGAGCGCCGCCAGGGGCGCCGCAAGCCACGCCAGGTGCGTCAGGTCGAGGTCAGTCGGCATCGGGGCCCTCTTGCGCGTGCGAATCGCCACGCAGCATAGCTCAACCCCGCTGGCGCAGGATTTCCGCCTCCACATCTCGCAGCGTGTTCTTGCCGAAGAACATCTCGTCGCCCACGAAAAACGTTGGAATGCCGAAGGCGCCGCGCTCCACCGCCGCCTCCGTGTTGGACAGCAGCGTCGCCTTTGCATCCGCCTCCTGCGCGCGCGCCAGAAGACGATCCGCGTCGAGCCCGGACTCCGTCAGCGCCGCATGTACGATCGCAGGGTCGTCCATTTTTTTCGGTGCTTCCCACATGTGGTGCAGGATCGCGTCGATGTATGGATCGAGAACGCCATCGATCTCCGCCCCCGCCGCCGCGCGCATCATCAGCAGCGTGTTGACGGGGAAGTGGGGATTCATCTGGAAGGCGTCGAGGTTGTGATCGCGGATGAAGCGGCGAGTCTCCAGCATCTCGTAGGGCATCTTGTTGCGGATGCCGCCGAACGCCAGCATCGGCGCCTGGTTGCCCGTCAGCTTGAAGATGCCGCCCAGGAGCGCGGGCACGATGCGGAAGCGGGCGTCGGTTCGCGCGGTGATCTGCGGCAGGACCTTGTGCGCCAGATAGGCGTTGGGACTGCCCACGTCGAAGATGAAATCCACCACCATCACCAAGTCTCCCCGAATGGCCGCAGGTCGAGTTCGAACGTCCATGCATCGCGCGGCTGGGTAAAGAGCGTCCAGTAGGTCTCGGCGATGGAGGCGGGATCCATGAGCGTGTCTGCAGGCAGCGCTGCGGGATCGACGCCACGGGCCTTGATGCGGTCGCGCACGAAGGCTGTGTCCACGCCGGCGTCGATAATCAGGTGCGCGACGTGGATCCCCTTCGGGCCCAGTTCACGCGCCATGCTCTGCGCGACGGCGCGCAGCCCGGCCTTCGCCGACGCGAACGCCGCATATCCGACCCCGCCGCGCACGCTGGCGGTGGCGCCGGTGAAGAAGATCGCGCCCTCCCCCCGCGGAACCATGAGGCGCCCGCCCTCCCGGCCGGCGAGGAAGCCCGCATAGCAGGCCATTTCCCAGACCTTGCGGAACACCCGCTCGGTCGTGTCGAGCACGGGAAACGAGACGTTGGCCCCCACATTGAAGATCACCGCGCGCAGCGGCGCGTCCGCCTCGGCTTGGGCCAGGAAGGCGGTGACGTCCTCCTCACTACGCGCATCGAGCCCCCGGACCGTGCAGACCCCGCCCGCCGCCTCGATCTCCGCCTTCAGGGCGGCCAACTTGTCGGCGGTGCGCCGGCCCGCATGCACCCGATACCCGCCGGCCGCGAACCGTCTCGCGATGGCCGCCCCGATGTAGTCCCCCGCGCCGATGACGGCGACGCTGCCCTTTGTTGGATCCACGGCGTCCTCCCGGTCGTTGCGTGTGCGGACCACCCTGCCTCACGCCCGGACGGCCGTCACGAAGCGCAGTTAACCAGTCGGACAAGCGCCGGCTTATATTTTCTCTTGGATACGATAGAAAAAGAGCCTACATACAACGCGCGCACTTGGGCGCGGATGGGAAACGACCATGGCCTTGCGCCTGAAGGCGGCCTCCGGGGACAATTCAGCGATCCAGTCGCCGGACCGGGAACGCTTCGCAGACCTCATGGGGGCCATAGCCGCCCGCCAGGATCGCGCGGCCTTTGCGGAGCTCTTCGCCTACTTTGCGCCCCGCGTGAAGGCGTACATGCTGCGCCTGGGGGCCGGGTCCGCGCTGGCGGAGGAGCTGGCCCAGGAAGTGATGATCACGGTGTGGCGCAAGGCGGCGCTGTTCGACCGCCGCCAGGCGTCCGTCTCCACATGGATCTTCCGCGTGGCGCGCAACCGCCGGATCGACGCCGCCCGCCGCGCCAAGAACGCGAACTTCGATCAGGAAGACCCCATCCTCCTTCCCGAGGCGCCCGACGCGCCGGACGATGCGGTCTCCTCCGGTCAGCGCGAACGTCAGGTGCGCGAGGCGCTGACCACCCTGCCCGCGGAGCAGGTCGATCTCTTGAAGCAGGCCTTCTATGACGGGCTCTCCCATCGCGACATCGCGGAAAAGACCGGCATTCCGCTCGGCACCGTGAAGTCCCGCATCCGGCTCGCCTTCGGCCGGCTTCGGTCGGTCCTGTCGCCCGACCTGTAGCCTGTCTGGACCGATCCCGCCGGCTCTGGCAGGACGGGTGCGCCGTTTCCTCGCCGCGATGCCCTGCCCATGACCGACGCCGTCGGCGTCATCATCGTCACCTTCAACTCGCGCGCCCACTTCGCGCGCCAGAAGGCCGCGCTTGAAGCCCAGACGCTGCCGCACCGGCTGATCGTGATCGACAACGCATCCGCGCCCGACCAGCGCCCCCGCGCCGAGGACTTTCCCGCCGGCGCCGCCATCATCCAGCTGGACGCCAACACCGGCTTCGCCCACGCCAACAACATGGGCGTGGCGCTGCTGGACGCGCCGTGGGCGGTCCTGCTCAACCCGGACGCCTTTCCCGAACCCACCTGGCTTCAGCACCTCGTCGCGGCGGCGAAGGCCGCGCCGGACGCAGCCTCGATCGGCAGCACGCAGGTGTCCGCGGGAGACCCCGCCGTCTACGACGGTCTGGGCGACTGCTACCATGTGTTCGGCATTCCGTGGCGGGGCGGGTACGGCTGGCCCACCACCGCGCCGCCGCGCGCGGGCGAACCGTTCAGCGCGTGCGCCGCAGCGGCGCTCTATCGCACCGACGCCTGGCGCGCCGTCGGTGGGTTCGACGAGGCGCTCTTCTGCTATTGCGAGGACGTGGACCTGGGCTTCCGCCTGCGGCTCGCGGGATGGCGCATCCTGCAGGCGCCGCAGGCCGTGGTGCACCACGTGGGCGGCGCTTCGTCGGGCGGCCGCGCCGGGCGATCCTCGGACTTCGCGCTGCGCTACGGATCGCGCAACCGGCTCTGGACGTTCATGAAGAACATGCCCGGCTGGGCCTTCTGGGTTTTCGCGCCGGCGCATGCGGCGACGACCGCCTACCTGCTCGCGCGCGCGGCCGGCCAAGGCACGTTTGGTCCCACCTGGGCCGGGGTGCGTGAGGCGCTGGCGGGACTGGGGCCCATCTGGCGCGCCCGCGCGCAGACGCAACGAACCCGCACCGCGCCCGTGGTGGACATTCTCGCAATGATGGCGTGGTCCCCGTTGACCCTCAACCGCCGTGCGCCGGTTTTGCGCACGCCGCGCGCCGCCGTTGCGCCAGTCCCCGCCCGCTGAACGCGGAAGTCCGCTTGCGGTCGATCGGCGCGATGACCACCTCACCTGCGGCTGTCGCAAAGCGTGCGGTCCAGGAAAGTCCCGACGATGCGCATCGCGATTGTCTGCAACGACACCCGGGGCGGCGTCCAACCCTACGTGGCGCTGGGGCTTGGACTGAAGCGCGCCGGTCATGACGTACGCGCGCTCGCGCCCGGCGGTCTTGAGACGATGTTCACGGAGGCCGGCGTCGAGGCGACCGCCCTCACGGGAAGCGTCGACGACCTCCGAACGCTCGTGAGCGGCGTGGCCGAACGGGGCAGCCTCGCGGCGATGCGCCTTTCGGTGCGGGAGCTGCCGCGCCGCATCGAAACGTGGACGCGGGAGGCGCTCGCCGTGTGCGAAGGCGCCGATATCGTCACGGGCGGCGTGGGCGGGATGGTGGTGGGATTGTCGGCGGCGGAGAAGGCCGGCGCGCGGTTCGTGGAGACCCATCTCCAGCCCGTGGGGCGGCCGACGGGCGACTATCCCGGCGTATTGGCGCCGCACGTTCCGCCATGGCCCGAGCGGCAATGGCGCCTCCTCAGCCA
>JANRIM010000036.1:0-4888 GCA_033764865.1 Hyphomonadaceae bacterium
AGCTTCTCGCGCAGCATCTTGCGGATCTTCAGATCCTGGTGGAGCAGCCGGCCGTACTCGCCCGTCTTGGCGTACCAGCGGCTGTCCCAGGTGCGGTTGACGCCGAGGCGCAGACCGATCGGATTGACCTTCTGACCCATCACGCGGCCTCTTCAACTTGCGCGGAGATGTCGCGCATGACGATGGTGAGCTGGGAAAACGGCTTCTCGATCCGCACCGAACGGCCGCGGGCGCGCACGCTGGTGCGCTTCATCACGAGGTTCTTGCCCACGTGCGCCTCGGCCACGACCAGGCTGTCGATGTCGAGGTTGTGGTTGTTCTCGGCGTTCGCAATGGCCGATTGCAGGCACTTCAGCACGTCGTGGGCAATGCGCTTGCGCGAGAACGTGAGCTCGTTGACCGCCTTCTCCGCGGTGAGGCCGCGGATGGACTGGGCCACGAGGTTGAGCTTGCGCGGCGAGATGCGCACCATCTTGAGGACGGCGCGGCTCTCGTTGGAGGCCTGCTTCGGGGGCGCCTTGGGCTTGGCCATGGCTACTTCCTCTTCGCCTTCTTGTCGGCGCCATGGCCGTAGTAGGTGCGCGTCGGCGCGAACTCGCCCAGCTTGTGGCCCACCATGTCCTCGCTGACCTGGACCGGGATGAACGACTTGCCGTTGTGGACCTCGAACTTGAGGCCGATGAACTGGGGCATGATCGTGGACCGGCGCGACCAGGTCTTGATGGCCTGGCGGCCGCCGCCCGACGCGGCCTTTTCAGCCTTCGTCAGCAGGTAGCCATCGACGAACGGGCCTTTCCAAACGGAGCGCGGCATCGCTCTCTCCTACTTCTTGGCGTGGCGACGCCGGACGATCAGGCGATCGGACGGCTGGGTCTTGCGGGTCTTGGGACCGCGGGTCTTCTGGCCCCACGGGGTGACGGGGTGGCGGCCGCCGGAGGTCTTGCCTTCGCCGCCGCCGTGGGGGTGGTCCACCGGGTTCATGGCGACGCCGCGGACGGAGGGCTTGCGCCCCAGCCAGATCGACCGGCCGGCCTTGCCCCAGACTTCGTTCATGTTGTCGGGGTTCGACACCGCGCCGATGGTGGCCATGCACACGTCCGGCACCATGCGGACTTCCCCGGAGGTGAGGCGCAGTTGCGCGTAGCCCGCGTCGCGGCCCACGATCTGGGCGTAGGAGCCCGCGGCGCGGGACATCTGGCCGCCCTTGCGGGGCTTCAGCTCGATGTTGTGGACGATGGTGCCCACGGGGATCGAGCGCAGCGGCATGGCGTTGCCGGGCTTAACGTCCGCCTTCTCCGCCGCGATCACGGTGTCGCCGGCCTTCAGGCGCTGCGGGGCGATGATGTAGGCGAGCTCGCCGTCGGCGTACTTGATGAGCGCGATGAACGCGCTGCGGTTGGGATCGTACTCGAGGCGCTCCACCGTGGCGGGCATGTCCCACTTGCGGCGCTTGAAGTCGATGATGCGGTAGGTCCGCTTGTGGCCGCCGCCGTGACGAAACGCGGTGACGCGGCCCATGTTGTTGCGGCCGCCGGACTTCGTCAGGCCTTCCGACAGGTGCTTGACCGGCTTGCCCTTGTGCAGCTCGCTGCGGTCGACGATCACCAGCTGGCGTCGGCCCGGCGAGGTGGGGCGAAAGGTTTTCAACGCCATGGATTAAAGCCCCGTCGTCACGTCGATCGACTGGCCGGCGGCCAGCGTCACGATGGCTTTCTTGACGTCGGAGCGCTTGCCCTCGACGCCGCGGAAACGCTTCGTCTTGCCCTTCACGCGGATCGTGTTGACCGAGACGACCTTGACCTTGAACAGCGCCTCGATCGCGGCCTTCACGTCGTCCTTGGTGGCGCTGAGCGGCACCTTGAAGACGACCTTGTTCTGGTCCGAAAGCAGCGTGGCCTTTTCGGTGATGATCGGCGCGATGATCGTATCGTAGTGCTTCGTGTCAGCCATCACGCGGCCTCCTTCGCAGCAAACCGCGCATTGATCGCATCGACCGCTTCGCGCGTGAGCACGAGGTGCTTGCGGCGCAGGATGTCGTAGACGTTGAGCCCCGCGCTCGGCAGGACGTCGACGTTGGGGATGTTGCGGGCGGCGAGGGCGAGATTGTCGTCCACGGCCGCGCCCGTGATCATCAGCACGTTCTCGACGCCCAGGTTGGCGAGCTTCTTCTTCAGGTCCGCCGTGCGGGGCGCATCGAGCCTTGCGGCGTCGATCACGATCAGCTCACGGGCGGACGCCTTCGCCGACAGCGCGTGGCGCAGCGCCAGCGCGCGCACCTTCTTGTTCAGCGAATGGCTGTGGTCGCGCGGGAGGATGTTGTGGGCGTGGCCGCCGCCGCGGAAGATCGGCGCGTTCTTGGCGCCGTGGCGCGCGCTGCCCGTGCCCTTCTGCTTGTAGAGCTTGGAGTGCGTGACCGACACCTCGCCCCGGGACTGGGTCTTGTGCGTGCCCGCGCGGCGCTTGGCGAGCTGGTAGGTCACCATGCGCGCGAGGATGTCCTTGCGGATCTCGGCGATGCCGAAAATGGCGTCGTCCAGATCGAGCGAGCCGGCGGCGCCGGCGTCAAGCGTGCGAATTTCGACTTTCATGCCCGCCTCAAGCCGCTGTCGGTTCTTTGAAGGCCGCCGGCGTCGGCGCGGCGTCCGGGCGCTTGACCTTGGCGGCGTCGCGCACTTCCACCCAGGAGTTCTTCGCGCCGGGCACGGAGCCCTTCACGAAGATCAGCCCGCGCACGGCGTCGATGCGCACCACCTCGAGGTTCTGCGTGGAGACCCGCTCGTCACCGAGGTGGCCCGCCATCTTCTTGCCCTTAAAGACCTTGCCGGGGTCCTGGCGCTGGCCGGTGGAGCCGTGAGAGCGGTGGGACACCGAAACGCCGTGCGTGGCGCGCAGGCCGCCGAAGTTCCAGCGCTTCATCGCGCCGGCGAAGCCCTTGCCGATGGATGTGCCCGCGATGTCGATCTTCTGGCCGACGACGAAGTGGTCCGCGGTGATCTCCGCCCCCACGGGCGGCAGGAGATCGGCGCTGTCGACGCGAAACTCCACGATCTTGGACTTCGGCTCGACGTTGACCTTCGCGAACTGGCCGCGCTCGGCCTTGTTCATGCGCTTCACCTTGGGCGCGCCCGCGCCCAGCACGACGGACGTGTAGCCGTCCTTCTCGGCGGTGCGCTGGCCGACGACGGTGCACCCGTCGAGGCTGAGCACGGTCACGGGCACGTGCGCGCCGTCCTCGGCGAACAGACGCATCATGCCCATCTTCTTGGCGATCACACCGGTGCGCATGGCCTACCCCAGAACCTGGATCTGCACATCGACGCCGGCCGACAGGTCGAGCTTCATGAGCGCGTCCACCGTCTGCGGCGTGGGGTCGACGATGTCGAGCACGCGCTTGTGCGTGCGGATTTCGAACTGCTCGCGGCTCTTCTTGTCGATGTGCGGGGAGCGGTTGACGGTGAATTTCTCGATGCGCGTCGGCAGCGGGATGGGCCCACGCACCTGCGCGCCCGTGCGCTTGGCGGTGTTGACGATTTCCTTGGTCGACACATCGAGGGTGCGATGGTCGAAGGCTTTCAGCCGGATCCTGATATTCTGGTTCATCACCGTCTTCCCTGCCGCTGTCCGGCCTTCCCGTCGTCCCGCGCCGGAGCCCCCGTTGTCGGGGATGCCGTCACGCCGCCGCGCCGGGAGCCCCGACGCCGCGCCTCATAGACCCTGTCGATCATCCGGAACGTCGCCCGCCAGAAGCTGCGAAACAAAATGCCAACGGCGGGGAGCAGGCTCCCCGCTGGGTCGGACCCGGCCTGACGGCCGGGCTATGTCGCTTTGTCTGGCGCGCCGCGTCTAGGCTTACGCCTACTGCCGGCCCACAAGGAGGCGAGGGTGTACTCTCCCGCCGAGGCGCCCGTCAAGCGCTGTAATGGGTGCTTTTCCACGATCACGTGTGCACGCCACAGGCGAAAGCGTGCCCTTTGGGCCACGCCGGGCGGGCATGCGCGCGCGCGCGCGCCGGTCTCCGTTGGCGGGCGAACGCCCGCGCCCTATGTGCCCGGCAGTCCGCAAGAATGCGGCAAGCCTTATGGTGGATCCCTATGAAAGTACTTGTGTTTGGCGCGATCAGCGCGCTGGCGCTGCTGGCTGTCGCGCCGGCGAACGCCGCGACCGGCTATGTGGGCGCCGCCTACACCCGCGCGGAAGTGGACGCCGGCGCCGGCGACAATGACGCCGACGCCTTCGGCGTGGAAGGCGCCGTGGCGTTCGACGCCACCGAAAGCCTCGGCCTCGATCTCGACGCCGCCTATTCCGACAGCGACGACAGCGACAGCGTCGCCGGCGCCACCGCGCACCTCTACGGCCGCGCGGCCGGCTACAAGTTCGGCGGCTTCGTCGGCCTCGCCGACACCGACGAGACGATCTACAGCGTGGGCGTGGAAGGCCAGCGTGCCTTCGGCCAGTTCACCCTGGCCGGCGCGCTAGCTTACGCCAACGCCGACGATTCCGACGTGGACGCCTATGGCGTGGACGTGGAAGGCCGCTTCTTCGCCACCGACAACTTCCGCCTGAGCGGCAAGCTCGGCTACGCGAGCCTGGAAGGCGCCGCGGGCGATGACGACCTCCTCTCCGCGGGCGTGGGCGCCGAGTACCAGTTCGCCAGCCTGCCGATCTCCGTGGTGGGCGGCTACACCCGCCGCGAGTTCGACGAAGCCGACGTCTCCAGCGACGCCTTCACCGTGGGCGTCCGCTACAACTGGGGCGGCAGCCTGAAGGACCGCGACGAGAACGGCCCGTCCTTCGCCGGCCTCTCCAGCCTGACGGCAGCGCTCGGCCTCTGAGCCCGACGCACCGGACCTGAACGAGAAAGCGCCCCGGGCAACCGGGGCGCTTTTTT
>JANRIM010000037.1:0-5596 GCA_033764865.1 Hyphomonadaceae bacterium
TCGCCCACGCTGCGCATGCGCCAGGGCGAGGTCATCCACTCCACGATCCACTCCCGCGTGAACACGCACACGATCCACCACCACGGCATGAACGCCACGCCCTTCAACGACGGCGTAGGACACACCTCGTTCGAGGTGAACGGCCGCTACACCTACCAGTTCCAGCCGAAGGAGGCGGGCACCTATTTCTACCACTGCCACAAGAACACGGTGCTGCACTTCGAGATGGGCATGTACGGGCTGATGATCGTCGACCCGCCCAGCGGCCCGGGGCGCGTGTTCGAGGGCGGGCCGCGCTACGACGTGGAGCACGCCTGGATTCTCGACGACCTCGATCCGCGCTGGCGCGAGATCAATCACCAGGGCGGTCAGTGCGGGGAGGATGTGGGGCTCGACGATTTCAACCCGAAGTACTTCGTGATTTCCGGCGCCTTCGCGCCGCTGACGCTGACGGATCCGCGCGCGGTGGTGCGCGCACAGGCGGGCCAACGCATCCTGATCCGCTTCCTGAATGCGAGCTACGGCATCGTGCGCGGCACGCTGGGCGTGAACGCGCGCGTGGTGGGGGTCGATGGGCGCGGACTTGGCCGGCCCTCGGCGCCGTGGTCGCGCCCCATCCCCATCGCGGCGGGCCAGCCGTTCGAGACCACCGCCGCGCAACGCTACGATCTGCTGATCGATCCGCTGCCGCCGGGCACGTACAACGTGCGGTTCGAGTTCCTGAACTGGGTCACGCGCAAGATCCAGGACAACGGCCGCGGCGTGGCCGAGACGCGCATCATCGTCACCTGAGCGCGCCCCACCACATTAACGCCTCGAAACGAGCCGCCGACGCGCCGCGATGCTATGGCGATGCCGCCAGCAGCAAGGGGTGCGTTCATGGCCATCGACCTGTCGAAAATCCTGTCCGAACTCGGCGACGATCTCGTGGCCCAGGCCGGCGAACCCATCGGGCTTGACCGGGACCAGTCGGTGCGCGTGGCGACGGCGCTGTCGCGCAACATCGGCGGCGGCAAGGATCTCGCGGTCAAGGCCACCGCCACGGAGACGGGGCTCACCGAGGAGGTGATCTCCGCGATGCTCGGCAAGCTGATGGAGACCGGCAAGGAAAAGCTGCTGAACGAGGGCCCGGTGGGCGAGGCCATCGACGGCGCGAAGGCGCAGGCCATGGCCGCGATCGAGAACGTCGGCGGCGCGGCGGCCAAAGGCCTGATGGGGCGTCTCGGCGGCCTGTTCGGCAAGAAGGCCGGCTGAATCCACGCCATGGGCAATCTTGGGCGCGCGACGGCGCGACCCGGGGCGATGTGACAGTTCCAGGAAAACCAAAGCTTAAGGGTCTCGGGGCAAGGGTGGCCGCGGCGTGGGCGTGGAGTTTCTCCGCGGCTGCGTCCTGCTCGGGGGCTTCGCTGGCATGTATGGAATGATCCATCGGGCGGCGCGCACGATGTCCATCGACGTGATGGGCGAGGCGGGCTTCAAGGCGCTGGCGGCGGACGCCGGGTTCGATGAGGGCGATTTCCTCTCCGCGCACGTCTACCCCGACACCCGCACGCTCGCGCTCGTGGCGGCCATCGCCGACCGCACGGGCCAGACGGTCGACGGGGCTTTGGCCGCCTTCGGCCGGTTCTGGATTTCGTACGCCGACAAGTCCGCCTACGGGCCCGTGATGCGGATGAACGGCGATACGCTCGCGGAGTTTCTGGGAAATCTCGATCGCATGCACGCCACCATCCAGCGCGTCATGCCCGAAACGCGCATGCCGTCCTTCGACGTGCTCGCGTCCGGTCCCGCTCGCATCGACGTGCTTTACCGGTCCGAGCGCACGGGACTGGAGCCGTTCGTGGGCGGCTTGATGGAGGGGCTGATGCAGCGCTTCGGCCATCAAGGCCATGTGTCCTGCACGCCGCACGCCGAGGGCGCGCTGTTCACACTGCACCTCGCGGGCGCGTCCTGAGGCCATGCTGTTCCTGGACGATCGCGATCTGGACCAGCTTTACCCCTGCCGGCTTGTGGTGTCGGCGGAGGGATATGTGGAGGCGGCGGGCCCGGCGCTCGCGCGCCTGCTTGGCCGCGATGTCGAGGGCGCCCACTTCGACACGCTGTTCCAGGTGATTTCGGGCCGGCGAAAGTCCTCGGCGGCATGGGCCACGGAGCCCTGGGCCTCGGCGGACTTCCGCACGCCGATCTCCATCGCGACGGTTGAGGCCGAGCCCGTGACGCTGCGCGGCGCGGTCATCGACACCGGACACGGGCGGCGCCACTTGCTGTTGAGCGGAGCGCCGGACGGCGGCGCCGCTTGCGCGCACCGCTTTCGCTACGGCGATTTCTCGCCCACCGACGGCGCCATCGATCTGTTGCTCGCGATGCAGGTGCGCGACGCCTCCATCGAGGATGCGCGCCGGCTGTCCGACCGGCTCACCGAAGCGCGCGCGGCGGAGGCCGCCAGCCAGGCCAAGACGCGGTTTCTCGCCAGCATGAGCCATGAACTGCGCACGCCGCTGAACGCCATCATCGGCTTCACCGAGATCGTGATCGAGGACCTCAACGAGGCCGGCCACGCAGGCTCCACCGACGATCTTGCGCGCGTGCTGCGCGCCGCCACCCATCTTGTCGGGCTCGTCAACGACGTGCTCGATCTCGCCAAGATCGAGGCGGGCAAGATGGAGATCCATTGCGCGCCGGTGGATTTCGCCGAACTCGCGCGGGAGACGGCGGCCACGCTGGAGCCGCTGGTGGCGAAAGGCGGCAACCGCCTGACGCTCGACATCGGTCCCGGCGTCGGGGTGGGCGTCACCGACGGCAAACGCTTGCGCCAGTGCCTGATCAACCTGCTCGGCAACGCCGCCAAGTTCACCAAGGACGGCGAGGTGCGGCTCACGGCCCGCCTGGAGGGCGGCGACGATCCCCCCGCCATCGTGTTCACGGTGGCCGACACCGGCATCGGCATGACGGCCGCGCAGATGGAGCGCCTCTTCAAGCCGTTCGTGCAAGCGTCGATGGAGACCGCGCAGGCCTTCGGCGGGACGGGTCTCGGCCTCGCCATCACGCGGGGGTCCATGCGCCTGATCGGCGGCGCGGTGGATGTCGTGAGCACGCCCGGTTGCGGCAGCACCTTCACGCTCCGCGCGCCGAGCGTCTACGCGCCTGCGGGGGCAGGGGCGATGGAGGCGGCCTAGCGGCTAGCGGGCGTCCGGGTGGCGCGTTGGGTGTGCCGCCTGGAAGGCCGGATGCGCCGCCGCCGCCATGTCGATCTCCGCCAGTCTCGGGTAGTTGCGGATCATCAGGCCGTAGCGCGACACCGCGGCGTAGATTTGCGGCACGAGGCACACGTCGGCGTAGCCTGGCCTGTCGCCCCAGCACCACGGCCCGCCTGGGCCGTCGGCCAGCATCTGCTCGATGGCGGTGAACCCGTCGCGGATCCAGCGCAGCGCCCAGTCGGCGATGGCGGCGTCGTCCTTGCCGTAGCCGTCGCGCAGGTACTTCAGCACGCGGGTGTTGCCGAGGGGGTGGATGTCGCACGCCACGGCCATGGCGATGGCGCGCACCTTGGCGCGCGCGAACGGCTCCCGCGGCAGCAGCGGCGGATCGGGGTACGTCTCGTCCAGCCATTCGATGATGGCCGGGCTCTGCGTCAGCATGCCGTCGCCAGTTTCCAGCACCGGCACGAAGCCTTGCGGGTTGCGCGCGAGGTGGTCCGGGCTGCGCTGCGCGGCGGCGAGCAGGTCGATGCTTTCCTGCGTGTAGGCGACGCCCTTCAGCGCGAGCGCGATGCGCAGCCGGTGCGACGTGCCGGAGCGCCAGTAGTCGTACACCTTCAGCATCAGCCGATCTCGACGTCGATGCGCGCCACGCCCTCCACGTGGCCGGAAACGCGGTCGCCGCGGGCCAGCCGGCCCACGCCCTCGGGCGTGCCCGTGAAGATGAGATCGCCCGGCGCCAGCGTCCACACTTCGGAGATGCGGGCGATGATCGCCGGCACCGGCAGGATGAGGTCGGCGAGGTCGCCTTGCTGGCGCGGTTCGCCGTTCACCGACAGCGCGATGGCCCCGCTTTTGGGATGGCCGATGCGCTCGGCGGGCACGATGGGCGTGATGGGCGCGGAGGCCTCGAACGCCTTGGCGCGCTCCCACGGCTGGCCCTTCTGCTTGGCGTCGTTCTGGCGGTCGCGCTTGGTCAGGTCGATGCCCACGGCGTAGCCGTACACAAGGTCCAGCGCCTGCTCGTAGGTGACGTCCCAGCCGCCGCGCCCGATGGCCACCACCAGCTCGATCTCGTGGTGGAGGTTGTCGGTGTCGGTGGGGTAGGGCGCGCGCGGGCCGGTCACCAGCGCGTCGGCGGGCTTCATGAAAAAGAAGGGCGGCTCGGCGGCCGGATCGGCGCCCATCTCCTTCGCATGCGCGGCGTAGTTGCGGCCCACGCAATAGATGCGCCGCACGGGAAACGCCCGCGCCTCGCCGTCGATCGGCACAACCGTGGGGGGCATGGGGAAGAGAAGCGCTGTCATGGCGCGGGGCATAGCATGGCGGACGCGGTTGGAAAGGCTATCGCGGCGCGGATTGTCGGATTAGCCTCCTCCCATGAAACTCGCCTCGCAGAAAAAGGGCCGCGACGGGCGGCTGGTGGTGGTCAGCGACGATCTGGCCTGGTGCGTGGACGCCTCGCCGGTGGCGGACACCTTGCAGGGCGCGCTCGACGACTGGGCGCACGCGGAGCCGCAGCTGCGCGCGCTGGCCGAGGGCCTCGCCCACGGCTCCGTCCCGCGCATGCGGTTCCACGAACGCGAGTGCGCCGCCCCCCTGCCGCGGGCGTTCCAGTGGGCGGACGGGTCGGCCTACGTCAATCACGTGGAGCTGGTGCGCAAGGCGCGCGGCGCGCCGATGCCGGCCAGTTTCTGGACCGATCCGCTCATGTACCAGGGCGGCTCCGACAGTTTCCTCGGCCCCCGCGATCCCATCCCCCTCAAGGACGAGGCGTGGGGGTGCGATTTCGAAGCGGAGATCGCGGTGGTCGTGGACGACGTGCCCATGGGCGCCAGCGTGGACGAGGCGCGCGCGGCGATCCGGCTTGTGATGCTGTGCAACGACGTGTCCCTGCGCAATCTCATCCCGGACGAACTCGCCAAGGGGTTCGGGTTCTTCCAGTCCAAGCCGTCGAGCGCTTTCTCGCCTGTGGCCGTCACGCCGGACGCACTGGGCGACGCCTGGGACGGCGGCAAGCTGCACCTGCCGCTCTTGTCGGTGATCAACGCGGCGCTGTTCGGCAAGCCGAACGCCGGCGTGGACATGACGTTCGATTTTCCCACCCTGATCGCGCACGCCGCGCGCACGCGTCCGCTCGGCGCAGGCGCGATCATCGGCTCGGGCACCGTCTCCAACCGCGACCCCGACGGCTCTCCGGGACGTCCCGTGGCGCAGGGCGGCGTCGGCTACTCATGCATCGCGGAGCTGCGCACCATCGAGACCATCGCCGACGGCAAGCCCGCCACGTCGTTCCTGATGCACGGCGACCGGGTGGAGATCGACATGCTGGACGCGGCGGGCCATTCGATCTTCGGGCGCATCGACCAGGTGGTGACGCCTGCATGATGCGGCGCGCC
>JANRIM010000039.1:0-12020 GCA_033764865.1 Hyphomonadaceae bacterium
TCGCCCACCTTCACGTGCGGATTGCGCTTGGCGGCGTCGGGGCCGAGCGCTTCCACGACGCCTTCGATCTCGTGGCCCATGATGAGCGGCAGCAGCTGCGGCGGCAGCTCCACCGCCGGCGCGTCCTTGCCCATGTCGAACTTGCCGTCGTGGATGTGGACGTCGGAGTGGCACACGCCGCAGCCCGTGACGCGGACGCGCGCTTCGGCGCCCTTGAGGGCGGGCAATTCGACGCTGATGACTTCCAGCGGCTTTCCGTAGGCGGTGACGGCCTGGCCCTGCATGGCGTTTTCTCCCGGTTGTTTTGCAAACCTTAGACGCCGGCGGACATGCCGTCGCCCCCTCACGCAGCGCCAATGCCCACACGCGCGGGTGCGCTGTGGCGTTGGGGGCCGCCCCGGAGGGCGGGGGACGCGACGCCGCGCATCGGTCGCGAGACGTCGGAAAGAAAAGACACGAAGCGCCGCGTCCCCGCGATCGTTGGTCGCCAGGTCCGCGCGGAGAGGTGTTTCACTCACGGGCGCGGAGGGCCGGCGGCGTGCGGGGCGTGTCGTTCACACACGCGACCCGGATCTCCCACGGGTTGCCGGGGAAGATGCCTTATCCCCGCCCGCAGGCGTCCCACGCTCGATCGCATCGCCCTCGCGCCGGTTGAACAGCGGCCGACTGCCCTCCTGCGAAGGCGACGCAGGGAGCGTACGCCACGATCCACGCCCACCGGATCGGCGCGGCGCAAAAAAGCCGGCGCGGCGGTCTTGTCCACGGCCGCGGCGATGGCGCGCACGGCGCGGCCGCCCCCAAGTCCCGACGGCGCGGGTCGCGACGCGGGGGACAGCGACGACCGCAATCCCCCGATGTCGCGCACGCGCTCCGGTTCACCGCCCTGTCGGCAGGTCCTTGTAGGCCACGTCCTTGTCCACGCGGGCGTCCTGCGGCAGGCCCAGCACGCGCTCGGCGATGATGTTCTTCAGGATCTCGTCGGTCCCGCCGGCGATCCTGAGGCCCGGCGCCCACATGTAGGCCTGCTGGAACGCGGCCTCCATCGGCGCCATGGCCTGGTCGACGACGATGCCGAAATGGTCCTGCGCCTCGATGGCGGCGTTGGCGATTTCCTGCATCTGGTTGGCGTTGATGATCTTGCCGATGGAGCTTTCCGGCCCCGGCGTCTGGCCCTTGGAGAGCGCCGTCATGGTGCGGTACTTGCCGAGCTTGTAGCCTTCGGCGCGCACGTACCAGTCCGCCAGTTGCGACCGGAAGGCCCCGTCCTGCGCCAGCGTGCCGCCGTTGGCGGTGGGCAGGGCGCGGGCGAGTTCGAGGATTTCCTTGTAGTCCGGCCCCGAGGAGCCGCCCACGGCAAGGCGTTCGTTCATCAGCGTGACCAGCGCCACCGTCCAGCCGTTACCTTCGCCGCCCAGCATCTGGGCGTGCGGGATTCGCACGTCGGTGAAATACACCTCGTTGAAGTTGGAGCCGCCCGACATCTGGTGGATCGGCCGCACCTCCACGCCCGGGCTCTTCATGTCCAGGAAGAACATGGTGAGGCCCTTGTGCTTGGCCACGTCCGGGTTCGTGCGCACCAGCAGGATGCCGTAGTCCGAGTAGTGCGCGCCCGAGGTCCACACCTTCTGGCCGTTGACGACCCACTCGTCGCCGTCGCGCACCGCCTTCGTCTTGAGGCCCGCCACGTCCGATCCCGCCGACGGTTCGGAGAACAGCTGGCACCAGATCTCCTCGCCTTCCAGCGCGGGTGTGACGTAGCGGCGTTTCTGCTCCTCGGTGGCGAACGCGATCATCGTGGGGATGCACATGCCCAGGCCGATCGTGAACGGCCCGGCCGGCGCGTCGAACTTGGCCTCCTCCTGGCCGAAGATCACCGAATAGATCGGCGGCAGGCCCTGGCCGCCCTGCTCCTTGGCCCAGGTGATGCCGGCGAAGCCGGCCTGCGCCTTCGCCTTCTGGTAGGCCTTCGCGGCCTTGAGGTAGTCTTTGTCGGAGAGCGTGCGCGCGAGGCCTGCGTTGTCGTCGCTCTTAGGCTTGACGGTTTTCTGCAGGAAAGCCTGCGCCTTGGCGCGGAAGGCGGCTTCCTCGGGGCTGTCGTTGAAGTCCATGGCGGGCGGCTCCTCTTTGGTCGCAGAGGCTAAGCGCCCCGCGCAGGGCCTGCAACGGCGCCGTTGGGGCAGTCGGCCGCGGCCCCGCGTCTCAGAGGGCCGCGTCTCACAGCGCCGGCAGCGGCCCGAAGAAGCCGTCGATCCGCCGGACCCGCCCCTGCGCCAGGTCGAGCGCCACGGCGTCGAAGCCGTCGAGACGGCGCCCGTCCGCCAGCGTGACCGACCACGCGTAGCGCGCGCGGTCGTGGTGCAGGTCTATGCCGCTGGTCCGCGCAATGCGCGCGCCGGCGTACTTTCGCTGGAACGCCTCCACCATCGCAACGAACGCATCCACGCCGCGAATGTCGTTGTGGGGATCGACGAACTCCGCGTCCGCGGTGAGCGCGGCCGCCGCCAGGGTCCGCAGCGCGGCCGGGTCAGGCGTGTTCCAGGCCTCCAGCATGGTGGCGATGCATGCCGTCGTTGCGGACATGGCCGCCTCCCGTCTATACTAAAGATACCGACTGTCGGTTTGTATAGAGGGCGGATCCGTTTGGCAAGTCAGAGCGAACGCCGGCAGGAGACGCGCGCGCGCCTGATCGCGGCGGCGCGGGCCTGCTTCGTGGAGGACGGATACGACGCGGCCGCCCTCGACCGGATCGTCGTCCTCGCCGGGGTGAGCAAGGGCGCGCTCTACCATCACTTCGCAAGCAAGCAGGACCTGTTCGCGGCGGTGTTCGAGGCGGTCTCACGCGAGACCATCGCCCGTGCGGGCGCGACGAGGGCGCGCACGGCGTTCGCCCGCCTGATGGTGGCGGCCTGCGCGTGGCTGGAGGCGGTGGAGACGCCGGACGCGCGCGCGATCATGCTGGAGGAAGCGCCGCGGGCCTTGGGCGCCCGGCGCGCCCGCGAGATCGAGGACGCGAACGCCCACGCCGCAATGCGGGCCGCCGTCGACGCGGTGGTGCGCGCCGGCGAAGGCGCCTGCGCTGACCCCGACCTCGCCGCCCGGCTGCTCAACGCCACGCTGGCGGAACTCGCCCTGCTCCGTCACGCCTCCGGCGGCAAGACCCCGGGGGACAAGGCCATGAAGGCCGCCGTCGAAAGCGTCGCGCGCGGGCTGCTCGGCGTGGCGTGAGCGGATGGCCGTGGCGCGAAGGGGCGTCCGCGGGAGCGTTTCCCATGGCCGGCGCCGCTCGCCTCCGCACGCGCAAAGCCGGTCAGTCCACCTCAAGCTCAAGACGGCCGCGGTCCGGCAGGGCCTCCCACAGCGCGGCGAGGCGGTCGATCTCGTCGCGGATGTCGACGATGTCGCCGGGCTCGACGGTAAACGGCGCATCGCCGCGGGCCGCGCAGGTGGCTTCAAAGAGCGCGACCACCTCGTGGGCGGGCGGGCGCCCGCTCCAGCTGTCGGCCTGCATGGTTTCCACGAGCCGCTCCACCGCCTCGCTCGTCGCCTCCGGGGTCATGCGGAACCCAGCGCCCTCGCCGGCCGCGACCCGGTGCGCGAAGCCCTGCTTCCCGAGCACGGTCTCGACCGCGTAGTGGAACATGTCGTGGGGGATGGGCCTCTGCTTCGGACACGGAATCTCCTCCAGCGCGCCGCCCCGTTCGACGAACATGGCGTCGTACTTTCCCGGCCGCTTCTCGAAGACGAGCTTCCCCTTCACGCCGCGTTCCGCCGCTCCAGCCGCTGCACCAGCTTTTCCTTCCACACCGGCAGCGCGCCGGCCTGCACGGCCAGCAGCTTGGCGCGGCGGTAGAAGAGGTGGCAGTCCACGTCCCAGGTGAAGCCCATGCCGCCGTGCGTCTGGATGTTTTCCTTCGACGCGAGGTGATAGGCCTCGATGCCCGCCACGCGCGCGGCCGCGGCCGCCAGCGGCAGCTCGGCGGCGTCCGTCGACAGCGCCCATGCGCCGTAGAACGCGTTCGAGCGCGCCACTTCCAGCGCCACGTACATGTCCGCGAGCTTGTGCTTGATGGCCTGGAAGGAGCCGATCTGGCGGGAGAACGCGTAGCGGTTCTTGGCGTAGTCCACCGCCATGTCGAGGCACGCCTGGGAGCCCCCGATCTGCTCGAACGCCAGCAACACCGCCGCGCGATCCAGCACCTGCTCGGCCAGCGCCCATCCATCGCCGGCGGCGCCCAGGCGCTCGGCCCTGGCCTTGTCGAACGTGAGCCGCGCGTGGCCGCGGGTGGGATCGAGCGTCTTCAGCGTCTCGCGCGTCACGCCGGGCTGGCCGAGATCCACCAGCACGAGGGAGACGCCCGCGCCTTCGCGCGCCACGACGACCGCGTGGGTGGCGCAGTCCCCGTCCGTCACCGGCGTCTTCACGCCCGACAGCGTCGCGCCGTCGAAACTGCAGGCGATGGAGGCGGCGGATGGCGCGCCGGGCCCCTCGCTCATGGCGAAGCAACCGATCACCGACCCGTCCGCCACCTTGGGCAGGACGGCGCCCTTCTGGGCGTCGGTCCCCGCCGCGAGAATCGCTTCGGCGAAGAAGTAGAGGGTGGACGCGAACGGAATGGGCGCCACCGCGCGCCCCATTTCCTCGGCGAGCACGCACAGCTCAAGCCGCCCGAGACCCAGCCCCCCGTGTTCCTCCGGGATCGCCACCCCGAGCCAGCCCAGCTCCGCAACGCCCTTCCACAGGGCCGCGTCGAAGGAGACGTCCGCGTTCTCCAGCACGCCCCGGACCGCCTTGGCGCTCGACTTGTCGGTCAGGAACTTGCGGGCCTGATCCTTCAGGGCCTTCTGGTCGTCGCTGAAATCGAAGTTCAAGGGGGCGTCCTCCAGTGGTCTTTGGCGGCCACAATAGCGCGTGCGCGTCACGGCGAAAGGCTAACCCGGCGTAAACGCCTGCGCGCGGCCGCGCCGCACCTTCACCGAACCTCAACGACACATGCCTATGATGTCTCCAAAGCTCTGGAGCGACCGCATGGCCAAGGCCCTCTTCCACAAGGGACAGCGCGTTTTCGTGAAGTCCGTCGGCACCTGGACGACGGTGGACCGGGTGCTGCCGCAATGGGTGAAGGGCTGCGAGGAGCCCCTCAAGGTGTTCTACGACGTGGGCCTCGGGCGCGAATTCGCCGGCCATGAGCTCGTGGGCGAAGACGCCGGCGCGCGGCGGCGGTTCGACGACGACATTGAAAACTGGCGCATCCTGCGGTTGCGGTGCCAGTGGGAGTTCGACGGAGCCGATCCCAGGAGCCCCCACAAGGGCACCTTTCCCGCCATCGTCACCGATACGCTGGACTGGGGCGGATGGCGCGTGCCGAAGGCGGAGTACGACCGCGACCCCGACCGGATCGAGTTCCAGGCGCGCATCCTCGCCAACGGCCTGCGCCTGCTGCGCGTCGCCCGCGAGCTGGCGCAGTTCGCCGAGGAGCACACCAACCTGCCGCCCGCGCTCGCCGAACTCGCCGCCCGCGCCGACGACATCGTGCGCGAGGTCTACCACGACCCGGCGTTCACCGCGATGGACGCCGTCGCCGCCGAATAGCGCGGCGCGTCACGCCGGCCGCCACACCCGGTACTCCACGCCCGGCGCCGCGATGCGGCCTTCGCCGACGAAGAACGTCGTGTTGAGCCACGCGTACCGGGGATCGCCCGTCTCGAAGCGGGGATTGGTGTAGAAGGCCTGGTCGGCGAAGTCGGTGCTCTGGCCGGTGGCGGTGGCGTTCCGGACGGCGGCGTTCATTTCCAGGAGGCCGACGTACTGCACGTAGAGAAATGCGCCGTCGTGGGTTTCGATCTGCGCGCGCACATCGACGCGCAGGTAGCCGTCCGGCCCGATCAGCGCCCACTCGCCGCCGCCGAGGATGCGCCCCCGCAGTCGGTCGCCGGTGACCTCACCGCCGTCGATCTCGTAGTGCATGCGCAGGCCGATGGGGCCCTGCCCCACGGGCGTCGGCGGCTTCAGCGTGGCGCGGAACGTGGCCTCATGCACAAGTTTCATGGTGCGTTCTCCCTGTCGCCCGCGCCGCTCCCGTCGCCGCCGCGCGCGCAGCGGCGCCCACGTGCGCATGACATCGCGGTCACAGTCGGCCCGAACCGCGCCCCCCGCAACCGCGCGGTTGATTTCACCGCGGGACCGGCCCAAGTGGGTCGCGACACCGGAGACCAGACCCATGCGTGAGGAAGGCGCCGCCGCCGTTCGGCTGGCCGACTATCGCCCCTGCGACTACGCCATCGACGAGATCGCGCTGACGTTCGACCTGGAGCCGAACGCCACCCGCGTGCGGGCCGTCTCCACCGTGCGCCGGACCGCGCGCGACGCCGCGCCGCTGGCGCTCGACGGCGCCAACCTTTCCCTCGAGCGCATCGCAATCGACGGCGCGCCGCTGAGCCCCGACGCCTACGCGATCGAGCCCGAGCGGCTCGTCATCCACGCCCCGCCCGCCGCCTTCACGCTCGAGATCGACACGCTGATCAACCCGGCGGCCAACACCGCGCTGGAAGGACTGTACGTTTCGGGCGGCCGCTTCTGCACGCAGTGCGAGGCGGAAGGCTTCCGCAAGATCACCTACGCCCAGGACAGGCCGGATTCGCTCTCGCGCTACACGGTGCGCATGACCGCCGACAAGGCGCGGTATCCCACGCTATTGTCCAACGGCGATCCCGTGGACTCCGGCGATGCGGGCGGCGGGCGCCACTTCGCGGTCTGGCGCGACCCCCACCCCAAGCCAGCCTATCTCTTCGCGCTGGTGGCCGGCGCCTTCGACAGCATCCACGACGAGTTCGTCACCCTCTCCGGGCGCGTCGTGAAGCTTGGCGTCTACGTGGACGACGGCGAGGCGCCGCGGGCGCACTACGCGATGGACGCGCTCAAGCGCGCGATGGCGTGGGACGAGAAGGTGTTCCAGCGCGAGTACGACCTCGACGTGTTCAACATCGTGGCCGTGCGGGACTTCAATTTCGGCGCGATGGAGAACAAGGGCCTCAACGTCTTCAACGCCGCCTACGTGCTCGCCGATCCGGAGACCGCCACCGACGCCGACTTCGAGGCCATCGAAGGCGTGGTGGCGCACGAGTACTTCCACAACTGGACCGGCAACCGCATCACGCTGCGCGACTGGTTCCAGCTGTGCCTGAAGGAGGGCCTGACGGTCTATCGCGACCAGGAGTTCTCCGCCGACGAGCGCTCCCGCGCCGTCAAGCGCATCAAGGACGTCAAGACGCTGCGCGCGCGTCAGTTCTCGGAGGACGCCGGGCCCCTGGCCCACCCCGCGCGGCCCTCCAGCTACGCCAAGATCGACAACTTCTACACCGCCACCGTCTACGAGAAGGGCGCAGAGATCATCCGCGTCCTGAAGGCGCTGATCGGCGACGACGCCTTCGCGCGCGGCATGCAGCTGTACTTCACCCGCTGCGACGGCTCCGCCGCAACGCTGGAGGATTTCGTCCATTGCTTCGAGGAGACGAGCGGCCAGGATCTCGGGCGCTTCATGACGTGGTACCGCCAGGCGGGCACCCCGCGCGTGGTGGCGCGCGGCGTCTACGACGCCGGGGCCCGCACCTACACGCTCACCGTCTCGCAATCGACGCCGCCTACGCCCGGCCAGCCCGACAAGGCCGCTCTCCCCATCCCCCTCAAGGTGGGCTTCGTCACCGACGACGGGCTTGAACTCGCCGCCCGGCTCGCCGGCGCGGCGAGCGCGCAGCGCGAACACGATCTCGTGCTGGACAAGCCGTCGCACACGTTCGTGTTCGACCACATGGTCCAGGCGCCCACGCCCGCGCTGCTCCGCGGCTTCGGCGCGCCGGTTCTGCTGGACGACGGCCTCGACGCCCACGCCCGGCTCACGCAGATGACTCACGATCCCGATCCGTTCACGCGCTGGGAGGCGGGCCAGCGCCTGCTGCGCGAGGCGATCCTCGCCGATGCGCGCGGCGCGCCCCAGGCCGCGGCGGAGCTCGACCGCATCGCCGCCGCGCTCGGCCGCGAGCTCGACCGCGCCCAGCGCGACCCTGCATTCGCCGCGCTCGCGCTGCGCGCGCCCGATCTCGCCGATCTCATCCAGCATGTGGAGACGCCCGATCCCGACCGCCTGCACGAGGCGCGCGTGCGCGTGCGCGCCCACATGGCCCGCGCGCTCGCCCCGCGGCTGGAGCGGCTGGCCGAGGCCGCCAGCGAAACGCCCTTCTCGCCGGATGCGGCGCAGGCCGGCCGCCGGGCGCTGAAGGCCACCGCGCTCGATCTGCTCGCCGCGCTCGGCCCCGATCAGGAGAACCGCCTCGCCGCCGCCTGTGCGGGCGCCGCCAACATGACCGAGCGGATGGCCGCGCTGGAAGCGCTGGGCCAGATCGAGGGCGCGGCGTTCGACGCCGCGCTCGCCGCCTTCATAGACCGCTGGCGCGACAGCCCCCTTGTGGTGGACAAGTGGTTTTCCGTGCAGGCGGCCGCAGCGCGCGCCGACGCCGCCGAGCGCGTGCGCCGCCTGAAGGACCATCCGCTGTTCACGATCCGGAACCCGAACCGCGCGCGCTCCCTGGTGGCCGCCTTCGCCATGCGGAACCTGCGCGCGTTCCACGCCGTCGACGGCGCGGGCTACGCGTTCCTGGCCGACGCCGTGCAGGAGGCGGACGCGCTCAATCCCGCCCTCGCGGCGCGCCTGATGACGCCGTTCGAATCGTGGCGGCGCTTCGACGCACCGCGCCAGGCGGCCGCGCGCGCCGCGCTGGACCGCCTCGCCGGCGCCCCCACGCTGTCGCGCAACGTGCGCGAGATGATCGACCGGACCATCGGTTAGCAACCGTTAACGCGTGGACGCGCGGTGACCCACCGGTGCGTGCGGCGGCGTTCTTGCCGCTGATCGCAACCCTTCGTTAGGCTATGCAGCGTGATTCGCATCACGTGGCCGGGGGCTGATCCGCGTGACCCATCCTGAACGTTCCGCAAGCGACGGCGCCGCACCGACGGCGCGCACGGACGGCGCGTCGGCCTCCCGGTCGATCGTCGTGCTGGTGGCGCTGCTGCTGGTGGCGTTCGTGCTGGCGCTGGTGCTGCAGACCGACGCGCAGCGCCGCGCGGCGATGCGCGAGACCATCGAGGGGCGCCGGCAGGCCGCCGCCGTCGTCGCCGCCGACGCCAACACCGCCATGGTGCACGCATGGGGCGCGCTGGCGGGCGCGGCCGAAGTGGCGCGCCTGCAGGGCACGCTGGCCAGCGCGCCGGGCGCCGTCGCCGCCGCGGCGCTGCGCGCCCGCCCCGTGGCCGGCGTGGTGGTGTTCGACGAGAGCGGGCGCATCACGGCGCAGGCCGGCGGCGCCGACGTCGCGCTCGCGGCCGGAGGCCGCGACCTTGCGGGCCGGGCGCAGACATGGGCGGGCGTGGTGGAGGCCCGCGGCGTGCTGGCGCCGGTGCTGACGCGCCGCGTCGGCGGCTACACCCTGGTGAGCGTGCTCGATCCGGCCCGGCTCCTGCCGGAGACGGCGCCCGGCGCGCGGCTGCTCCTGGCTTCGGGCGGGGTGGTGCTCGCGGCGCTGCCGGCGGATATGGCCGCCCCTGGCGCCGACGTGCGCGCGCTCCTGGGCAAGGAGGCGGGCGACGATCTCGACGGCTTCATCGCCACGCCCGACGACGGCGCGGAGCCGACCGCGGTGGGCGCCGCCTCCGTCGCCACCGGAGACCTGCGCGTCTACAGCGTCGCCGCCACCCGCTCGCCGTTCGCCGAGACGCTGCGCGCCGTCGTGCGCAACATCCTGCTCGCCGCCGCGCCGATCCTGGCCGTGGGCGCCCTGCTGCTGCTGCTGCGCCAGAACACGCGGCGCGCGAAGGTCGCCGAGGACGAAGTTCTGCGCGTGGAGAAGCGCTACCGCACCGCCGCCGACGGCGCGCGCTCCAGCATCTTCGAGTGGAACACTCAGACCGGCGTCATCGCCATCTCCGACCAGCTCGCGGCGCTGCTGCGCGCGCCGGGCGGCGATCTCACCGTGCCCCAGCTCCTGCTGCTGGCGACGCAGGAGGAACGCGGCGCCGTGGAGGAGGCGTTCGAGCGTGCGAAGGAAACAGGCGCGCTCGACGTGACGTTCCGCGTCGCCAATGCGCACACCGTGTCATGGGTGGAGATGCGCGGCCTTGCGCTGCCCGACGCCGACACCGGCGAGGCGGGCTCCATCGTGGGCACCGCGCTCGACGTCACCGCCCGCCGCGACGCCGAACTGCGCGCGCGCGCCATGCAGCGGCGCCTGCGCGAGGCCATCGAAAGCTTCACCGGTCCGTTCGCGCTGTGGGACGCACGCCGGCGGCTCGTGCTGTGGAACCGCTCGTTCCAGCACCTCTTCAAGATCGATCCCAACGTCCTGCGCCAGGGCGCATCCTACGATGCGATCACGCTGGCGAGCGCCAGCCAGATCCGGCGCGAGCGCGCCGATCCCAACGACACCCAGACCCGCGAGGTGGAGCTGGCGAGCGGCGCGTGGCTGCAGATCCAGGAGCGCCCCACCGCCGAGGGCGGCCTGCTGACCATCGGCCTCGACATCACCACCATCAAGACCCAGGAGGAGGCCCTCACCCGCAGCGAGACCACGCTCAAGGCCGCAGTGGCCAAGCTGGAGCGCTCCGAGGGCCGCAACCGGGAGCTGGCGCGCTCCTTCGAGGAGCAGAAGCGCCGGGCGGAGGACGCCTCCAGCGCCAAGAGCGCCTTCCTCGCCAACATGAGTCACGAACTGCGCACGCCGCTCAACGCCGTCATCGGCTTTTCCGAGATCATGGCCCAGGGCCTGTTCGGCCCGCTGGGCGACCCCCGCTATCAGCAGTACTCCAAGGACATCCTCGCCAGCGGCAACCTGCTGCTCGACCTGATCAACGACATCCTCGACATGGCCAAGATCGAGGCCGGCAAGTTCAACCTGTCGCCGCGCCCGCTCGACCCGCTCGACGCCATCGAGCAGGCGGTGCGCCTGGTGAAGCGGCGGGCGGAGGAAAAGGGCTTGCAGATCATCGTCGACGCGCCGGACCTGCCGGAGATCGAGGCCGATCACCGCGCGGTGAAGCAGATGCTGCTCAACCTTTTGTCCAACGCCGTGAAGTTCACGGAGAAGGGCGGCATCATGGTGGAGGCGCGCGCCACCGGCGCCCACCTGACGCTGCGTGTCATCGACACCGGCCGCGGCATCGCCAAGGAGCACCTGCCCCGCCTCGCGCGGCCGTTCGAGCAGGTGGACAACGAGCTCGCGCGCGATCATCCGGGCACGGGACTGGGCCTTGCGCTCACCAAATCGCTGGCGGAAATGCACGGCGGGCGCATGGAGATCGACAGCCAGCAGGGCAAGGGCACGGTGGTGACGATCCGCCTGCCGCGCCAGTTTGGCGGCGGCGAGGCGCTCAGCGCGCCGATCGCGGCGGAGTAGCCGGCGCGATCAGGGCGCCGGAGACGCCTCGTCGTCCTCGGCCAGCGCGCCGCGCAGAGCCTGGCGGCGCGTCGCGAGCCGGCGCAGCACATCGCGCCGCTCCTCCACGGTCATCTCCCCGAGCGTCTGCGCGATCACGTCATGGAAGCGCGCCGTGACCACGGCGTCCGCGGCGCGCATCTCGCCGAAGGCGCGCTGCGTGGCGGCGGCGTCATACGGATCGGCGGCGGCGGTGCGCAGGGCCGCCATGCGCGCCTGCCGCATGCGCTGGCGATCCTCGCGCGCGTCCTGCCAGGTCTCGATCACGCGGGCGCGGACGGCGGCCGCACGCTCCGGCGGCAGGGCCCCCAGGATCGCGCGCATGTTGGGCGCGCGCGCCACGGCCGTCTCGGTGCGCGTGCGTTCGCCGCGCCACTCCGAGAGCGCCGCCCCGCCGACCACGCCCACCAGCAGCACGTTGACCGCCAGCGATGCAAAGAGCGCCGCGCGCAGGCCCGTCATCCGCCCTCTCCCTGTTCGCCCGCGAGCCCGAACGCGGCGCCGAACGCGGCGTCCAGTTCAGCCAGGCCGTCGTCGCC
>JANRIM010000042.1:0-8601 GCA_033764865.1 Hyphomonadaceae bacterium
GGCGATCATCGCGGCGCTCGTGCCCTATGTGCGTGCGGATGGAGCGAACGACGACAAGCGGCGCGCGCTGCTGGAGGTGCGGGGGCTCGACCGGTACGAGACGTTCGACGTGTTCTACCCGCTGGTGTTTCCCGTGCGCGACGGGTCGTTCGTCCTGCGCGTGCGCCCGGCCGGCGGCGGGCCGGTCGTCACCCGCACGGTGGGCGCCATCGATCTCGACGCGCGCCGCG
Organism: Hyphomonadaceae bacterium; assembly: GCA_033764865.1. Lineage (GTDB taxonomy): Bacteria > Pseudomonadota > Alphaproteobacteria > Caulobacterales > Aquidulcibacteraceae > VFBF01. Next base: position 231 of record JANRIM010000042.1, read on the forward strand.
CCGGCATGGCGGCCTCGCCCGACAGGAACGCGCCGGCGTGGACGGTGTCCTTCCGCGACCGCGCCGCGGTGCTCTCGATGCCCACCTGGGCGCTCTACAATTCCACCTGGGACTGGAAGGCCTTCCTCGACGAAACGTTCGCCGAGATCGCGCGCACGCGGCCGCGGGCGCTGATCGTGGACGTGCGCGGTAATGAGGGCGGGCTCGACTGCGGCCACGAGATCATCGCGCGCCTCATCGACGCGGACCTGCCGCTGGACGCCGACGAACGGCGCGTGCGCTACGTGAAGACCCCGCCCGATCTCGATCCCTACCTCGACACCTGGGACAAATCCTTCCGCGACTGGGGCGACCGGGCGGTCGCGCGCGGCGACGGCTTCTACACATTGCAGGGCGGGTCGGGGGTGAGCTTCATCCAGCCGAAGGGCCCGCGCTTCACGGGCGATCTCATCGTGCTGACGGACGCGCAGAACAGCTCCGCCACCTTCCAGTTCGCGCAGCTGGCGCAGCAGCGCGGGCTGGGCCGCCTTGTGGGCGGCGCCACGGGCGGCAACCAGCGCGGCATCAACGGCGGGGCGTTCTTCTTCCTGCGCCTGCCGGGCTCGGGCCTGGAGGCGGACGTGCCGCTGATCGGGCGGTTCCCCGTCACGCCGCGCCCCGACGCCGGCATCCTGCCCGACGTCGCCGTGACGGACGGGCCCGAGGATGTCGCCGCGGGGCGCGACCGGGCGCTGGAGGCCGCGCTCACGCTCGCCGCCCGCTGAGCGCGCGAACGCGGCCCAAATTGTGGGCGCCGCTCCGCCGCGGGGCGTCACAGGAGTGTCACGGGCCTTGCCCCGCCGCGCGCCGTCCGATCCACTGCGGGTGCGCAGCGGGAGCGGACGGGCATGACGGGCGAGCGGGTCGCGACGGCCGACGGGCCGATCGCGCTCTACCTGGAGAAACTCCACGCCCGCATCGCGTCCGTCCGCGACGGGGCGGTGGCGACCTACATCCCCAAGCTCGCCGAGGCCGACCCCGAGCGTTTCGCCATCGCCATCGCCACCACCGACGGGGAGGTGTACTGCGTCGGGGACACCGCCCACCCGTTCACGATCCAGTCGGTGTCGAAGCCGTTCATGTACGGCCTGGCGCTGGAGACGCACGGCCGCGCCGAGATGCTGCGCCACGTGGGCGTGGAGCCCACGGGCGGGGCGTTCAACGCGGCGATCTTCGACGAGGACAACAACCGCCCCTACAATCCCATGGTCAACGCCGGCGCCATCGGCGTGTCGGCGATGACGCCGGGACGCACCTACGCGGCGCGCCGCAAGGCCATGGCGGCCTGCTTCTCCCGCTATGTCGGCCGGCCCGTGGCCATCGACGAGGAGGTGTTCCGCTCCGAACGCGAGACCGGCGAGCGCAATCGCGCCATCGCCGCGCTGATGACGCGGGCGGCCATGATCGGGGGCAACACCGAAGCGATCCTCGATCTCTACTTCAGCCAGTGCAGCGTGCTGGTGACGTGTCGCGATCTCGCCCTCATGGCCGCCACGCTGGCCAACGGCGGTGTGCAGCCCGTGACGGGCGAGCCGGCGCTGGCGCGCGAGTACGTGCACGACGTGCTGTCGGTGATGAACTCGTGCGGCATGTACAACTATGCCGGGCAGTGGTCCTACGAGGTGGGCATTCCCGCCAAGAGCGGGGTGTCGGGGTCCATCATCGCCATCGTGCCGGGGCAGATGGGGATCGCTGCGTTTTCCCCGCGTCTCGACAGCTTCGGCAACAGCGTGCGCGCCATCGCCGCGTGCAAGGCCATCGCGGAGGATTTCGGGCTGCACGTCTTCCGCACGCCCACGCTGGGCACCGCCGGCGTGCGCAGTGTGCGGCGGGGCGACAGCCTGCGCTCCAAGCGCCGCCGCAACGCCCATGAACGGGCGGTGCTCGACAGGCGCGGCGCCGACATCGTGGTGGCGGAGGCGCAAGGGGCCTTGTTCTTCGCGTCCGCGGAGCGGCTGGTGCGGCGGCTGCGCGCGGCGTGCGCGGACGCGCGCTTCCTCATCCTCGACCTTCGCCGCGTGTTCGCCGCCGACACCGCCGCCGCGCGGCTCATCGCGGGGCTTGACGCCGATCTGGATGCGGCGGGCAAGCTGCTGTTCATCATCCACGGCGATGCGCGCCGCTTCTCCGGGCCGTTCAGCGCCATGCTGCTGGAGAACGACCGCGCCGGCGTGTTCGCCGAGCGCGACGAGGCGCTGGAGTGGTGCGAGGACAAGCTCATCGCCGGGGACGCGCCCGCGCCCCGCGCCCAGCCCACGTTCTCGCTCGCCCGGCTCGATCTCTTCGCGGGCCTCTCGGCGGAGGACATCCACCTGGTGGAGAGCGTCGCGCGTCCCTTCTCGTTCGAGGCGGGCCAGCACATCCTGCGCGAGGGGGAGCCTGGCCGGCTGCTGTTCGTCATCGCCCGCGGGCGCGCCAGCGTGCGGCTCAACATGACGGTGGACGGCGTCACCCGCTCGGTGCGGGTGGCGGTGGTGGAGCCGGGCGCGGCGGTGGGGGAGATGGCGCTGCTGGATGGCGGCCCGCGCTCGGCCGACGTCGTGGCCGATGAGCGGGTGGTCTGCTACGGCTTCGGCGTGGAGGAGCTGCGCGCGGGCCTAGCGGCGCGGCCCCACATCCTGCCCGTGATCCTGGCGAATCTCGCCCGCGACCTCGCCGAGCGGCTGCGCGGCGCCAACGCCCACATCCGCGCGCTGGAGCACTGAGGCGACGGGCGGGGGCGGGGACGGCCCACGATTTGCCTGTTGCATCCGGGCCGGTCCCGCTTTTTCCTGCGGGGCGGTTCATCGGGGGCGCCCATGGTTGGCATGATCGTACGGCTGGGGTCGCTTGTCCTGGTGCTGGCGGTGGGGTGGGTGCTGGGCACGCTCTATCCGGCCCCGGACGCGCTGGTGGCCCAGCTCAACCCCGCCGCGCTTGAGGCGCGCGCGGCCAGCGGCCTGCGCAAGATCGATTTCGACCGGTTTCAGGGGCTGCTCTCCAGCGACCAGCGGGCGCAATTCTTCGACGCCGCGGTGCGGGCGCGGGCGGCGGCGGGGCAGGTGATCCCTGTGGAGCGGGTTGCGGAAGCCGACATGCAGACATTCGCGGCGCCGGAGTCCGTGGCCTCCGTGGCCCCGTCCGCCGCGCCGTCGGGGTTCGAGCCCACGCTGGTCGCGTGCCCCGGCATGACCGTCTCCAACGGCCCGAAGGTGGACGCCGCGCGCAAGGTCGTGGGCTATGCGCCGGTGGTGACGGTGGGGGCGGTGAAGCTTGCGGCCAATCCCACGAAGGGCGCCTGCCTCTCGTCGGGCTATGGCCCCCGCGGCGGGCGCACGCACCGTGGCGTGGACTACCACGCCCGCGACGGCGGCCCTATCCTGGCGGCGGGCGACGGCGTCGTGATCGAGCTCAAGTACCGCGACGACTACGGCAACATGCTGCTGATCGATCACGGCGGGGGCGTCTACACGCGCTACGCGCACCTCGCCACGTTCCGCCCCGGCCTCGCGGTGGGATCGCGGGTGGTCGCGGGCGAGCAGGTGGGCCTGATGGGCAACACCGCAAGCTACGCCGTGCCCGTGCACCTGCACTACGAGGTGCTGACCGGCGACTACGCCAACCCGAAGGCGAGCTTCGGCCTCACGCCGCAGAACGTGCTGGCCGCGCCCGCGGCGCTCTAGGCGCCAAATCGCGCGCTACGCGCTCAGCGCTTCGGCGATGCGCAGCACGTCCTCGAAGGCTTGGGCATGCGGATGGCGGACGCTGATGGGCGTCTGCGCGCGGATGCTGTCGCTGACGCGCGGGTCGCGGCAGATGACGCCCGCGAGCGGCGGCCGGTAGCCGAGGTACATCTCCGACGCCTTCGCCAGCTGCTCGTACACCCGCCGCCCCGAGGCGCGGGTGTCGGCCATGTTCACCACCACCCACGGCTGGGCGGCGGGCTGGGCGAGGCGCAGGACCTTGAGGAAGGCGTAGGCGTCGGTGAGGGCCGGCGGCTCCTCCGTCGTCACGACCACCACGCGGTTGGCCGCGCGCGCAAAGCGCATGACGTTCGGGTCGATGCCGGCGGCGAGGTCGAGCAGCACGCGGTCATAGAGCGGCGCCAGCGCCGTCACGCCCTGCGCGATGCGGTGCACGTCCTCCAGCTTCAGCCCGCCCAGCGCGCCGGAGCCCGAGTGACCGGGCAGGAGATCGAAGCCGCCGCCGCGGCCCGGGCCGCCCAGCACCGGCGTCACCGCCTGGTCGAGTTCCAGCCAGCCGCGCATGACCGAAGCGAGATCCGCCTCCGGGCGCACGCCCAGCTGCACATCCACGTTGGCGAGGCCAAGATCGCAGTCCACCAGCAGCGAGCGCCGGCCCGTACGGCCGAAGGCGCACGCCAGCGAGACCGAGAACCACGTTTTCCCTACACCGCCCTTGCCGGAAGCCACCGCCATGATGGGGGCGGGGTTCGTGCGGGTCGCTGCGGCGCGTTTTGCTGCCACGGCCATATCCAACCTCTTTGTGTTCTGGGTTGGGACAATGGGGGCCGCGCGTTGCCGAGCCGTTTACGGCGCTGACACATGGGCGATTTTTGCGTTGTGATTCAGTAAAGTAGGGCGGCCTTGAAGGGCTTTCCGGCAACCTCGATGAACGCGCGCTAAGCATGAATCCGGCGTTAACCGCCGAAGGTTTCGCCCTCAGGGGCTGATCAGGCCGCGCGCCACGGCCGCCGCCACCGCCTGCACGCGCGTGCGCACGCCCAGCCGCGCGCACGCGTCGGAGACATGGGCGTGCACCGTATGCGTCGACAGTCCCAGGATGGCGGCGATGTCGGCGCTGCTCTTGCCGCGTCCCACCCAGTAGAGGCAGTCGAGCTGGCGGCGGGTGAGGACGACGGGCGCGGCGTGCGTCTCCGTCAGCAGCCGCCGCGCCGCGCGGCCGTAGGCCTCCGCCAGGTGATAGAACGCCTCGCGCGCGTCGGGCGTGCGGGCGTCCATGCGGTCGCCGATCATCGTCACGCAGGTGTGGACGCCGTCCTGCCGGTGCCGCACGCCCACAAAGCCGTCGATGATGCCGAAGGAGGCCCGCGTCGCCATGGCCAGACAGTCCGCGGCGGACATGTCGATGAGGGTGGGCAGGTCGCTGTAGAAGAAGGCGTCGGTGGTCCTGTGCGCGTAGCGGTGCACGGGATCGGCCGCGGTGATGGACTCCGGCTGCACGGCGCGGAAGTAGGGGTTGGTCGGCGATCCGGCGATGATGGACGCCTGCCCGTTCACGGACCGCACGACCATGAAGTCCGTGACGCCCAGCGGCGTCACGGCGCTGCGCGTGGCCGCTTCGAGATCGGCGAAGGTCTGGGCGGCGGCGATGCGCGTGGCGCTGTCGAAGGCGTGCCTCGCCAGGTCGGGCACGGAAGTGGAGGATCCCGGATCCATCAGGTGGGCTCGTGTGACGCGATCCGGCATCAGGCCCCCGGCTTCCTCGGGTTAAGGCTACGTGTGCGATTATTCGATATACACCATGGTCTCAGAGTTTTGGCGTCCATAGTGAAAGTTGCTTCCCGTCGCGCGACGCTTACGCCGCAGCCGAGTCCCGGGTCTGTGCGTGTGCGCCCAGCGCCGCCGGCGCCACGTCGAGAATGCGTCGCGTGAACAGCAGGTTGGCTTCCACATCCGCCGAGAGGCCCGGCGTGAATGCGTGCCTATGCACGCCGTCGCGCAGGCGCGCGTCCCAGGCGTCGATCTCCCGCAAGGCGGCGCCGAGGTCGCCCTGGGCGAGGGCGCGATGGATGATCAGGCTCGCCGCATCGATTGCGCCGGGCGCAGGTGCGCGCGCGCCGAGGTCGCCCATCAGATCCCGCAGTCGCAGGTGCAAAGCCTCCCGCACCGCGATGACGCCGCACAGCGCCTCCCGCGCGTCGCTCTGGTGAACGAACGGTAAGGCGTCGGCATAGAGCGCCCGCGCTTCGGCGAGCAGCGCCGCAACGCTTTCCAATGCATGAAGATCGACAGTGGTCGGCATCGCGGCGCCTTTTCAGCCCCGCGCACACTCCCACCATGGCCGTCCAGCGCACACCCCCGAGGGCGCGGGGGTGCGCCACCCGCCGTCAGGGATCGATCAGGCGCAGCGCCATGGCCGCGGCCACCGCCTGGATGCGGGTGCGCACGCCCAGGCGCGCGCAGGCCGCGGCCACGTGCTCGTGCACGGTGTGCGCGGAAATGCCCAGGATGGCGCCGATGTCGGTGGCGCTCTTGCCCTCGCGCACCCACGATAGACAGTCGATCTGGCGGCGGGTGAGCGCCACGGCCGGCGCCGGGGGCGCCGCCGACGCCTCAAGCCGCCGCGACGCGAGGCCGTAGTACGTGGACAGGATATGCGCCGCGGCGCGGACGTCCGGATCGCGCGGGTCGATGTCGGCGCCGATCATCGCCACCGTGAACACGACGCCGTCGGGTGCGTGGACGGAGTTGGCGAACCCGTCGAGCACGCCGTGCTCGCGCCGTTCATGCGCTATGCGCACCTGCTCCGGGGTGAGATCGCGCAGCTTCTCCACGTCGCTGTAGAACACCGCCGCCGATCCCTCCTGCGCGGCCACGAACGGCGCATCGGCCCACTGGTATCCGCTGGCCACGAGGTGTGGAAACCAGACCGTGTGCGGGCGCCCGTCGATGAGACGCAGCGACCGGCCGCGGGTCTCCACCGAGACGTAGTTGACAAAGCCCAGCGTGCGGATGGTCGGGGCGAAGACGGCGTCAAGTTCGGCGCGGCTGGCGGCGTGCGCGATGCGCGTGGCGGCGTCGAACGCCCGTCTCGCCACATCGCCCGCAAGACGCGGCACGCCGTCGTGCATCGCGTGCATGCGGGGGGAGTGTCGTCGCATGGGAGCCCGCACAGATCGCCCGTTCCGGACGGGAATCATTGTCTCCGAACCGGCAGACCAGGCAAGCCGTGGGCGTCCGTGACGCCATGGGCAAGGTTGACCAAGAATTTTGTCCGGTGCGACGCCTTCAGGGATCGATGAGCCGCAGCGCCAACGCCGCCGCCACCGCCTGCACGCGCGTGCGCACGCCCAGCCGCGCGCACGCCTCGGCCACATGTTCGTGAACGGTGTGCATGGAGATGCCGAGGATGTCGCCGATGTCGGTGGCGCTCTTGCCGTCGCGCACCCAGGACAGGCAGTCGATCTGGCGCCGCGTCAGCTTGACGGCGGCCGGAGCCGGCGGCGCCGGCGCAAGGCGGCGCGCGGCCACGCCGTAGTAATCCGAAAGCACCAGCGCCGCGGCGCGCACGTCGGGGTCGCGCGGGTCGACGTCGACGCCCGCCAGCACCACCGCGCTCACCGCGCCGTTGCGGCCGTGGCTGGGGCTCACGAACCCGTCAAGAATGCCGAATTCCTTGCGTTCCCCGGCGATGCGGCGCTGGAGGTCGGTGAGGCCGGGGGCTTCGGTGACGTCGGAATAGAAGAAGGCGTCCTGCGTCGTCTGCGCGGCCTTGAACACGACATCCTCGCGCGCGTAGCCCGCCGCCGTCATATGCGGCCACCACGGCGAGGGCGGCTCGCCGGCGAGGACGCGGGAGACGTTGTCGCGGGTCTCCACCAGGATGACGTGCGAAAAGCCCAGCGTGGCGATCACGGGCTTGATGAGCGCGTCGACGGCGGGCTGCGTCCCGGCGGCGTTGATGGCGGCGGCCGCGTCGAACGCACGGCGCGCCACGTCTCCGACCAGCGGGACGGGGGAGGTCTGAAGCGTGACCCGTTTCGTGCGCGAAGTCATCGGCGTCTGATAGACGGCGCAGGGCGGCGCCGCCTAAGCATGTTCCAAACATTCTCGCATCGCCGCAAGCGCGAACTTCACGGCGTCGGGCGGCCGTTCCTCAGCGCGCCGGCCCAAGTCCAAGACGTGGGACGTCACTGCGCCGCGTCGCCAGCGGCGTCGTCGGGGCGTCTGTCGATGATCTGTTCGAGTGTCTCCCCGAGGAGCTGGCGCACCACGTCCTGGTCGGCCTTGAGCGCGTCTATCCCGAGCACGTCCCGCATGATCGCGACCCCTGCGAGGACGCTGACGACCATGCCCGCGCGCGCGTCCGCCGATGGGGCTCCCAGCCAGTCCGCAAGCGGTCCCACGAACCGCTCCTCCAGCCCGGCGCGGAGCATGCGCGCGGCGTCGCCGTTGCCGGCGGAGCGGACCATCGCCAGCGTGGCGTCGAAATCCGCCTTCTCCTTCGTCAGCACATAGTGGGCGAGTTGGAATCCGAACCCCTTGGCGCTGTCCGGCAGGAGCGGTTCGACGGAGAAGGTGGCCGGGACCGCCTCGGCGAACAGCTGTTCCTTGGAGCCGAAGTAGCGGTTCACCAACGATGGATGAAC
>JANRIM010000101.1:0-8139 GCA_033764865.1 Hyphomonadaceae bacterium
ACCGCGGTGATCGTAGCGGTCGCCCTGATGGGCGCGCGCGCCGTCGTAGCGGTGCGGGTCGGCGTTGGCGGGCGCAGCGGCGGCGAGCGCGGCCACCGCGACGGCGGCGGCGAACAGGCGTTTCATCATCATCTCCATCACCAAGGGCGCGCCCCCCGTGGGAGCGACCTTGACGACGATCATGCGCTCACGCGGCTGAGCCTCTCCTGAAGCCCGCGTTCATCTCCCGATGTCCGGGCGGGTCAGCCGACGAGCACCGCCGGCATGCAGCGCACGCCGGACGCCTGCACATCCGCTTCGCCCAGCGAAAGCCCCGCCGTCGCCAGCAAGCCCTCGATGACGCCGTCCAGCGCAGGCGCGGCCGCAGTCAGCGCCGCGCCGGCGGTGACGGTGAGCGTCTTGGTCACGGGCGACAGGGAAAGGCCCAGCGCCTGCGCATCAAGCTCCAAATCCTCCATCACGCTGGACGCGAGGCCTTTGGCGAAGCCGCGCGACGCCACCGTCTTGATCGCGTGCTCCTCGATCTCGCGCCCGCTGAAGGTGACCGCGCGCCAGTCCTTCGATCCGAGGCGCACCTTGGCTTCCGCCGTCAGACGAACCGCGGGCAGCCGCAGCACCTGCGCCGGCTCCACGGGCAGCTCACGCGTGAAGACCTTCAGATGCGAGAGGTCGATGTCGGCCACCTGGACGGTGGCAAGCGCCGGACGCACCTCCACCTCCATGCGGTGCGCTGACGGCGCGCCCCCGCACCGCACATCGGAAAGCCGCGCCTCCGCCGACGCCAGCTCCACCAGCAGCGGCAGGCGCAGCGGCGCGAGGCCTGCGCTCAGGATCCGGGCGTCCACGTACAGGCGCGCCTGCGCCGTGCGCACCTGCGCCACCCCCTCAGGCCCGATGACGAGCCACGCCGAGCCGGTCTGCGGGTCGCCGATCGCGAGCCAGGCGGTGACGTCCCCGATGCCGGGCGCGCCGAGATTGGGAATGTCCAACTCGATGTGGCGGCCGCCGTTGGCGCCTTGCAGAACCATGTTGGCGAGGTCGAAGGCGGCCACCGTGATGTCCAGCGGCGCGGCCGCCTGGTCCTGCGCCCCGTATGGGCCGAGGTCGACGAGATTACCCAACTTGACCTTGTGGTCCTTCTTCGTGGCGGCGGCGAGGTTGGCCACGATGCCCGCCTCCGCCGCCCGGTCGGCGCCTGCGAGCGTCGCCGAGAGCGCCGAAAGCGCGCGCCCCGCCTCGACCTCCTGCTCCAGCAGATCGTCATAGGTGACGGCCGTGAGATCGAGGTCGGCGCGCAGGGCGTCGAAGTAGTGGAAGAGCGACACGTCCGCGTCGAGCAAGGCATTGTAGTCCATCACCGACAGCGACACGGAGCTGCCGGTGAGGCCCGACAGCAGCGCGTTCGCAAGCCCGCCGCGCACGGCGGCGAGCCGCGTCCCGAGCGTGAAGGCGCCCATCCGCGATTGCGCCGCCGTCGCCGTGCGGCGCACCGCCACGCTCTCCTTGCCGAGGATCGCCGCGCCGAAGAACAACGGCGCGCGGGACTCCACCGTGACGCGCGCAGCGTCCGTGTCGGGGCCGCCAGGGCTGAAGCGGTCGCGCGCGTGACGGGCGGGATCGGGCGTGTAATCGCCGAACGTCACCGAAACCGTGGTTCCGCGCCCGAGATTGGCCTGCACGGTCTGGTGGGCGCGCTGCGGGTTGAGCGCGGTGGCCGCAGCGATAGCCGCCAGATCAGCGGCGCCCTGCACGCGGCGCGTCTCAAGGTAGACCGAGCCGGAATCCACCGCGAGGCCCGCCGCCCCGATGAAGCCCGTGCCGCACAGCGCGGCGATCAACGCCACGTTGCCGCGCCGGTCGCGGGCGAGCGTGCGCATCAGAAGCCGCCCACGCGGACCGACGCCCGGTCCTCGATGGTGGAGGGCGGCATGGGCACAAGTCCTTTCATCGCGAAGATGGGCAGGTAGGAGGCGTCGTAGCGCGACTGCACGGTGATCGCGCCGCCTGCGTCGCTGACGGAGACGGCGACGCTGTCCTCCCGCACGAGGCCGTAGTCGCGCCAGTGGGCGTCGACATGCTCACGCACCAGTTGCGTACGTTCGGCCTCGTTGAGGCCCGCCACGGCGACGCGCGCGGCGTCGTTGGTGAGCTGCTGCACCGAGTGCGCGACCCCGAAATAGACCCCGTACTGCAGGATGCCGAAGGCGAGCAGCGCGAGCGGCGGCCCGACCAGCGCAAATTCCAGCGCCGCCGCGCCTTGGCGGTCCCGGGCGATGTTCGGCGCGTCGATCCTCGTCCGCATGCGTTCCTCCACCGCACGCGAGGATTGTTTCCGGCCGATAATTTTGTCTGAATATTGCGCGCCGGAGCCAGATTAGGCACGTCTATAGTGAGTGATATCTAGTCATTCTTGCCGAACACTTTGGGCAATATTTCCGAGGACAGCGACGCCGAAGGGTTGACTTCGCCGGCGTGCGGTCTAGAAACCGCGCCTTCGTCCGGGCCCCGCGCCCGGCGCGCATGCTGGGCGAGGGGTGTTTACCGCCAGGGCAGAAGCGGCGTCATTTCCGGCGCCGCCGGGCCCCCTCAAAATAGAAGGAACCAGACGCATGACGAAGCGTCTGACGGCCAAGTACAAGGCCGATCGCAGGTATGGGCAAAACCTCTGGGGCCGCCCCAAGTCCCCGGTCAACAAGCGCTCCTATGGCCCCGGCCAGCACGGCCAGCGCCGCAAAGGCAAGACGAGCGACTTCGGGCAGCAGCTCGCGGCCAAGCAGAAGCTGCGCCTTTACTACGGCAACATCACCGAAAAGCAGTTCCGGCGGATCTTCGCCGAAGCGTCCCGCCGCAAGGGCAACACCGCCGAGAACCTCATCGGCCTCCTCGAAAGCCGCCTCGACGCTGTGATCTACCGCTCCAAGTTCGCGCCCACGCCGTTCTCGGCCCGCCAGTTCGTGAACCACGGGCACGTCAAGGTGAACGGCCGCCGGGTGACGATCCCCTCCTTCGTGTGCAAGGCCGGCGACCTGATCGAGGTGTCCGACAAGGCCAAGTCCATGGCGCTTGTCCTGGAGGCCATGGGCAGCGGCGAACGCGACGTGCCCGACTACATCGAGCTCGATCCCAAGGCCATGAGCGCCAAGTACGTGCGGGTGCCGCTGCTGGCGGAAGTCCCCTACGCGGTGCAGATGGAGCCGAACCTCGTGGTCGAGTTCTACGCAAGCTGAGCGGTTCGCCGGCGGCGCCGTGACCTGGAAGCCCCGCCCCGGCGGGGCTTCTTCGTTTTCGGCTCGGCTGTGGCGCGAGTTCGCTCGCGCCGCGCGCGAAGGCGGGCGATGATGTTCCCATGAACGCAAAGCCCGCATGGACCGAACTCGACGCCGCGATCACGGTCGGCGCCAAGGTCAAACTCGCCGCGCTCGACGCCCGCGCCGACGATCTCCTGCCCGACCGGAAGAAGGCCGAGAAGCAGCTGGCCGACGACGCCGACGCGATCAACACGCTGCAGGACCGCCTCTTCGCCGAGCGTCGGCGCGCGCTTCTGGTCGTGCTGCAGGGCATCGACACCTCCGGCAAGGACGGCGTCATCCGCGGGGTGTTCAACGCCACCGGCCCGCTCGGCGTCACCGTCACGCCGTTTGGGCGCCCGACCGAGGAGGAACTGGCCCACGACTACCTCTGGCGCGTCCATCACGCGGTGCCCAGGAGGGGCTTCATCGGCATCTTCAACCGCTCCCACTACGAGGACGTGCTGGTGGCCAGGGTGCGTCAGCTCGCGCCCGCCGACGCCATCGAGAAGCGCTACGACCAGATCGTGCTGTTCGAGCGGATGCTGGCCGACAACGGCGTGACCATCCTCAAGTTCATGCTCCATATCTCCCGGGACGAGCAGAAAAAGCGCTTGCAGGACCGCCTGGAAGATCCCGCCAAGCGTTGGAAGTGGAATGCGGGGGACCTTGAGGATCGGAAGGCCTGGGACCAGTTCCAGGACGCCTACGAGATCATGCTGCGCCGCACCTCCAGCCCGCACGCCCCGTGGCGCGTGGTCCCCGCGGACCGCAAATGGCGCCGCAACGCCATCATCGCCGCCATCGTGCGCGGCACGCTGGAAGCAATGGACCCGCAGTATCCGGCCTTCGACTGGAAGCCGGAAGACTTCTCCATCGACTAACGGAGCCGCCGCGCGGCTGGGGAGGCCTTCAGCGCCAGCCGCTAACGGATCCGATAAACCTCAACGCTTTCAAGCGCGAAGACTGGTGGAAGGGGCTGGATTCGAACCAGCGTACGCTCTCGCGGGCAGATTTACAGTCTGCTGCCATTAACCACTCGGCCACCCTTCCAGACCAGGTCCGGCGTCCCGGGGGACGTCCCGCTTGGACGTGGGAGGCGTTGGCCGATAGAACGCCCCGTCCACTTGCGGAGGCGCGTCTTATAGTGAGGTCAACCCCACCGCTCAATAGGCGCGGGCCCCAGAAAGCGGACGCGCGGGCTGAGCAGCGCCCTGCGCCCGACACGCGGTGGATCTGGGGCGTGCATGCGGTGCTGGCGGCGCTGGCGAACCCGGCGCGGCGGGTGGAACGGCTGGTGGCGAGCCGCAACGGGGCCCAGCGCCTGCCCTCCGCGGTCGTCCCCGACCTCCTGGAGCCCGCCGCCATCGACGCGCTGCTGCCGGCCGGGGCGGTGCACCAGGGGGTGGCGCTGCGGGCTGAGCCGCTGGCGGACGTCAGCCTCGAGGAGGCGTGCCTGCCGCCGGACGGGCGGCCCGTGCTGGTGCTCGACGGCGTCACCGATCCGCAGAACGTGGGCGCCGTGTTCAGGGCGGCGGCGGGATTTTCCGCGCGCGCGGTGGTGATGCAGGACAGGAAATCTCCGCCGCTGACGGGGGCGCTCGCCAAGGCCGCCGCAGGGGCCATCGAGATGGTGCCCCACGTGCGTGCGGTGAACCTCGCCCGCGCGCTGGAGGCGCTGGCGCACGGCGGTTACGTCACCATCGGCCTTGAGGGCGAGGCCGCCCTGTCGCTCGACGACGCCCTGGCCGACGGGCGCAGTCCCGTGATCGTGCTGGGCGCGGAAGGCGCCGGCCTGCGGGACCTCGTGGCCCGCACCTGCGACCTGCGCGCGCGCATTCCGATCGATCCGCGGCTGGAGAGCCTCAACGTGGCCGCCGCCGCCGCCATCGCGCTCTACGCCGCGGCGCAACGGCGGAAGGCGGCTTGAGCGCACTGGAAGCGCGCGCCGGTCGATGCTAGGACCCTCCCCCGCCGAAGGCGGCGCCGTCCGGCACGCGGGTGTAGCTCAATGGTAGAGCTCTAGTCTTCCAAACTAGTGACAGGGGTTCGATTCCCCTCACCCGCTCCAGCCTTCGGCGCCGGCGACGTCAGTGCGCCTTGGCTTTGGCCCGCGCGCCGCCGCCCATGAAGAACACCCGCTTCACCGCGAAGAACATCGCGATGATCACCAGCAGGCCCACGTAGAGCGCCGCCACGAACACCCAGTACGACGGCTCCGTCACGGGCGGCAGCTTCAGCGCGCCGCCCTCAAGCACGATGGGACGCACCGCCTCCACCACGGCGTAGGCCACCGTGGACGCCAGCGTGATCGCCAGCAGCTGTCCCCACGATTGCATGACCACCACCGCCAGCAAGGCGATGATGAGCCCCTGCGGCCCGTTCACCTGGTTGTAGCCCTGCTGGAGAAAATCCAGCGCGGCGGAAAGATAGCTTTGCAACTGGTCCATCGGTCCGGTTCCCCGCAGGCGCGTTCGTTCTGGGGCAGTCCTAGCGAAGTCCCGCGGGGATCGCCAGCGCGGGCGTGGCGGCGCGCCCGGCCGGCCATGGGTTCCATCGGTTCCCCGGGTTCCTTGAGTTCCCGACGCGCGCTAGCCGCCCCCGAACCGCTCCGCCCAAGCCGCCACGTCCGCGTCCTCGATCTTGCGGAACAGAACGTCAGGGGGCGTGATCGCGTGGCCGGCGGGCAAGCGCGCCAGCAGCGCGGGATCGTCGGCGCGCGGCCAGCGGCGCGCGTCCTGCGGCACGGCCAGAGCGTTCAGGACGACGTCGGCGGCGTCGGGAATGAAGGGCTGGGCCAGCACGGCGAACAGCGCCACGAGGTTGAGCCCTGTACGCGCCCCCACCGCCGCATAGCCGGCGTCGGTTTTCAGCGCCGTCCACGGCGCGGCGGCCTGGAGGTACTCGTTGCCCACCGCCCACAGCGCCCGCAACTCGGCGGCGGCCTTTCGGAACTCCATGTCCTCATGATGCTGGGTGAGCGCTGCGACGCGGGCGGCGACGTCGGCCTGTAGCGCCCGCTCAAGATCGCCCGGCGCGCCGGCGTCGGGTACGAAGCCGTCGAACTTCGCCGCGCAGAAGCGCGTGATCCGGTTCACCAGGTTGCCGAAAACGTTGGCGAGGTCTGCGTTCACCGTCTGCTGGAACTGCTCCAGCGTGAAGGCGGCGTCGCTGCTCTCCGGCGCATTGGCCATGAGATACCACCGCCAGCAATCGCTCGGCAGCAGGTCAAGCGCAGCGTCCATGAAGATGCCGCGCTTCTCGGAGGTGGAGAACTTGCCGCCGTACCAGGTGACCCAGTTGAAGGCCTTGAGCCTGTCCACGAGTTTCCAGGGCTCGCCCGAGCCCATGATGGTCACGGGAAAGCTCACGGTGTGGAAGGCGACGTTGTCCTTGCCCATGAACTGGATGTACGTGACGTCGTCGGCGCCCTTGTCGGTGCGCCACCAGCGCTCCCAGTTTCCGCCCGTCGCCTCCGCCCATTCCGCACCCGCCGCGATGTACTCGATGGGCGCGTCGAACCAGACGTAATACACCTTGTTCTCAAAGCCGGGCCGGACCGCGCCGTCTTTCGTCACCCGCACGCCCCACGCGAGATCGCGCGTGATGGCGCGGTCGATCAGGCCCTCGTCAAGCCACTTGTAGGCGATGGAGCGGGCGAGGTGCGGCCAGGCAGTGGATGAGTCCACCCATGCGCGGATGCGCTCCTGCATCAGCGGCTGCCTGAGGAAGAGGTGCGCCGTCTCGCGCACCTCCACATTCGTGGAGCCGGAGATCTTGGAGCGCGGGTTCTTCAGGTCGGTGGGATCGAGCAGGCGGCCGCAGTTGTCGCACTGGTCGCCGCGGGCGCGATCGAAATCGCAGTGCGGGCATGTGCCCTCCACATAGCGGTCCGGCAGGAAGCGCCCGTCGTCGATGGAATACACCTGCCGGCTGGTGCGCTCCTCGATCAGACCGGCAGCCTCCAGCCGCTCCCCGAAATGCTGGGTGAGCGCGTGGTTCTGGGGATTGGAAGAACGCCCGAAGTGATCGAACGACAGCCGGAAGCCCTCGCCCGCCGCGCGCTGGACCAGATGCTGTTCGTCGCAGTAGGCCCGCACGTCCTGCCCCGTCTCGGCGGCGGCGAGTTCGGCGGGCGTGCCGTGTTCGTCCGTGGCGCACAGGAACAGGACTTCATGGCCCTGGAGGCGGCGGAAGCGGGCGTGCACGTCGGCCGGCAGCATCGAGCCGGCGAGATTGCCCAGGTGCTTGATGCCGTTGATGTAGGGCAGCGCGGACGTAATGAGGAAACGGGCCATGAGGGGGGCGATGTAGGGGCGGAGACCGCCCTGGCGCAACCCTCCCCGCGTGCGACGCCCCCACGGCCCTCCGCCACGTCACGGGTTGTCGCGCGCCCGCCCCCGTCCGATGCTCCGCGCGCTACGGAGGCGCGCCCCATGTACGAACATCTCGTCGTCACCCAGGCCGGACAGGCCCTCAAAGTCATCATGAACCGGCCGGAGCGGCTCAACGCGCTCAACCGCCGCCTGGTGGACGAGTTGCGCGGCCTGTTCACGGAGCTCTACTGGCGCCGGGACGTGCGGGTCGTGGTGCTGCGGGGAGCGGGCGCCAACTTCTGCGCGGGCCTCGACCTGAAGGAACGGTCAAACGCCGGCGGCGGCGTCGCGGCGGGCCTCGACTCCCAGCGCTCCATCTCCGAGATCGTGATGGCCATGCGCAAATGCCCGCAACCCATCGTGTCCGTGGTCCAGGGCGCCGCCAGCGGCGGCGGCTTCGCGCTGGCGCTGGCCAGCGACGTGCGCATCGCCACGCCCACCACGCGCATGAACGCCGCCTTCATCCGCATCGGGCT
>JANRIM010000121.1:0-8671 GCA_033764865.1 Hyphomonadaceae bacterium
GGCGCCCTGGCCGACATCCATCCCCAGCAGCTCGCCGCGAGCGTGCTCAAGGCCCTGGCCGAGCGCAACAATCTCAAGACCGCCGAAGTCAACGACATCATCTGGGGCTGCTCCTCGCAGCGCGGCAAGCAGGGCGGCGACATGGGCCGCATGGCGGCGCTCGACGCGGGCTACGACATCAAGGCGAGCGGCGTCACGCTCGACCGCTTCTGCGGCTCCGGCATCACCACCGTCAACCTCGCAGCCGCGCAGATCATGTCCGGCATGGAGGACCTTGTCATCGCAGGCGGCACCGAGATGATGAGCTACACCGCCTCGACCGCCGATCCCTCGTCGCCGCCGATGATGGACGCGGGCAACCTGCGCCTGCGCGCGCGTCACCCGCAATCGCACCAGGGCGTGTGCGCGGACGCCATCGCCACGCTCGAAGGCATCTCGCGCCAGGCCACCGACGAACTCGCGCTGGAAAGCCAGCGCCGCGCGGACATCGCCATCAAGGGTGGGCACTTCGACCGCAGCCTCGTGCCGGTCTACAAGGAGGATGGGACGCTCGCCCTCGACAGGGAGGAGTTTCCGCGTCCGCAGACCACGATGGAGGGCCTCTCGTCGCTGAAGGCGTCGTTTGCCGCGCTGGCGGAAATTCCGCTCGACGAGAAGGGCACCACCTACGGCGGCCTCATCCGCCAAGTGTACCCGGACCTCACGATCACCCACATCCACCATGCCGGCAATTCCTCGGGCGTCGTCGACGGCGCGGCGGCGGTGCTGCTGGCGTCGCCCGCCTATGCGAAGAAGAACGGCCTGAAGCCGCGGGCACGAGTCGTGGCCACCGCCAACGTCGGCGACAGCCCCACCCTGATGCTCAATGCGCCGGTGCCCGCGGCTCGCAAGGTGCTCGACAAGGCGGGGCTCAAGGTGGAGGACATCGACCTCTGGGAAATCAACGAGGCGTTCGCCGTGGTCGCCGAGAAATTCATCCGGGATCTCAAGCTCGACCGCGAGAAGGTCAACGTCAACGGCGGCGCCATGGCGTTGGGCCACCCCATCGGCGCCACCGGCTCGATCCTGATCGGCACCATCCTGGACGAGCTGGAGCGGCGCGATCTCAAGCGCGGCCTCGTGACCATGTGCGCAGCGGGCGGCATGGCGCCGGCCATCATCATCGAACGGGTCTAGCCGCGCCGGTTGGCGGCGAGGCTGGAGCGGGCGCGCCGTCGCCGTAGCGGCGCGCCCCTTGCCGTAAAGGCGCGAACAGTCTGAAACTGCGCCATGGCCTCCCGACCGATCATCATCGACTGCGATCCCGGCGTCGACGACGCTGTTGCGCTTCTGCTCGCCTTCGCGGCGCCTGAGGCGCTCGACATTCTCGCCGTCACCACGGTGGCGGGCAACGTCAGCGCCGCGCTCACCGCGCGCAACGCGTGCGTGATCCGTGCGCTGGCGGGGCGGCCGGACGTGCCGGTGTTCGCCGGCTGCACGCGGCCGATGGTGCGCGCGCCCATCGAGGCCGAGCACTTCCATGGCGAGACGGGGCTCGGGTCGCTCCCCTTTGACGAGCCCGCCCATGGCCCCGCGCCGGAGCATGCGGTGAACGCCATCGTGCGCCTCGTGACGGACGCGCCCGCTCCCGTGACGCTGGTCGTCACCGGGCCCTGCACCAACCTTGCGATGGCGTTCCTGATGGCGCCGGCGCTGGTGGACCGGATCGACGAAGTCGTGATCATGGGCGGGGCGCGAAGCGAAGGCGGCAACGTCACGCCGTCGGCGGAATACAACATTTTCGCCGATCCCCACGCCGCCCACGTGGTGCTCACGATGGCGCGCGCCGTCACCGTGCTCAGCCTCGACGTCACCCATCAGATCCGCACCACCGCCGCGCGCACGGCCGCACTCGCCCGCGTCGGCGGGCCGCGCGCGCTCGCCGCTGTGTCCCTGCTCGAGTTCTCCAGCGCCGCCACCGCCGCGTATGGCCAGGGCGACGGCGCGCCCCTGCACGATCCCGCCACCATCTTCTGGCTGCTCGCGCCGCATCTCTTCGTCGCGCGGCCCTGCCGGGTGGACGTGGAGATCGCCGCCCCCCTCACGCTCGGCCACACCGCGGTGGATTTCCAGGCCAGCGGCAACGCCCGCTGGGTCACGCACGCGGACGCGGACGCGATCTTCGCGATCCTCAACGAACGGCTTGCCCCATGACGCGCATCGTCGTCGCCGGCTCGGTGAACCTTGATCTCGTCGCCGCCGGCGCGCCGCTGCCAAAGGCCGGGGAGACGGTCACGGGCGCCGTGTTCGCGCGCCACCCCGGCGGCAAGGGCGCCAACCAGGCGTTGGCCGCACGCCGGCTCGGCGCGGAGGCCGCGCTCGTGGCGCGGGTGGGGCGCGATGCGCTGGCGGACGAAGCGCTCGCGCTGCTGCGCGCGGGCGGGGTCGATCTCACTGGCGTGACTGTCGATGATGAAGTCGCCACGGGCGTGGCGCTGATCGCCGTCGACGCGCAGGGCGAGAACCAGATCACCGTGGCGCCGGGCGCCAACGCGGCGCTGACGCCGGACCGTCTCGCGCTTCCTGCGGGAGATGCGTTGATCTGCCAGCTCGAACTGCCGCCCGCCACCGTCGCGCGCGCCGCGCAGGCGTCGGAGGGGTTTTTCTGCGTCAATCTCGCGCCGGCGGCGCCGGTCGATCCGGCCGTGATCGCGCGCGCGGACCTGATCGTCGTGAACGAGGGCGAAGCCGCCTTCTACGGCGGGACGCTCCATCAGGCGCGCGGGTTGGTGGCGGTCACGCACGGCGCACGCGGCGCCGCGCTCCTTCGCGGGGGCGTCGAGGTTGCGCGGGCGGCGCCGCCGGCGGTAACGGCGATGGACACCACAGGCGCGGGCGACGCCTTTGTGGCCGCACTCGTCGTGGCGCTGCTGGAGGGCGTGGATGAGGCTGCGGCGCTGCGCTTTGCGTGCGCGGCCGGCGCGTGCGCGGCCACCCGCGCGGGCGCGCAATCGTCGCTGCCGACACGCGCGGCCGTGGAGGCGTTGCTGGCGGGCTAGCGCACGGACGCGATCAGCAGGCCGCGCACAGTCGCCCACGCGGGCGTATCGGGAGCCACGAGTTCCACATGCCCCGTGGCGGGCGCCTCGATGAAGCGGACGTCGTCGCCTGCGGCGGCGGCCTTCGTCGCGTACGCCCGGCCCAGCCACGACGGGGCGATGCGGTCCTGCGCGCCGTGCACGATGCGCTGGCGCACGCCCAGGGGCAGGAGGGCGGCGGGCGATGTGTCGGCGAAGATGTCGGGACGATCCGCGGAGGCGGCGCCCGCGATCGTGATGTCGGCGCCGCATGCGGCGTCGCCGGCGGTGGCGTTCACCGCAAGGTCCGGCAGGCCGCCGATGCTGACGACGGCGTCGATCCGCAACGGGTCGGCAGTGCGCAAAGGGCTCGACGCAGGCAGTTTCGCCCGCCCGGCAAGCCACAGCGCCAGATGGCCGCCGGCGGAATGACCGACGGCGGCGATGCGGTCAGTGCGGAGATTGTACTGCGGCGCCGCGCGGCGCAGGGCGTCGGTCGCGGCGGCGGCGTCGGCGAACGTGCCGGGGTACCCGCCACCGGGACGGTCGACGCCACGGTACTCGATGTTCCACACAGCCAGCCCGTGCTGACGGAGATCCTCGGCGACATAGTTCATCAGCGTGCGCACGGCGATGTCGGTGCGCCAGCAACCGCCGTGCACCATCACGACGACAGGGTGCGGCCCCGCGCCCGCCGGCAGCCACAGGTCCACCACCTGCAAGGGATCGGCGCCGTAGGCGATGGTATGCGTCGCCGCCGGCGACGGGCGACCCGTGAGGTCAGGCCAGCGCATCAGCGCCGGCGGCGCCGAATCCGGCGCCGGCGCACACGCGCTCAAGGCCAGCGCGAGGGCGACGAGGAGACGGTTCATGTGACCCTGGCCTTCACCTGATACGCCGGGCGCCGCCAAAGCCCTTCGTCCAGAACGCGCAGGAGGATGGCGGCGGCCTCGGCCACGTCCGTGTAGCGGGTGTAGAGCGGCGTGAACCCGAAGCGGATGAGATCGGGAGCGCGGAAGTCGCCGATCACGCCCTCGGCGATCAGCGCCTGCATCACGGCGTAGCCGTTCTCGCAGTGAAACGAGACCTGGCTGCCGCGGTGCGCGGCCGCGCGCGGGCTCGCCAGGCGAAGCTCCGGGCGCCCTCGCTCCAACGCCGCGATGAAGAGATCGCCCAGCGCCGCGGACTTCGCGGTCACGAGACCCATGTCCACATCGTCCCAAACATCGAGCGCTGCATCGAGCGCCGCGAGCCCGAGCACCGAAGGCGTGCCCACCGTCATGCGCGCGACGCCATCGGCGGGGCGGTAGTCCGGCTCGAACGCGAACGGCGCGGCGTGCCCCATCCATCCGGAGAACACCGGCGTCACGGCGTTCTGCAGCGACGGCGCAACGTAGATGAAGGCCGGCGCGCCCGGCCCGCCGTTGAAATACTTGTATCCGCACCCCACCGCAAAGTCCGCCCGCGCGGCGCCTACGTCCACGGCGAACGCGCCGGCGGAGTGGGCGAGGTCCCACACGGTGAGCGCGCCGCTGGCGTGCGCTTTCGCGGTGAGCGCGGCCATGTCGTGTTTGCGGCCCGTGCGGTAGTCGACCTCGGTCAACATCAGCACCGCCGTGCGGTCATCGATCGCCGCCGCAACGTCCTCCGGCGCCACGGTGCGCAGCGTCGTCCCCGTCATGGCGGCGACGCCCTGCGCGATGTAGAGGTCGGTGGGGAAGTTGCCCGTGTCGGAGAGGATGACGCGGCGTTCCGGACGCAAGCCGAGCGCCGCCGTCAGCGCCTTCGTCACGTTGATCGAGGTGGAGTCCGCCGCCGTCACGGAGCCCGGCGGCGCGCCGATCAGGCGCCCGATGCGGTCTCCCACGCGCGCGGGCAAATCCATCCATCCGCACTCGTTCCAGCCGCGGATGAGCCGGTTGCCCCATTGCGCAGACACCACCTCCGCAACGCGCGCCCTTACGCCGTGGGGCAACGCGCCGAGGGAGTTGCCGTCGAGGTAGATGACGCCGTCTGGCAGGTGGAACGCCGCGCGCTTGCCGGCGAGCGGGTCGGCGCGGTCGAGGTCCTGTGGGGTCATGACCGCAGAGTGCGTTTCCCGCCGCGCCGTTTCAAGCGTAGACTGCGCCGATGACGACATCGCCCGCGATCGACGTGGACATTGACTGGGACGACGCCTTCGCCAACGGCCCCTACATCCCGGGCGCTGCGGAGTATCCGGCGCGGTTCAAGGCAGCGGCGTCCGCGTTTCGCGCGCAGGCCGGCGGCATGCTCGATGTGCCCTACGGCCCGGATCCGCGTGAACGGATGGATCTGTTCGCCCCGGCGGCGGCGACGCGCGGCCTGTTCGTCTTCGTTCATGGCGGCTACTGGCACCTGCCGTTCGGCAAGGCGGACTGGTCCCATCTCGCCGCCGGCGCGGTGGCCAGCGGGTGGTCCGCGGCCGTGCTGGAGTATCCGTTGTGTCCGGCGGCGCGCGTGAGCGCGATCACCCGTTCCGTCGCCGCCGCGATCGCTGTGGCGGCCGCGCGCGTGGCGGGCCCCATCGTGGTCGCGGGCCATTCCGCGGGCGGCCACCTTGCGGCGCGGATGGCGTGCGCGGACGCGCCGCTGGATCCTGCGCTGCGGGCGCGGTTGCGGCGCTGCGCGCCCATCAGCGGGGTGTTCGACCTGCGGCCGCTTCTCGCCACGCGCATGAACGCGGCGCTGGGCCTGGACGACGCCGAAGCGGCGGCCGAGAGCCCCGTGCTGCGCGCGCAGGCGACGGCGGTCGTGGCGTGGGTGGGGGAGGCGGAGCGGCCGGAGTTTCACCGGCAGGCGCGTTGCCTGACGCAGGCATGGCCGGCCGCCACGACGCACGTGGCGGCGGGTCGCCACCACTTCGATGTGATCGATCTCTTGCGCGACGCCGACGGCGCGATGCTGCGCACGATGCTGGCGGACTGAGCGCGGCTCAGGCCTCGCCGACGATGCCCTTGTCCTTAGAGAAGGCGTTGAAGCAGATGAAGGTGTTGGTGTCGACGATGCCGTCGATGGCGTGCACACGCTCGTTCACGAACCGCCCGATGTCCTCGCCCGGGTCGAGATTGAACTGGGCGATGAGATCGTACTGTCCCGAAATGGAATAGACGAACCCCGCGCTCTCCACGCGGTCCG
Source organism: Hyphomonadaceae bacterium (assembly GCA_033764865.1). Taxonomy (GTDB): domain Bacteria; phylum Pseudomonadota; class Alphaproteobacteria; order Caulobacterales; family Aquidulcibacteraceae; genus VFBF01. The sequence goes on from JANRIM010000121.1 coordinate 6,213, forward strand.
CGATTTCCTCGGCCACCGTGTAGGCGGCGCCGAGGCGGCACTTGATCATCACGAGAATGCGGCGCATCGGACCCTCATCAGAGGGTCCGTCTTACTCGAACCAGCGCTTCTGTACAGGGCCTTCGCCGTTGTCCACGTACTGGGCGAGGATCGCCATGTTGCGCACGTAGGTGGCGGCGGAAATGCCGATCTGCGGGGTGTTGGTGTCGAACATGGAGGTGTCGGTGGCGTCGCCCACGCGGGTCCGGGAGAAGTCTCCCGGCGCCACGGTCGCCGAGCCGGCGGTGGTGAACGGACGGCTCGTTTCCGTCAGCGGCGTGGGCCAGAAGCCCTCGTCGTTGAGCATGGCGATGATCTCGCGCACGCGCGCTTCGCTCGGCATCGCGGCGGGATCGACGCCGCGGTTGTTCTTGAGGCCGTCGAGCTCGATGCTGGTGAGCGTGAAGAAGCGCGGCAGGCCGCCGCCGAACGCCAGGGGATTGTCGACGGACGCTTCCGCCGGGCTCTTGGCCTTGAGCGCTTCGTAGCGCGCCTTCAGGCCGGCGACGTCGATGGCGCGCGTCTGTGCGTAGTGGCTGATGACGCCGGCGGGATCGCTGTTGGCGAAGTACTGGCCGTTGACGACGTTGGAGCCGAACCGGTGCACGTAGAGCGGCTTGTTGGTGCCGAGTTCGACGAACGTGGGATGCGTGAGGCCGTCCTTCACCTCGTCGGCGGGCAACGCCACGCTCTCAAGCCACGCCAGCGCTTCGGGGATGCGGCCAAGATACTTGGCGTCGCCCGTCATGGTGTAGAACGTCATCAGCTGGGCGACGTTGGCGGCGGTCACGTGCGTCGCGAGGGCGGCCGGCTCGTAGCTGCGCCCGGCGGCGGGCTTCAGGTCGTCGACCGTGTGGTAGAGCGCCCATCCCGCCTGCGGCGCGGCTTGCTGCGCGGCCATGTAGACGTCCATGGCGCGGCGGATCACCGGCATGAGGGCGGCGTCGTCGAGGCTGCGGTAGCAGAGCGTGAGGAACTTGATGTTCTCGCCCGCCACGTCGTCGTTGAACGTGACGAAGGTCGTGTGGTCGGCGGTCTCGGCGAGCGGGAAGCGCTGCGGCCAGCCGCCCGAGGGATACTGGGCGTCGACGATGAACTTGATCGCGCGGTCGAGGGCGGGGCGGTACTTGTCGTTGCGCTTGACGACGACCAGACGCAGCAGGAGCGTGGCCGCTTCGGTGGTGGTGGCGTCGTCGAACGTGGCGTTGCCGGCGTGACGCTGGAATTCCTCCAGCCGCCAGGCGTTGGCGCCGATGGTCTCGTACCACTGGGCGAGCGAAGCCTCGCCGGCGAAGTCGATCATGTAGTTCCAGCCGCCGGCCGGATGCTGGCCGGCCACGAGGGCGTCCGCGGCCGCTTCGGCGGCGCGCCAGTAGGTTTCCTCGCCGGTGGCGTGCCAGGCGTCGAGGAAGGCGTGCCCCATGGTGGCCGTGCCGGGAGGCTGGACCCAGATCATCGTGGGCTTGGCCTCCAGTTCGCCCCAGCGACGGGAGAAGTCCGGGAGGTAGGTCCACGTGTAGCCGCCGCGCACGGCGACCTTGTCGGTCATGAACCGGGTGGCGCGGCGCATGGCGGCGATGGCGTCGCCCAGTTGCGGGCGGCGACGGGTCGCGGCGGCGGCGGGACCGGCGAGTGTGGCCGCGATGGACGCGGCGCCGGCGGCGAAGAGGCGACGGTTGAGGGTCATCATGCGCCGGCCCATGCATATTCCGGGCCCACCCGGCGCCCGCGACTCCCAGGGGCCTTGCCAAGCCCGTCGGGCGACGCTTTACGGACGGCTCTCCCAGCCCGCGAAAGTTGACCCCAATGGATACAAGCCGCACCGACGCGCTGCTCGCCGCCGAGACGCTCCGCCAGGAGAGCTCGCTCTGCTTCATCGCTTCGGAGAACCATGTCTCGAAACGGGTTATGGGCGCCATCGGGAGCGTGTTCACCAACAAGTACTCCGAGGGGGAGCCGCGCAAGCGGTACTACCAGGGCAACGCCGTCGTCGACGATCTGGAGGAGTACGTGCACGACCTGGTGCGCGAGGGCTTCGGCCTCTCGGCGGACGCGTGGCACGTGAACCCCAAGGCGCTGTCGGCGGGCGTGGCGAACTTCTGCGTCGAGAACGGGCTGTTGAAGCCCGGCCAGAAGATCATGGGTCTTTACCTTTACGACGGCGGCCACCTGAGCCACGGCTGGGACATGGACGACCGCCGCGGCGTCACCATCGGCAGCCGGATCTTCGAGACCCGCCTCTATCGCGTCGACGAGACGACCCACCTCATCAACTACGACCAGCTGGCCGAGGAGGCCGCTGCCTTCCGGCCGAACCTGCTGATCACCGGCGGCACCGCCTATCCCCGCAAGATCGACCACGCGCGGATGAGGCAGATCGCCGACAGCGTGGGCGCCTACTACATGGCCGACGTGGCGCA
>JANRIM010000124.1:0-7185 GCA_033764865.1 Hyphomonadaceae bacterium
GCCTGTCGGCGGTGTTCATCACCGGCAACTGGGGGCTCTACGTCTGGGCGGTGGCGCATGACCATGTGATCGAAGCGAGCCTCGCCTACTTCCTCGTGCCGCTGGTCAGCGTGGCGTTCGGCGTCCTGCTGTTCGGGGAACCGATCACGCGGCTCCAGTTCGGCGCGCTTGCGCTGGCGGGGGTGGGGATCGCGGCGCAGGCCGCGGCGATCGGCGCGTTCCCCTGGGTGGCGCTGGCCCTGTGCCTGTCGTGGTCGCTCTACAGCCTTGTGCGCAAGCAGGCGCCTGTGCCGGCGGCGGGCGGCCTGCTGGCGGAGACGATGATCCTGGCGCCCGCGGCGGCGGTGGGCCTCTGGTGGCTTGCGCGCCAGCCCGAAGGCGTGGCCTTCGGAGCCGGCGCTACGCCGTCGCTGCTGCTGGGTTTGCTGGGGGTGGTGACAGCGGCGCCGTTGATCCTGTTCGCCTTCGGCGCCCGCCGCCTGCGCTTCTCCACGCTGGGCATGCTGCAGTTCATCGCGCCGAGCCTGCAGTTTCTCATCGGCGTGGCGTGGGGCGAGCCGTTGACGCCGTTGCGCCTGTTCAGCTTCGCTGTGATCTGGGCGGGGCTGGCGATCTACACCTGGGACGCCATCGCGCGCGAGCGGCGCCTCGCCGCCGCCGCGCCGTCGCGGGCTTCCACTGCCAGCCCGGGCAGCGCAGAATAACCCCCCATGGCAGCGGATACGATCTACTACGCCATCGGCGACGTCCACGGCATGGCCAAGAACCTCCTGGCCCTGCACGCGCTGATCCGCGCCGATCACGCCCGCCTCGGCGGCAAGGCCGCGATCATCCACCTGGGCGACTACGTGGACCGCGGGCCCGACAGCCGGCAGGTCATCGACCGCGTCATGGCGCTGGAGGCGGAAGCGGAGAACTCCCGCGACCTGTCGGTGTTCTCCCTGCTCGGCAACCACGAGCAGATGATGCTGGACGCCTACGACGCGGTGAACGGAACCGCCGAGCAGCACTGGATGATGAACGGCGGCGCAGACGCCGTGAAAAGCTATGTGCGCGTGAACTCCAGCCGCACCGAGGACTGGCGCGGCGCCATCGATCCCGAGCACGCCGAGTGGCTGCGATCGCTGCCCACGATGCTGGTGGACGAAAGCCGCAAGCTCGTCTTCGTGCACGCCGGCATCGACCCCGTCACCTACCCTGAGTGCAAGGACGAAATCCGCATCTGGACACGCAGCCCCCGCTTCTTCGAGGTCGACCGCTGGCCGGACCGGCCCGAGCTGGACGGCCTCAGGGTGATCCACGGCCATACGCCGACGCCGGACTTCGCGCCCTACGTCGACCACCGGCGCATCAACGTGGACACGGGCGCGGTGTACGGCGGGCCGCTGACGTGCGTGGTGCTGGAGCCGCGGGGCCCCGCCCGCTTCCTGCAGGCGTGACCTGCTCGGGCCGCGGGGGCGCAATTGCGCCGGCCCCCTCGCCCGCCTACCTAGCGGTCGATGCTGCTCCTGATCCTCTCCTACGTCCCGTCGCTGCTGTGCGGGCTGCACGCCGTGCAGACCGGGCGGGCCCAGACGTGGCTCTGGATCCTGGTGATCGGCGGGCCGCTCGGGGCGACGATCTACATCTTCGCGGTGCTCGTTCCCGAATGGATGGGCGGGCGCACCGCCCGGAACCTGGGCGCGGCCGCGCGCGCGGCGCTCGATCCGGAGCGGGACTACCGCCAGGCCAAGCAGGCGCTGGAGGACGCCGAGACCGTGGGCGGGCGCATGCGGCTGGCGCAGGCGGCAGCGGCGCTGGGGCGCTGGGAGGAGGCGGAGGCCGCCTGGGCCCAGTGCGTCACCGGCCAGTTCACCGACGATCCCGTGGTGCTGCTGGGCCATGCCAATGCGCTGATCGAGCTAGGCCGCTTCGACGAGGCGCTCAAGCGTCTGCAGGCCCTCTCCCAGCTGGGCCAGGAGAACGACACCGCCCCGGTGGCGCTGGCCTACGCGCGCACCTTCGAGGGGCTGGGCCGGACGGCGGAGGCCGAGGCCCCCTACCGCTTCGCCGCCGAACGCCTTCCGGGCCTTGAGGCGGCGTGCCGCTACGCGGCGTTCCTCGCCCGCGCCGGCCGCGGGGACGACGCCCGCGCGGCCCTGGCCGACATCGAGCGCCGCTTCGCCAAGGTGAACCGCCAGCTCAAAGGCATTGACCGCCCGTGGGTGGACATGGCCACTCGCGCCGTCGGCGCTGCGCGCCCCTGATCGCGTCCATCGCCGCAGCTTCTTCCAGACCTTCCAGAGGACACCATGGGTTTCAAATGCGGCATCGTGGGTTTGCCGAACGTCGGCAAGTCCACGCTCTTCAATGCGTTGACCCAGACGGCGGCGGCGCAGGCGGCCAACTATCCGTTCTGCACCATCGAGCCCAACGTGGGCGAAGTGGCGATGCCGGAACCGCGCCTGCCGGTGCTGGCGAAGATCGCGAACTCCAAGGAGATCATCCCGACGCGGATGAACTTCGTCGACATCGCGGGCCTGGTGCGCGGCGCCTCCAAGGGCGAGGGCCTGGGCAACGCGTTCCTCGGCAACATCCGTGAGACGGACGCCATCGTCTACGTGCTCCGGTGCTTCGAGAACGACGACATTACCCACGTGGAGGGCCGGGTCGATCCCGTCTCCGATCTGGAGACGGTGGAGACCGAGCTCATGCTCGCGGACCTCGAAAGCCTGGAAAAGCGCATCGCCAACCTGGAGAAGAAGGCCAAGACCGGCGGCGACAAGGAGGCCAGGCTCACCCTCGATCTCGTGCTGCGCGCCAAGGCGCAGCTGGAGGCCGGCAAACCCGCCCGCGCCACCGCCGTCGCGGCCGACGAGCGCAAGGCGTTCGACATGCTCCAGCTGCTGACGTCCAAGCCGGTGCTGTTCGTCTGCAACGTCGACGAGGCGCACGCCGTCACCGGCAACGCCCACTCCGCGCGGGTGGCCGAACGCGCGCGCCAGGAGGGGGCGGAGTGCGTGGTGATCTGCGCGCAGATGGAGGCCGATCTCGCCGCGCTCGACGCCGCCGAACAGGCCGAGTACCTCGCCGCCGCGGGCCTTTCCGAGCCCGGCCTCGTGACGCTGATCCACGCGGGCTACCGGCTGCTCGGCCTGCAGACCTACTTCACCGTCGGCCCCAAGGAGGCCCGCGCCTGGACCATCCACAAGGGAGCCACCGCGCCCCAGGCCGCCGGCGTCATCCACACCGATTTCGAGAAGGGCTTCATCCGCGCCGAGACCATCGCCTACGACGACTACGTGAAGTTCAACGGCGAGGCCGGCGCCAAGGAAGCCGGCAAGATGCGGCTGGAAGGCAAGGAGTACATCGTCAAGGACGGCGATGTGATGCACTTCCGGTTCACGTCGTAGCGGCCAGCACCCGCGGCGCCGACGCGGGGTCCCGCGCGGCGTGAGTCATCCTCCTGAGACAGTTTCAGGATTGGCGACGGGGGCGAAGGCGCAGCGTCACGACGAGTCGGCGAACGCCACGGCGCACGCGCGCGGCGCCACGCCGGCGCGCGCCAGCGGCACATGCGGCGGCGTGAACGCCGGCGGCGCGGACTTGCCGAGCCGCGCGCGTCGCCAGCCCCGCGCCGTGCGCGACAGATGCCGGCGCGCCGCGAACGGGTCGAACGCCAGCCACACCATCAGGTCGATGCGCGCGGCGACGACCGAAAGCCCCTCGCCCGGATAGCGCAGACGCTCCCCGTCCCGCTGCATCTCAGCCAGCCCGTGCGCGAGGAGCCACAGCTGCACACGGTTCAACCCGCGCACGCGCGCCAGCATGCCCGCGGGCGCGAACAGCGCGGCGAACATGAGGGCGATGAAGCGGGTGAGCGTGGCGAAGGTCAGGGCGGTCTCCAGAACGATTTCGGAGGCCAGTGTCGCACAGGATTTGCGGGCGGGGATAAGTGATGCGGCTATCCCCGCAGTCCGCGCGGCGCGCTTAACTCGGCGACGCCGGATGCTTGTCCCGCCGGCGCGCCGCCCGCGCAAACAACGCCGCCGACCCCAGCCACAGCGCCGTGAACAGCGCGGTGGGGCCCACCGCGTCGCCGGGCGCGGCCATCGTCACGCCCGCCAGCACCCCGACCACAACCTGGGCGGCCGCCGTCACGCACAGGACGACCGCCATCGGCCCTGCCCGACCGCGCACGAACGCGGCGCCCGCGATCGCCACAGCGAGCACTGCGCCCATCATGAGATTGGCGGGGTGACGCTCCGGGCCGATCACGCCCACCGCCCCGTTGGCCCAGACCAGCAGAAACGCGGTCGCAAGCGCCGTCCCCGCCGCTGCGCGGTACGCCCCTGCGCCCCGACGGGCCGCGATCTCATAGGTGACGGCGACCGCCGCCAGCAGACCGCCCATGAGCGCAAAGTCCGATGCGGTCCAGACCACCGCGTCGGCAACCTGCATGGCGACCAGCGGCGCCAGCAGCACCGCGCCGATGAGGCCGCTCCATAGCGCCAGTCGCCCAACCATCCGCCGCGCGCCGCTTGCCTGTGTCTGCTCTGTCATGACTTTCCGCCTCCGTGGTAAGGCCTCCGCCATGCCGCACGCCTGCCCTCAGCGGCATGAGCAACGCCTGAGGAATTCCTGAGCCATGGCCGCGCGCGTCCGTTTCGACCGGTTCCTGCTCGATTTTCAGGAGCGCCAGCTGCGCCGCGACGAGGAGCCCGTCGATCTCAACGCCCGGTACTTCGACGCGCTGGCCCTGCTGGTGCGCGAACAGGGCCGGCTCGTGACCAAGGAGCGGTTCCTGGAGGAGGTGTGGCGGGGGGCCCCGGTGACGGACGAGGCGCTCACCCAATGCATCAGCACGCTGCGCCGGCTGCTGGGCGACAACGCAAGCCACCCGAGGTTCATCGAGACCGCGCCGAAACATGGCTATCGCTTCATCGCCCAGACGACTCCCGTGACGACTCCCGTGACGACTCCCGTGGCGACTCCCGTGGCGACTCCGGCGGCGGACATGGCGGCGGGCGACGCCGCGCCGGACCGCGCGGCGAGCGGGCGCCGGCGGGCGCTGTTGCTGACGGGCGGCGCGGGAACCCTGGGCGGCGGCGTGGCGGGCGTGTTGGGCGGGCTGTTCTACAGCGCCTTCGCCACCGCGCCCCAGGCCGAGCCGGGCCTCGGCGGCGCGTCGATGGTGATCGTGCTGGTGTGCCTCACCGTGGCGGTGGCGCTCGTCGGGGCCGCGGGCGTCGCCTTCGGGATCGCGGCGACCGCGCACCTTGCGCGCCGCCCGGCGCTGTACAGCGTCGCCGGCGGCGCCGCGGGCGGCATGATCGTGGGCGCGGCGGTGAAGCTCATCGGCGTGGACGCGTTCAGCCTGCTCTTCGGGCAAACGCCGGGCGACATCACCGGCGGCGCCGAAGGCGCCCTGCTCGGCGGCGCGGTGGGCCTCGGCGCCTGGCTCGCCCGGCGCGGGGGGGCGTCGCAGTCGCTGGCGCGGCGCATCGCGCCGGCGGCGCTGGCGGGGGCCGGGGCCGGCGTCGCGATCCACCTGCTCGGCGGGCGCCTGATGGCCGGCAGCCTCGATCTCGTGGCCGCCCGCTTTCCCGGCTCCCTGCTCCAGATCGACCAGATCGGGCGGCTGTTCGGGGAACGCGACTTCGGCCCCGTGAGCGCGCTGGCGACGGGCGCCCTGGAAGGTCTGCTGTTCGGGGCGTGCGTGGTGGGCTCCATGACGCTCGCGCAGCGCGGCCAGGCCCCGGCGTGGCCGGAACGGCCCGCCGCTGCTAGGATGCGGGCATGAACGCCCCGGTCCGGCCCATCCTGATGACCGACGCCGACTTCGACCGCTTCCTCGCGAGCGGCGCCTCGGCGGCGCTGGGGCGCGTGGAGCTGCGCGGGGGGGCGCTGGTTCAGATGTCGCCGCAAAACCTGCCGCATGGGCGGCTCAAGTTCTGGATCGCCAAACAACTCGATGCGGCGGTCGCGGCGGCGGGCGGCGCGTTCGTCGTCGATGCTTACGTCACCGTCCGCTTCGGTCAGGGCTTCCAGCCGTTGCCCGACGTGACGGCGTGGACCGGCGGGCCGATGGTCGGCACGATCCCGGGCGAGAAGGTGCGCCTTATCGTCGAAGTGGCGGACTCTACCCTCGCCGACGACCTTGGCGACAAGCGCGCCGACTACGCGCGCGCCGGCCTGCCGGAATACTGGGTGCTCGACGTCAACGCCCGCTGCGTCCACCGCTTCCACGCACCGGGCGGCGATGCGTTCGCGAAGGCGGATGTGTTCCGCGATGGCGAGCGCATCGAGGCGGCGACGCTGCCGGGCGTGGGGTTTGTGCTGGGGATGCCGGGTTAGCGTGGAACGCCGACGGCGTGGGGATATCTCCGCGCGGATCCTCGCGCTTGCGCATGTCGGGCGCGGCCCCGTCACGACGGTGGACGCTGAGGGTGGGCGGTCGCGGCCGGCGCCGTAAGGCTGAACCTTCTGCTCATCCCGCCACGCGCGACGCGCCGCTCACGCCACCTTCACCCGCGTCGCCGCCTCCGGCAGGTCCGTGCCGAAGCAGCGCTGGTAGAACTCCGCCACCGTGGGCCGCTCCAGTTCGTCGCACTTGTTCAGGAACGTCATGCGGAACGCGGCGCCCACGTCGCCGAAGATGCGGGCGTTCTCGGCCCAGGTGATGACCGTGCGCGGGCTCATCACCGTGGAGATGTCGCCGTTCATGAACGCGTTGCGCGTCATGTCGGCGACGCGGACCATGGCCATGATCTGCTTCTTGCCTTCGGCGGTGTCGTAGTCCTTGCCGGCCTTGGCGAGCACGATGGCGGCCTCGGCGTCGTGGTCGAGATAGTTGAGCGTGGTGACGATGGACCAGCGGTCCATCTGGCCCTGGTTGATCTGCTGGGTGCCATGGTAAAGGCCGGTGGTGTCCCCCAGACCCACCGTGTTGGTGGTGGCGAACAGGCGGAACTGCGGGTGCGGCGCGATCACGCGGTTCTGGTCGAGCAGCGTGAGCTTGCCGGAGGCCTCCAGCACGCGCTGGATCACGAACATCACGTCGGGGCGGCCGGCGTCGTACTCGTCGAACACCAGCGCCACCGGGTTCTGCAGCGCCCAGGGCAGGATACCTTCCTTGTACTCGGTGACCTGCATGCCCTGGCGGATGACGATGGCATCCTTGCCGATCAGGTCGATGCGGCTGAT
>JANRIM010000130.1:0-11408 GCA_033764865.1 Hyphomonadaceae bacterium
GTGCGAACCCGTGATGCGGCTCTCGGGCCTCGAACCGTTCACGGCGGCGGCGTGAGATGGACCGCCAGACATGACCACGGCCAATCCCTTCGCCAACTTCATCATCGTCGGCGAGCGCACGAACGTCACCGGCAGCGCGAAGTTCCGCAAGCTGATCGAGGCGGACGACTACGCGGGCGCGCTCGCGGTGGCGCGTCAGCAGGTGGAAAGCGGCGCCAACGTGCTGGACGTGAACATGGACGCCGCGATGATCGACGGCGTGCACGCCATGCGCACGTTCCTCAATCTCATCGCCACCGAGCCCGACATCGCGCGCGTGCCGATGATGGTCGATTCCTCGAAGTGGGAGGTGATCGAGGCCGGTTTGCGCTGCGTGCAGGGCAAGGCCATCGTCAACTCCATCTCCATGAAGGAGGGGGAGGCTGCGTTTCTCGCGCAGGCGCGGAAGGTGCGCCGCTACGGCGCGGCGTGCGTGGTCATGGCGTTCGACGAGAAGGGCCAGGCCGACACCGCCGCCCGCAAGATCGAGATCTGCCGGCGTGCGTACGACCTGCTGGTCGACAAGCTCGACTTCCCGCCCGAGGACATCATCTTCGATCCCAACATCTTCGCCGTGGCGACGGGGATCGAGGAGCACAACAACTACGCCGTCGACTTCATCGAGGCCACCCGCTACATCCGGGAGAACCTCCCGCACGCCCACGTCTCAGGCGGGTTATCCAACGTCTCGTTCTCCTTCCGCGGCAACGAGCCCGTGCGCGAGGCCATGCACGGGGTGTTCCTCTATCACGCCATCCGTGCCGGCATGGACATGGCGATCGTGAACGCCGGCGCGCTGCCCGTGTACGACGATCTTGAGCCCGAGCTCCGCGAGCGCGTCGAGGACGTGCTGCTGAACCGGCGCGCCGACTCCACGGAGCGGCTCCTGGAGATCGCCGAGCGCTTCAAGGGCGGCGAGAAGAAGCGCGACGTCAAGGACATGTCCTGGCGGGAAAAACCCGTGAGCGAGCGCATCCGGCACGCGCTGGTGCATGGCCTGAACGAGTTCATCGTCGCCGATACGGAAGCCGCGCGCCTCGAGCTCAAGCGTCCGTTGCACGTCATCGAAGGCCCGTTGATGGACGGCATGAGCACGGTGGGAGACCTGTTCGGCGCGGGCAAGATGTTCCTGCCGCAGGTGGTGAAGTCCGCCCGCGTGATGAAGCAGGCGGTGGCGCATCTCGTGCCGTTCATGGAGGCGGAGAAGGCCGCCAGCGGCGAGGCCCAGACGCCCAACGGCAAGATCCTGATGGCGACCGTGAAGGGCGACGTCCACGACATCGGCAAGAACATCGTCGGCGTCGTGCTCCAGTGCAACGGCTACGAAGTGATCGACCTCGGCGTCATGGTGCCGTGCGAGCTCATCCTGGAGACGGCGCGGCGGGAGAAGGTGGACGCCATCGGCCTGTCGGGCCTCATCACGCCGTCGCTCGATGAAATGTGCTTCGTGGCCAGCGAGATGGAGCGGCAGGGCTTCACGCTGCCGCTGCTGATCGGCGGGGCCACCACCTCGCGCACGCACACGGCGGTCAAGATCGCGCCGAACTACAAGGGCGGCACGTTCTATGTGACGGACGCGTCCCGCGCTGTGCCCGTGATGCAGAAGCTGCTCTCCGCGGAGGACGCCGCCGGCTACACCGCCGCCGAGAAGGCCGATCAGGTGCAGGTGCGCGAGGCGTACCTCGCCGGCCAGGACAAGCGCCCGCGCCTGCCCATCGCCGCGGCCCGCCAGCGGGCGCCGGCGTATGCCTTCGACGCGATCGTGAAGCCCACATTCCTCGGCGCCCGGCCCGTGACGGTCTCGCTGGCGGAGCTGGCGCCCTACATCGACTGGACGCCCTTCTTCGCCTCGTGGGAACTGGTGGGCCGCTATCCCCAGATCCTCGACGACGACGTGGTGGGCGAAGCCGCGCGCGCGTTGTTCGCCGACGCTGAGGCCATGCTCGGGCAGATGATCGCCGGCGAGTGGATTGCGGCGAAGGGCGTTGTGGGCTTCTGGCCCGCGCAGCGGGTGGGCGACGACATCGCGCTGTTCGCCGATGAAAGTCGCCGCGGCGAGATCGCGCGCCTGTTCACGCTGCGCCAGCAGATGGAGAAGGGCGCCGGCAAGGACAATCTGGCCCTGGCCGATTTCATCGCGCCGGAGGGGGACTACATCGGCGCGTTCGCCGTCACGGCGGGGCTGGGCGAGGAAGCGGCGGCGGCGCGCTTCAAGAAGGCCAACGACGACTACTCCGCCATCATGGTCAAGGCGCTGGCGGACCGCTTCGCGGAGGCGTTCGCGGAGTGGCTGCACCTGAAGGTCCGCCGCGAGTTGTGGGGCTATGCGCCCGGGGAGGCGCTCTCCGTGGCGGACGTGATCGCCGAGAAGTACCGCGGCATTCGGCCCGCGCCCGGGTATCCCGCCCAGCCTGACCACACCGAAAAGACCACGCTGTTCGAGTTGCTCGATGCGCGTCGTCTCGCCGGGATGGACCTCACCGAGAGCCTCGCCATGACGCCGCCGGCCAGCGTTTCGGGCCTGTACTTCGCCCACCCCGACGCGACGTACTTCGGCGTCGGCCGCATCGACCGCGACCAGGTGGCCGACTACGCCGCCCGCAAGGGCTGGGACATGAAGGAGGCGGAGCGGTGGCTCTCCCCGATCCTCGCCTACGAGCGGGCGAGCGCCTGAACGCGGGGCGGAGTCTGGCTGCAAAGTTAATCGTGCGGAAGCCCGGCTTCGGTTAGGCGCTGGCCATGCGCTTCGCCCATTTCGTTCCCCCGCCCGGGGTCGTAAAGCCCGTCCATCCGGCCGCCGCCCTCCTGATGCTGGCCGCCGCCGCCACCGCCTGCTCCACCGTCGCCCCGCCCGTCGGGCCGTATCCGATCGGCACAGCGCGCCCCACGGCCCTCTCCGGCGGGCTCCCCAGTCCACGGTTCGTTCCCATGAGCCCGAGCCAGTGCGTGCCCTTCGCGCGGGGAATATCCGGCATCAACATCAATGGGGACGCGAACACGTGGTGGGCGCAGGCCGCCGGCCGCTATCCCCAGGCCAGCCGCCCGTCAGTGGGCTCCGTCATGGTGATGCGCACCAGCGGCCTGGGGCATGTGGCGGTGGTGACGCGCATCGTCTCGGACCGCGTCGTGCTAGTGGACCACGCCAATTGGCACGGGCGAGGGGAAGTCGCTGTCGCCGCGCCGGTAAGAGATGTATCGCCGGACAACAGTTGGTCCCAAGTCAATGTGTGGTGGCTCGATACAAATTCATGGGGTTCCAAGACCTATCATGTCGAAGGGTTCATCTTGCCCCGTTAACACTTAATTTTAATCATCAAGTAACCACCAAGGCACATCTTGGGCGCCGCGTTTGCATATGTCTGCTCTGGAGAAGCCATGAGCGGTGTGTGCAAGTCTGGAGGTTCCAGGTCTTGCCGGCAGAACGCCGCGTGGCCTGATCGGAGGCGAAAGCTTTGACCGAAGTGCAGGCAAGACCGCACCGGATTGCGTCCCTCGGCGCCATGGTCCGGATCTCTGCGGCCACCGGCGCCGCCGCGTTGCTCATGGCCGGCCCCGCTCTGGCTGGCGACATCGACGGCGCGCCGCTTGAGGAAGCCGCCACGCTCACCGGGGCGCCCCTGATGGCCGCGCTGGCGCCCGCCACCGCCGTGGCCGAAGAGGCCCAGACCATCGAGGCCCCCAAGATCACCCGCCTGTCCGCCCGCTACCAGTGCGTGCCCTACGCCCGCAGCCAGAGCGGCGTGGAGATCCGCGGCGACGCCGTCACCTGGTGGCGCCAGGCGGCGGGCAAGTACGAACGCGTGCAGTCGCCGGAGACGGGCTCGGTGATCGTCATGCGCGGTTACCGCAACGCCAATCGCGGACACGTGGCGGTGGTGCGCCACGTCCTGACGGAACGCTCCATCATCATCGATCACGCCAACTGGCTCGCCAGCGGCGAGGTGACGCTCAACGTGCCCGTCGTGGACGTGTCGCCGAAGAACGACTGGTCGCAGGTTCGCGTCTGGCACATCCCCACCCAGACGTGGGGCCTGCGCGTCTACAACGTGCAGGGCTTCATCCTGCCGGGCGAGGCCGCGCCGGCCGGCGGCGCCGTGATGGATTCCGCGCGCTAGCTTGGCGCCCGCTCAGCACTGCGTGAGGCTGAGCACATTGCCGTCGGGATCGGGAAACCAGCACACCTTCGCCTTGCCGTCGGGCGACGTCCACACACCCAGCTCGTCCTGGCCGAAGCCGGGATAGACGGTCATCGCCACGCCTTTGGCCACGAGGGCGCGGATCGTCCCTTCGATGTCCGGAACCGTCCAGCCCAGCACCGGGTGCGGGGTGGCCTCATGGCCGGGAATTTCGGTGATGCGGAGCGTGCAGCGGGGCAGGGCGAACACGGTGGCGAAGCCGTCCTCGGACGGCGCCGGCAGCCCCAGCGTGTCGCGATACCAGGCGGTGGAGGCGGCGCGGTCGCGCGTCAGGATGAAGGTCACCACATCGGCGGCGGCTGGAATGGCCATGTTCATCTCCCCGTCAGACCATCCGAGGCTAGCACTTTTGGCTGGCGCGCGCATGCGCGAACCGACTGCGTCGCGGGCTCCGGCGTGCTAACGTCCGCGACGACGAAAATCGCCCCGGAACCGATCGACAACAAGGGAACGATCGACAATGGATGCGTCGCCCTATGTCGTGCGCCGCCTGCAGGCGGCCGACGCCGACCTTGTCGCACCGCTCATGGAGGTCTTCGGTCGCGCCTTCGAGGATGCAGAGACCTACGGCGCCCAGCCTCCGCGCCGCGCCTATCTCGAGCGGCTTCTGGGTGACGACACATGCCTGGTCCTTGTGGCGGTGGAGGCCGGCGCGGTGATCGGCGGGTTGGCGGCCTACGAGCTGCGCAAGATCGAGCGCGAGCGGAGCGAGGTCTACATCTACGATCTGGCGGTGGATGAGCCGCACCGGCGTCGCGGCGTCGCCACGGCCCTGATCCGCGCCCTGGGCGCCATCGCCGCCGCGCGCGGCGCCGCGGTGATGTTCGTCCAGGCCGACTACGGCGACGATCCCGCCATCGCGCTCTACACCAAGCTCGGAACCCGCGAGGACGTGATGCACTTCGACATCGCGACCCTTCCGCCGGGGTAACGACAGCAGGGGTAGCGTCACCGGCCTTGCCGCGCCCGGCCGCGGGTGCGACAGTTTTGGCGCAAGAGGCGCACGAGCGCCCTGGGAGGGCCGGGAAGCCGGCGGGAGTTCGCGATGACAGCAGTGGACGCGCCGGGCGCCGCCCTGCCGGCGCAGGAAATGTCGGCCGCGCGCGTGCGGTACTGCCTCATCGTGCTGACGGCGTGCTGGTCGCTCAACATGCTTGACCGGCAGCTGCTGGCCATCGTCGCAGAGCCCATACGGCTGGAGTTGAATCTCTCCGATACGCAGCTCGGCCTGCTGACGGGGCCGATGTTTGCGGTGCTGTATTCCGCCGCCGCGCTGCCGATCGCCTGGATGGCGGACCGGTGGCACCGGGTCCGCATCCTGGGGGCGTGCGCCATCGGCTGGAGCGTGCTCACCGGCGCGGCGGGCTTTGCGACGAACTTCGCCCAGCTCGCCGTCGCCCGCATGACGATGAGCGTCGCTGAAGCGGGCTGCAATCCATGCTCGCAGGCGCTGATCTCGGACTACGTGACCCCCGAACGGCGCGGGCGCGCGCTGGGGACGTACGCGATGGGTATTCCCCTGGGGCTCGCCGCGGCGGGCTTCATCGGCGGCCCGCTCGCGGATGCGGTGGGGTGGCGCCAGACCTTCATCATCCTGGGCGGCGCAAGCCTCGTGGTGGCGCTTCTCGTGCTCTTCACGCTGCCGGAGCCGGCGCGACGGGCGCCGGCGCGCGCGCCGGGCGTGGCGGAGGACGCGGGGTTTCGCGCATTGCTGCGCAAGCCCGCGTTCCAGCACCTCATGCTGGCGGGCGCCTGGGGCTCCACGGCGTCCTACGGCGCGCTCGCGTGGGGCATTGTGTTCGTGGTGCGGTACTTCGAGTGGACGCCCGGGCAGGTGGGGGCGGTGTTCGCCACGCTCGGCGCCGTGTCCGCGCTCATCGCCACCTGGCTCGGCGGATTCATGGGCGACCGGCTCGCGCAGCGCGACGCGCGCTGGCTCGCGTGGATGCCGGCGATCGCGCTTTTGCTGGTGCTGCCGTTCGGGCTGGTGGGGGCGTTCGCGCCGCTGGTGTTGATCCTGCTCTTCACCTCGCCCGCCGAGGCGTTCCTGCGCTCGCTCACGCTTGCGCCGGGCTACGCGCTTCTCCAGCGGATGACCCCGCCCGACGCCCGCGCCCGCGCCGCCGCCATGCAAAGCCTCACGGCCACGCTGGTCGGCCTTGGCCTCGGTCCCCTGATGGTGGGCGTGGTCAGCGACGCGCTCGCCCCGTCCCTGGGCGCAGACTCCCTGCGCTGGGGCATGGCTGCGCTGTTGATCCCGCAGGCGCTGGCCGCGGCGCATCTGTGGCGCGCTGCGCGCACCCTGCGCGCCGACGTCATCGAATAGCCGCCCGGCGACCGCGCCTAGAGGATCTGCTGCCCGCTCGCTTTCCAGTCCTTCAGGAAATTGTCGAGGCCGAGGTCCGTCAGCGTGTGCTTGTACAGCGCGCGAAACACCGCCGGCGGGACCGTCGCGCAATCGGCGCCCGCAAGCGCCGCGTCGCGGACGTGCAACGGCGTGCGGATGGAAGCCGCCAGGATTTCCGTGTTGAAGCCGTAGTTGTCGTAGATGGCGCGGATCTCCCGGATCAGCTCCATGCCGTCCTGCCCGCCGTCGTCGAGGCGACCCAGGAACGGCGAGACGTAGGTCGCGCCCGCCTTCGCCGCCAGCAGCGCCTGCACCGCGGAGAAACACAGCGTCACGTTGGTCTGCGCGCCCTCCGCCGTAAGCGTGCGGCAGGCCCTGAGGCCTTCCATGGTCAGCGGCAGCTTGACGACGATGTTGGGGGCCACCGCCATGAGCTTGCGGCCTTCGGCCACCATCCCGTCATGGTCCAGCGCCACCGATTCAGCGCTCACGGGCCCCGGAACGATGTCGCAGATCGTCTTGAGCGTCGGCAGGATCGGTTTGCCGGCCTTGGCGATGAGCGAGGGATTGGTGGTGACCCCGTCCACGAGGCCCGTGGCGGCGAGCGCGGCCAGATCGTCGGTATCGGCGCTGTCGATGAAAATTTGCATGGTCTGGAGCCGCCTGAAATGCTGGAAGGGGCGCGCTGAGCGCGATTCCCGTGCATATACCACGCGCGGCGGGAGAGATCATGGACACCAGGACCTTGAAGCACATGGCCAACGCGGTGCGCGCGCTGGCGATGGATGCGGTGGAGCAGGCGCGGTCGGGGCACCCGGGCATGCCCATGGGCATGGCGGACGCCGCCACCGTCCTGTTCGCCCGTCACATGACCTTCGACCCCGCAACCCCCGACTGGCCCGATCGCGACCGGTTCGTCCTGTCGGCGGGCCATGGGTCCATGCTGCTCTATGCGCTGCTGCATCTCACCGGCTACGCGGATGTGACGCTGGACGAACTGAAGCGCTTCCGGCAGCTGGGCTCGCGCACGCCGGGCCATCCGGAGTACGGCCACACCAGCGGCGTCGAAACCACCACGGGCCCGCTCGGCCAGGGCCTCGCCAACGCCGTCGGCATGGCGATGGCGGAACGCATGCTGTGGGCCCGCTTCGGCGGCGACCTGGTGGATCACTACACGTACGTCATCGCCGGCGACGGCTGCCTGATGGAGGGCGTGTCCCAGGAGGCGATCGCGCTCGCCGGACGCCATCGTCTGGAAAAGCTCATCGTGCTGTGGGACGACAATTCCATCAGCATCGACGGCGCGGTTTCGCTGTCGGACCAGACCGACCAGCGCGCCCGCTTCGAAGCCGCCGGCTGGAGAACCCTCGCCTGCGACGGGCATGACCCGGAGGCCGTGGACCGCGCGTTGACGGAAGCGCGGCAGGCCGATCGTCCCGTGCTGATCGCAGTGAAGACCACCATCGGCTACGGCGCGCCGAAGAAGGCCGGCACGAAAAGCGCCCACGGCGAACCGCTCGGCGCGGAGGAACTGGCCGCCGCAAAGGCCGCCATCGGCTGGCCGCATGGCGCGTTCGACATTCCCGAAGACGTGCGCGCCGCCTGGCGCGCGGTGGGGGCGAAGGGCGCCGCCGCGAGCGCCGCGTGGGCGCAGCGCCTTGAAGCCTCCCCGCACCGGCGGGCCTTCACGGACGCTCTGGCGTTCGAGCCGCCGGCGGCTGCGCGCGCCGCGCTCGCCGCCCACGCCGCGAAGATGGCCGCCGAGAAGCCCGTCATCGCCACCCGCGCAGCGTCGGGCTTCGCCCTCGACGCGCTGTTTCCCGCGTGGCCGGAGCTGGTCGGCGGTTCGGCTGACCTGACGGGCTCCAACAACACGCTGGTCAAGGGCACGGAGGCTTTCCTGCCGGAGACGCCCGCGGGCCGGTACGTGTACTGGGGCGTGCGCGAACATGGCATGGCCTCGGCCATGAACGGCATGGCGCTGCACGGCGGCGTGACGCCGTACGCCGGCACGTTCCTCGTGTTCAGCGACTATGCGCGTCCGGCCATCCGCCTTGCGGCGCTGATGGAGCAGCGCGTGATCCATGTGCTCACGCACGATTCCATCGGCCTCGGCGAAGACGGCCCGACGCACCAGCCGGTGGAGCATCTCGCGGCGCTTCGCGCCATTCCGGGCCTGCTCGTGTTTCGCCCGGCGGACGCGGTGGAGACGGCCGAAGCATGGTCCGTGGCCATCGAGCGGCGCGGCCCCAGCGCGCTGGCGCTGTCGCGGCAGGCGACGCCGGCGCTGCGCTTCGAGGCGCGTGAGAACCTGACGGCGAAGGGCGCCTACGAATTGGCGGCGGCGGAAGGCGGGGCGGCGCGCGTCTCGCTCTTCGCCACGGGCACGGAGGTGGCGCTGGCGGTGGCGGCGCGCGCCACGCTCCAGGCCGAGGGCGTCCCCACGCGCGTGGTCAGCGTCCCGTGCGTCGAACTCTTCCGCGAGCAGGACGACGACTACATCCGCAACACCGTGGGCGAGGCGGAGGTGCGCATCGTGGTGGAGGCGGGCGTCTCGCTGGGCTGGAGCGACGTGATCGACAATTGCGCGTTCGTGGGCATGAGCTCGTTCGGCGCCTCGGCGCCTGCGAAGGATCTCTACGCCCACTTCGGCATCACCGCCGACGCCATCGTGGAGGCCGCGCAGGCGCTGCTGTAGCGCCGCGCCCTATCGGCGAAGCCGCGCCACCCACGCCGCGGTGGCGGGATCGACGTCGCCCACATCAGCGCCGCCCTGCAGCGCCGGCAGCAATTGCGCGGCCATCTGCTTGCCCAGCTCGACGCCCCACTGGTCGAACGGATTGATGCCCGCAAGCCAGGCCTGGATCACGGTGCGGTGCTCGTAGAAGGCCAGCAGCGCGCCCAGCGTCCTGGGGGAGAGATCGTCGAGACCGAGCAGGGTGGAGGGGCGATCGCCCGGGAAGGCGCGGTGCGCGCTGAGGAAGGCGGCGCGTTCCTCCGTCTCGCCCCTGGCCAGCATCTCCGCCTTCGCGGCCGCGGCGGTCTTGCCCTCGTAGAGCGCCTGCGCCTGCGCGAGCGCGTTGGCCGTCAGCATGGCGGCGTGGGCGGCGGGGCCTTCCCAACCGCCTGCCGCCACCAGGAACTCCACGGGGATCACGTCGCGCCCCTGGTGCAGCAACTGGAAGAAGGAGTGCTGGGCGTTGGTCCCTGCGTCGCCCCACGTCACAGCGGCGGCGCTGCGCGCGAGCGGGCGACCTTCGGCGTCCACGCCCTTGCCGTTCGATTCCATTTCCAGCTGCTGCAGGTACGCCGCCAGCAGCTGCAGGCGTCGGCCATAGGGAATCGTGGCGGTGCTGGTGTGCCCAAGCAGCCGGTTGAACGTCTGCACGCAGGCCGCGCGGAAGGGGAGGTTGTCGGCGAGAGGCGCGCTGAACGCATGCGCATCCATCGATGCGGCGCCGGCGAGAAGCTCGTCGAACCGGCCGGACTGCAGGGCGATCTCGAGCGTGAGCCCGACGGCGGACCAGAGCGAATACCGCCCACCCACCCAGTCCCAGAACGGAAACACTGCGCCTGCCCCCCACGCGCGGGCGCGATCGGGCGCCGCGCTCACGGCCGCGATCTGCGCCGGGGCCCGCGCCGCGCCGACCGCGTCGGCCAACCACGCGCGCGCGGCGTCCGCGTTCGCCAGCGTTTCCTGCGTGGTGAACGTCTTCGAGACGACGACCACAAGCGTCCGGGCGGGATCGAGCCCTTCCAGGGCGTCCACGATCTCGGCGCCGTCGACGTTGGCGGCGAACCGCACTGCAATGCCGGCGCGCCGATAGGGTTTCAGCGCGTCGAACACGAGGCGGGGTCCGAGGTCGGATCCGCCGATGCCGATATGGACCACGGCGTTGAACGGACCGTCTGCGCCGGCGCGCGCGCCGGCGGCGACGTCGCCGGCGAATGCGCGCACCGCCGCCCGCGCCTCGGCCACCGCCGCCCGCACGCCATCGTCACCGCCCGCGCCCCGCAGGGCCACGTGCAGCGCAGCGCGCCCCTCCGTTCCGTTGACCGGGGCGCCGTCCCGCATCGCCTTCATCCTGCCCGCAAGGTCCACCGCCCGGGCGAGGTCCTCGAACAGCGCGAAGGCGGCCGCGTCGATGCGCTGGCGCGACAGATCGAGCGTGAGGCCGCAGGCGGATGCGGTGAAGTGCGCGGCGCGGTTCGCGTCGGCGGCGAAGAGGGCCTTAAGGGGCGTCGCCTTCAGCGCTGCGGCGTGCGTATCGAGGGCGGACCAGTGGGCGTCATCGGGGCGCATGGGGCGATCCTTGATCAGCGTCTGCGATAGCGCTCTATGGCGGCGTGAGGAAGACACATGGTGAATGACGGAAAGTTCCGCGGTGGCGTGGCGGGCGCAGGGGCGTTCGGGGCCATCCATGCCGGAAAGTACGCCGCCGCCGAACGCGCGACGCTGGCGGCGGTGTTCGATGTGGACTTCGACCGCGCGCGTGCGGTGGCCGACGGCCACGGCGCCGAGGCCTTCGACGACTACGACGCCTTTCTGGCCGCCGTGGAGGTGGTGACGGTGGCCACGCCCGCGCGCTGGCACGGCGCGCTTGCGTTGCGCGCGCTGGAAGCGGGGCGCCACACGCTGGTGGAGAAGCCGCTCGCCGTCACGCACGCTGAAGGGGCTGCGCTGATCGAGGCGGCGCGGGCGCGCGGGCTCACGCTGGCCGTCGGCCACCAGGAGCGGCTGGTGTTCGAGACCATGGGGCTTCTCGGCATCGACGAGACGCCCACGCTGATCGAGGCGCGCCGGGAGGGCCCGTGGAGCGGGCGCG
>JANRIM010000148.1:0-16571 GCA_033764865.1 Hyphomonadaceae bacterium
ACCTGCGAACGGTTCGCACACCGCTGGACGTGCGACACTTCATACCCACATAAGTCGAAGGGGAGCGGCGGGCCCGTCGTGGACGGGCGCCGGCCGCTCATTAGCGGAGGGTCTCCACCCGTGTCCGACACGCCGGCTCAAAGTCAGTCGCAAACCGCCGCCAGCGCCGCGCAGCTTCCCGTCGACAGCGAAGCGATCAACCGCATCCGCGCCGAAATCCAGCTGGGCGACCGCGCCCGGATCTCCACCTACGGCGATCGCGCGCAGCGCTCCGTCACCAGCTACGCCGACAAGATCCTCGCCCAGACCCGCAACCGCGAACTGGGCGACACCGGCAAGCTTTTGACCGACATCATCATGAAGGCCAAGAAGCTCGACCCCGCCGCGCTGCAGGACGAAGGCTTCTTCGGCAAGCTGTTCGGCGGCGCGAAAGCCCAGGTGGAGAAATTCCGCGCGCGATACGACGACGTCGCCGGCCAGATCGACGCTGTCTCGATCGAGCTCGACAAGAAGCGGGAAACACTTCGCCGCGACATCGCCATGATGGACGATCTCCACGAGGAGACGCGCGCCTCCATCGTCGACCTTGAAGCCTACATCGCCGCCGGCAAGCAGTTCATCGAGGAGTTCCGCACCGTGGAGGTGCCGGCGCTCAAGGCGCGCGCCGACGAGGCCGCCGCCGCCGGCGAAGGCCAGGGCCTGATGGAGGCGCAGGCGTACAACGACGCCCTGCAGGCGCTCGACCGGCTTGAGAAGCGCGTGTTCTATCTCCAGCAGGCGCGCCAGATCGGCATCCAGCAACTGCCGCAGATCCGCATCGTGCAGGCCAGCGACGAGACGCTGATGGAGCAGCTGCAGGCCTCCACGCGCCTGACGATCCCGCTGTGGAAGCAGAAGATGGTGCTGCTGCTGGGGCTCAACCGCCAGAAGGAAGCGCTCGACCTCCAGAAGACGGTGACGGACGCCACCAACCAGATGCTGCGCCAGACCTCGGAAATGATGAAGGACCAGGCCATCGACATCGAGGAGCAGAGCCAGCGCGGCATCGTGGATCTGGAGACGCTGGAGCTCACCAACCGCGATCTCATCGAGACCATCACCGGCGTGATCCGCGTGCAGGAGGAAGGCCGCGCCAAGCGCGCGCTCGTGGAGTCGCAGATGGAGGCGCTCTCGGGCGAATTGCGCAAGGCGCTGACGGACCAGACGGTGCGGTGACCGCGCGCGCGCCCGCACCCGAACCCCGGCCATGACCGACCAGCTGCAAGACCGCAGCGCCCGCGCGCTGCTCGGCGCCGCCCTCGCGGCCGTGGTGTTTCCCGTGCTGGTGCTGGCGCTCAAGGCGCCGCTGTGGCTGGGGCTCGTTGCGGCGCTGGGCATGCTCGGCGGCTTCACTGCGTGGGGCCCTGCGATCCGGCGTGCGCCCGTCGACGCGCGCGCGGCGCCGGGGCGCGTGGGCGGCTTCACGGAGACGCTCGCGGAGGCGGCGGCGGCGTTGACGCGGCTCGATCGCGCGGCGCAGACGGCCGTCACGCCCGGTGTGCGCGCCCACGCCGCCGGCATCGCCGCCGCGGCGCGCGCCATCCGCACCGCGCTGGAGGAAACGCCCGGTCGGCTGGGCGACCTGCATCGCGTGTTCACGTACTACGCCCCCCGCGCCGCGGCGATCGCGGAGGCGCACACGCTCCTGTCGGCGCGGCCGGACCCGGACGAGGCGCGCCTCGCCGCCATCGAGGATGTGCTCGCGCGCCTTGACGCCGCGTTAGGCGACGTGGCGCGCCGGTGCGGTGAGGATGCGCTGGCGCCGTTGGACGTTGAGTTGCGCCTCATGGACGCTGCGCTACGCGCGGAGCTGGAACGTTAGCCCTCCCCTTGCTGCGCTGACGGGCGTATGCTTGCGCGCAAGGGAGGAACGACCATGCGCGAGTACGATCTCGTGGTGCGCGGCGGCGCCGTCGTCGATGGAACGGGCGGCCCGGTGCAGGAGGCCGATGTCGCCGTGCGGGACGGGCGCATCGCGGCCGTCGGCCGGGGCCTGGCTGCCGGAACCGAGGAGATCGACGCGCGCGGCCTTGTGGTCACCCCGGGCTTCATCGACGTGCACACCCACTACGACGGCCAGGCCATGTGGGACGACCGGCTTCAGCCGTCGACGCAGCATGGGGCCTCCACCGTGGTCAGCGGCAACTGCGGCGTGGGCTTCGCCCCCTGCCGGCCGCACGATCACGAGGCGCTCATCAGCCTGATGGAGGGCGTGGAGGACATTCCCGGCGCCGTCATGGCCGAAGGCCTGCCGTGGACGTGGGAGACGTTCCCGCAATACCTCGACGCGCTGGGCGCCCGCGCGCGCGACGCCGACCTGGCCGCTTTCGTCCCGCACGGTCCCGTGCGCGTATACGTGATGGGTGACCGCGGCATCGCCCGCGAGGCCGCCACGGACGCCGACATCGACGCCATGCGCACGATCGTCGCCGAGGCGCTGGCGGCGGGCGCAGCCGGTTTCTCAACCTCCCGCACGCTGGCCCACCGCACCGCGGCGGGGGACCTGACGCCGACCTACAACGCCGCCCACCGCGAACTCGTCGGCGTCGCGCAGGCGCTCTCCGTCGCTCCCGGCGCCGCCTTCCAGATGATCACCGACTGGGACGATCTCGACGCCGAGTTTGCGGCGCTGACGCAGATCGTGCGCGACACGGGCGCCCAGGGCACCTTCACGCTCCTGCAGAACGATCTGCGGCCCGATCTGTGGCGCGACGTGGTGGCCCATCTCGACGCCGCCAACGACGCGGGCGCAGCCATCACCGCGCAGGCCATCGCACGCCCCATCGGCGTGCTCATGGGCCTCGACGCGTCCATGCACACCTTCCGCTTCCGCCCCACCTACAAGGCGCTGACGCACCTGCCGCTGGCGGAAAAGGTCAAGCGGCTGCGCGATCCCGCGGTCAAAGCCGCGATCCTCGCCGAGGAGGACGAGACCCCGCACATTTTCATGCAGTACTTCGGCCGCCGGCTTGACCGCTTCTTCGAGCTGGGGGCCGAACCCGCCTACATGCCGGCCGCCGCCGACAGCATCGCCGCGCGCGCCCAGGCGGCCGGCCGCGATCCGTACGACTACCTCTACGACGTCCTGCTGGGCGACGAGGGCCGGGCGCTCGTCTATCTGCCGATCACCAATTTCACCGACCCCACCGGCGCTGCGATCCTGTCCATGATCGCACACCCGCGCACGGTGCCGGCCCTGGGCGACGGCGGCGCGCATGTGGGCACCATCTGCGACGCCAGCGTCTCAACCTACCTGCTGACGGAGTGGGTGCGTCGGCGGGGCGCGTTCACGCTGGAGGCGGCGGTGCACCGTCTCACGCAGAAACCCGCCCGCCTCTTCCGGCTGAACGATCGCGGCGTGGTCGCGCCCGGCCGCAAGGCCGATCTCAACGTGATCGATTTCGACGCGCTGGGCATCGCCCCTCCGCGCATGGCGCATGATCTTCCAGCCGGCGGCAAGCGGCTGTTGCAGGCCGCGCGCGGATACCGCGCGCAGGTGGTGAGCGGCGTTGCGACCTACCGCGACGGCGCGCCGACGGGGGCGTTGCCCGGGCGCGTCGTACGCGGCGCGAAGGCGGCGTGACCTCACGCCGCTTGCGCTGCGAAGTCCTCATCCGGTTCCGCAAGGAATGCGCGGATGGCGGGGATCGTCTCGGCCGCGCGCGACACGAGGAACAGATGCCCGCCGGGCACCACCTCGAGCCGCGCGCGCGGGATCAGGTGCGCGAGGATCTTGCCGTTCACCACCGGCACGATGCGGTCGTCGGCGCCCATGAGCACCAGCGTTTTCTGGCGGATCAGCGGCAGGAACGGCGCACTCGTCCACCCCGCCATCGCGGCGAGCTGGTAGGCGTAGCCCACGCGCGTCGGGGGCGACATCCGGTCGGCGTGCCCCCCGGCCGAGCCGGGCTCATCCCCGTACAGCGTGCGGAAGTTGTCCTTCATGTACTGGGTGTCGAAATAGCGGCGCGGGTTGGCCATCTTGGACAGCGCATTGAAATCTCCCGGCACCATCAGCGTGCCCGGGGACGTGGCGGCGAGCACGAGCTTGCCCACCCGGCCGGGATGCTGGAATGCGAACTGCTGCGCCATGCCGCCGCCCCACGACACGCCCATGACGTCGACGACGCCATAGTCCAGCCGGTCGAGCAGGCGCATCGCGACGCGCGCCATCATCCACGGCCGGTACGGCAGGCGCGGCGGCGGGGAGCCCCCCACGCCCGGCATGTCGAACGTGACGATGTCGCGGTCCGGCAGCCACTGCGCCAGCGGCGCCATCAGTTCGATGTTGGCGCCGATGCCGTTGAAGAAGAGCACGGGTCGCGCCGCCGGCGCGCGGGACGCTTTGAAAACCGCGGTGCGAATCTCGCGCCCGCCGATGCGGACGACGTCGAGGATGGGACTGTCGGTCATGTTGTCCTCGTTCGTTTGGCGATGGCCCTCGGCGCACGCCGGGGTTTGCCGTCCTCGAATGCATAGGCGCCCGGCGCTGCGTCTCCCGGCGGATAGGCGTTTGACCCGATCTTCATCGGCGCCTTCTTCGTCGGGCCGGAGCGGGCGATGAGCCACTCTTTCCAGTGCGGCCACCACGACCCCGCCTGCTCGCTCGCTCCGCCCATCATCCACTGATCAGTATTCGGCGGCGGCCGGTTGGGGTTACGGTAGTACTTTGCTTTCGGGTTGCCCGGCGGGTTGAGCAGCGCCTGGATGTGGCCGGAGTGCGAGAGAATGAACTCGATGTTCTGCGAGCCCAGCAATTGCGTGGTGCGGTAGCAGGCTTTCCACGGCGTGATGTGGTCGGTGACGCCGGCGACGATGAAACAGTCCTGCGTCACCTTCGTCAGATCGACCACGTGGCCTGCGAGATCGACCTTGCCCGGGTTGGTGAACGGCTGCTCCTCGTAGACGCGCAGGTAATCGGAGTGCAGGGCTGCTGGAAGATTGGTGCTGTCGTTGTTCCAGAACAGCACGTCGAACGGCGGCGGGTCCTCGCCATGCAGATAGTTGTTGACCACGTAGTTCCATACGAGGTCGTTGGGCCGCAGCCACGCGAAGGTCCGCGCGAGCGACGCGCCCTCCAGCACCCCCTTTTTGGCCGACCGTCGCCGCGCCATGGCGATGCCGTTCTTAGAAACGAGCGCCCCCACCTCGCTGTCGGTCATTTGAGGATCGAGCACGCACACCATGAGCACGAAGGCGTTCACCCGGTCGTCGCCGGCCGCCGCCAGCTTCGACAGCAGCGTCGCCGTCGTGATGCCGCCGGAGCAGGCCCCGGACACGTTGATCTTTTTCGATTTCGTGACCGCCTGGACCACGTCCGCGGCCTCGATCAGCTGATCCACGTACTGGGCGAGGCCCCAGTCGCGATGCTCTGCGACGGGGTTGCGCCAGCTGACCACGAACACCTGGATGCCTGCGTCGAGCAGAAACCGCACGATGCTCTTCTCGGGCGTGAGATCATTCACGTAGAACTTGTTGATCTGCGGCGGGATGATCAGCAGCGGGATCTTGTGCACGTCCGGCGTGGTGGGCGTGTACTGGATGAGCTCCATCATCTCGGTCTTGTGGATGACGGCGCCGCGGGAATTGGCGACGTTCTCGCCGAGCCGGAAGGGCCGCTTGTCCACCTGGCTGACGAGGCCGTCGTTGGTGGTCAGGTCGTCGTAGGCGTTCTTCAGGCCCTTCACGAGCGAAACGCCTCCGGTTTCGAACGCCCGCTTCACGGCGCTGGGGTTGCCCAGCAGCGTGTTGGACGGGGCCATGGAATCGAGCAGCATCTGGACGACGAAGTTGGCGCGCGCACGCTCCAGCTCGTCGAGCCTTAGATCCTTCATCCAAGCGGCAGTGCCTTTCTGCACGGCGAGATAGTACTGCATCCCCGCCCGGTAGAACGGATTGGTGCGCCAGGTGGGATCGAGAAAGCGCTTGTCCTTCGGGTCGGGCGCGAGATCGGATTTGAGGGTGACGATCTTGACCACGTCCTCGGTGAACGCGCGCATGTGCTTGACCGCCGTTACAGGCCGGCCCGCCGTCTCGCGGAGCATCACGGCCACCGCGCCCATCAGGTCCTCGCGGGCGAGGCCCACGATGGGATTGAGCGCCACTACGTTGTCGACGGCGCCTTCGGAACCGAAGTCCAGGCCGGTCTTGGCCATCGCATACCTCCCCATCGGCCGGCCGATCCGCGTCTGACGCGCGGATTCGCTTGTCCGGTTCAATTTGAGGAAAGGTGCTCGCCGGTATGGCTGAAAGTCAACGCGCTTCGGCCCTGGCGGGTGAGCGGTCGAAAGGAGGGCTGGGCCGGTGAAGACGCGGGATCGCATCCTCGCCGGGGCGCTGGCGCTGTTCAACGACGAGGGCGCGGCGATGGTGTCGGCCGTCGACATTGCAGCGGCCCTAGGCATCAGTCCCGGCCACCTCTACTACCACTTCAAGGGCAAGGCCGAGATCATCGCCGTGCTGTTCGACGGCTTCGAGGCGGAACTCGCGCTCGTGCTGGAAGGCGCGCTGGGCGACATCGCACGCCCCGACGCCGGCTTGGACGATCTGCACACCCACGTGCTCATCGTGCTGGAGGAGGTGCATGACGTGCGCTTTCTCTTTCGCGAAGCAGGGACGCTGGCGCAGGCGTTTCCCGCCCTCGCCCCGCGGTACCGGCGGGTGCTGGCGGGTCTGCGCGGGGCCATGGCGGCGCTGCTAGAGGTCCTGGTCCAGCGCGGCGTGATCGACGCCGCGGAGGCCGGCGCGCTGGCCCGCGACATGGCCGCGGGCATCGCCTTCAAGCTTGCGCAGTTCGACCTGGAGGCCGATCCGGAGCCGCCGCGCCAGCGTATCGCCCGCGCGGTGACGGAGATCATGACGCCCATCCGGGCCCGCGCGACCTAGCGCTTCGCCCGTTTCGCCACGACGCGCTTGGCCGCGGCGCGGGGCGCCTTGACCGCCACGGTCTTCTTCGCCGTCGGCGCGCGGCGCGGGGTCTTTCCTTCCAGGGCCGCCACCCGGGCCGACAGCTCCTCCACCTGCCGGGCGAGGGCGAGCGGGTTGTACGGGGCGATCGTGGAGTCCACGGCCTTGCGGACGGTTTCGATGCGCGCCTTGATCGCAGCGCGCTGTTCGGCCCGGAAATCCTGGATCTTGTGGATCACGCCGGCCACCTTCTGGGTGGCCTCGACCGTCTCGAGGCGATCGCGGACGGCGTCCTCCAGGGCCTCGCCGCGGGCCACAAGCTGCTCGAACAGCTCGCCGGCGGAGCCTGCCGCCTTCTCGACCCGGTCCTGCGCTTCCGCGAACATGCGCCCGTAGGCGCCCACGCCCGCAAGCCAGATCTTGCGCGCCACGTCCTCGGCCTCCGTCGCGGCGACCACGGTCTTCGATTTGCCTTTGCCGGCCATTGTCCTGCTCCATTGCCGGGCGCCGATGCGCCCTGTCGCGCCTTGCTAGCGGGTGTGTCTAGAAAGGGCATTCTAGAGACGCGACGCCGCTCTGCCCCTTTCCCGCCATGATTGTCGCAATGGTCATGAATCCGGGGAGAGGTCAGGGTACATGGGTCCCATGCGGTTGAGCGGAGCGCTGGCGGCGGCGTTGCTGACGCTGCCGGGCTGCTTCGCGTCGCGCGAGCCGCTGGTGACCCAGCGCGAGAGCGCTCGGCTGTTCGGAGACCAGGGCTTCGCCAAGCGGGTCTCCTTCGACCGCATGGGCGGGGGCCCACTGGCGGACATGGTGGCCTACCGCTGGAACGGGGACACCTATGAAATCGTCTCCCTCGCCAATCCACGGGAGCGTGTGCGCTACCGGGTGGTGCCGCTCAACCGCGAATGGATCCTGGCCCAGGTGGAGGAAGGCGGGCGCGCCACGTACGGACTGGGCCGCCGCGAGGGCCCGCGCATCTGGACCTATGCCCCCGAGTGCCGCCAACTGACGGACGCCGACCGCGACGGCCTCCGGCTCACCTTCGCCGACGGCCAGACGTGCCTAGTGGAAAATCGCGCCCAGCTCCGCGCCGCGCTTGAGAGAGCCGTGCAGCGCGGCATGCGGCCGGACGGATACTACGAGGCCGCGCCCCCGCCGTTGCGGCGATAGCCGTCAGGCCCCCGCGATCAGCGCCAGCCACGCGTCTTCGTCGATCACCCTCACGCCCAGGGCCTCCGCGTCCTTGAGCTTGGAGCCCGCGCCCGGACCGGCGACCACCAGGTCGGTCTTTTTCGATACCGAGCCGGACACTTTCGCGCCCAGCGCCGTGGCCCGCGCCTTCGCCTCGTCGCGGCTCATCTTTTCCAGCGCGCCCGTGAACACCACCGTGAGGCCCGCCACGGGGCTCGAGGTCGCGGCGCGCGCCTCCGGTTGGGGCGTCACTTCCCCCAGCAGGCGCGCCAGCGCTGCGCGGTTGTGGCTCTCCTCGAAGAAGTCGCACAGCCGCTCCGCCGCGACCGGGCCCACGCCGTCGATCCGTTCCAGCGCGAAGAAATCCTCTGTGGGCTGATGGGCCTTGGCGGCGCGGATGGCGGCGACGACGCCTGGCCAGTCCCCGAAGGCGCCGACGAGACCGTCCCACACCCGCGCGGTGACGCCCTTGATCTTGGGCGGTGCGCCGAAGAGGTCGCCGTCCAGCGCCTCGGCGTGCTGCAACAGCGCGTCGCGCGCGCCCGCACCGACGCCGCTGACGCCGGCCAGCGCCTTCCACGCCTCACGCGGACGCGCCGCCGCCGCGGCGAGACACGCCGCCTCGAAGGCTTCCCACGTCTCGAATGCGCGGGCGAGCACGCCCGCGGTGGTCTCGCCGATGTCGCGGATGCCCAGCGCAAACAGGAAGCGCCCGAGGGCGGGGGAACGGCGCGCCTCGATGGCGGCGAGCAGGTTGGCCACGCTTTTCTCGCCGTAGCCTTCGCGTGCGGCGATGGCCGCAGCATGGTCTTTCAGGCGGAAGATGTCGGCGGGATCCTTCACGAGGCCGATCTCGAAAAACTCCTCGATCTGCTTTTCACCGAGGCCTTCGATGTCCATGGCGCGGCGGGAGGCGAAATGCTTGAGCCGTTCGACGGCCTGCGCCGGGCAATTGAGGCCGCCGGTGCAGCGCGCCACGACGCCCGTCTCCCCCTCCACCTCGCGCGCTACATGCGCGCCGCAACGCGGGCACGCCGTGGGAAACGAAAACTTCTGCGCGCCCGGCGGGCGATTGGCGATGACCACGTCGACGATCTGGGGGATCACGTCCCCTGCGCGCTGGATCACCACGGTGTCGCCAATGCGGAGATCCTTGCCGTCGCGGATCTTTTCGCCGTTGGCGCCGCGCCCGTCGATGTAGTCCGCGTTGTGCAGGGTGGCGTTCGTCACGGTGACGCCGCCGACGAACACCGGCTCCAGTCGCGCCACTGGCGTGAGCGCGCCGGTGCGGCCGACCTGAATGTCGATCCCGAGCAGGATCGTCTGCGCCCGCTCGGCGGGAAACTTGTGCGCAATGGCCCAGCGGGGGCTGCGCGAGACGAAGCCCAGCCGCTGCTGCAGATCGAGGCGGTCGACCTTGTACACCACACCGTCGATCTCGTACGCCAGGGCGGCGCGCCCGTCGGCAATGGCGCGGTAGGCCGCCAGCAGATCGGCCGCGCCGCGTCGAACCGTGAGGCCGGGATTCACAGGCAGACCAAGCGCTGCGAGCGCGGCCATGGACGTCGCCTGCGTCTCACCCAGCGGCGCGGAAAGCTCCCCCCAACCATGGGCGAAGAAGCGCAGCGGCCTTCTGGCGGTGATGCGCGCATCAAGCTGGCGCAACGCGCCGGCGGCGGAATTGCGCGGGTTGACGTAGGTCTGCTCGCCCGCTTCCGCCGCTCGGGCGTTCATCGCCGCGAAGGCGGCCTTCTCGATGAACACTTCGCCGCGCACCTCCAGCACGGACGGCGCCGTGCCTTTCAGTCGCGCCGGAATGTCGGCGATGGTGCGCAGGTTGGCTGTGACGTCCTCGCCCTCGCGCCCGTCGCCGCGGGTCGCGCCCTGGACGAAGACGCCGTTCTCATAGCGCAGACTGGCGGACAGGCCGTCGATCTTGGGTTCCGCGGTGATGGCCACGTCCTCGGGCGCGGAAAGGAAGCGGCGCACCCGCTCCACGAACGCCGCCACGTCCTCGTCGGCGAAAGCATTGTCGAGCGAGAGCATCGCCACCGCGTGGCGCACCTTGCCGAACTTTTCCGCCGGCCCCGCCCCCACGCGCTCGCTGGGGCTGTCCGGCCGTTTCAGGTGGGGAAAGCGCGCCTCGATCGCGGCGTTGCGAGCCCGCAGGGCGTCGTATTCCGCGTCCGACACGACAGGCGCGTCGTCGCGGTAGTAACGCGCGTCATGGGCGGCGATCTCTGCGGCG
Source organism: Hyphomonadaceae bacterium (assembly GCA_033764865.1). Taxonomy (GTDB): domain Bacteria; phylum Pseudomonadota; class Alphaproteobacteria; order Caulobacterales; family Aquidulcibacteraceae; genus VFBF01. The sequence continues at coordinate 10,388 of JANRIM010000148.1, forward strand.
AGTGCGGCGAGTTCGGCGGCCGCTTCCGCTTCGGTGAGCGAGTCCACGCTTGTCACGCCAGACTCCCGCGAGGCCCGCCGCGCGCGCCGCGCATGCGCCTAGAAGAGGCGCGAGAGCCAGCCGCGCTTGCGCGCTTCACCCTCGCCCACGGCGGCCACGCCCTGCCCGCTCATCAGTTCGTAGGTGCGGGCGTACCATTCGTCGCCGGGATAGTTGTAGCTGAGGATGGCCGCCATCCGTTGCGCTTCCTCCGTCATGCCCACGGAGAGATACGATTCCACCAGCCGGTGCAGCGCCTCGGGCGTGTGGGTGGTCTTCTGGAAGTTGGGATCGTTCACCACGCGCTTGAAGCGGTTGATGGCCGCCAGATGCTGCTCCCGCTTCAGGTAGAAGCGCCCGACGTCCATCTCCTTGCCGGCCAGCTGGTCGTAGGTCATATCGATCTTCAGGCGCGCATCCCGGGCGTAGTCCGACTGCGGGTAGCGGCGCACGACCTCCTGGAGGGCGGCCAGGCTGTCCTCGGTGGTCTTCTGGTCGCGCCCGACGTCCATGATCTGCTCGAACTGGCAGATGGCCATGAGGTAATAGGCGTAGGCGGCCCCCTCGTTGCCGGGATGCAGCGCCGTGAACAGGGCCGCGGTCGTGATGGCCTCGTCGTACTGGTTCGACTGGTACTTCGCGTAGGCCGTCATCAGCATCGCGCGGCGCGCCCACGACGAGTACGGGTGCTGGCGCTCCACCTCCTGGAAGGCGGTGGCCGCCTCGGTCCAGCGGCGCTGGTCGAGCAGGTCGGCGGCGCGGTTGTAGAGCTGCTCCACCGGCTGCTCCTGGTACTGGAGCCGCTCCTGCGCCTCGCCGCCCGAACAGGCCGCAAGGCCGGCGGCGAGCCCGGCGGACAGCACCGCCGCCGACAGCGTGCGGGCGAAACGAAGCGATCTTGACGTCATGCGGCGACCTCTGGGGGCATGCGAACGGGCATACTGGCGGGCGTTTGCGACCGCAAAGCGGCGGGCGTTTCCTCGTGATGGGGGTGCATACAACGCGCCGGCCCGCACCGCAAAGCACTCCGGCAGGCCCCTGGAAGGGACCGGCCGTCCCGGGTGGGCGGCTCAGCCCGCGGCGGCGAGGCTGGGGGCCGAGAGGCCGGAGCCGGTCAACGCGGCCTCGCGGGCCTCCGTCCAGCGCCAGGCGCGGGGCGTCTCGAACAGGGTCCTGATCAGCAGCGCGTTGAGGGCATGGCCCGGCTGGTCGGCCACATAGCGGCCGAGAATGGGGCCGCCGGCCAGGGCCAGATCCCCGATGGCGTCCAGGATCTTGTGGCGCACGAACTCGTCGGCGAACCGCAGGCCCTCTCCGTTGACCACCCGGCCGCCGTCGATGACCACCGTGTTCTCATAGGACGCTCCAAGGCCCCGCCCGGCGGCATGGAGCTGCTCCACGTCTTTCAGGAAGCCGTAGGTCCGCGCGCCCGCGATCTCGTCGAGGAACGCGGCGCGGCTCGGGTAGTAGCGCAGCTGCTGGACGCCTATGGGCGCGTCCGCATAGCGGATGGTGACGTCGAATTCCGCGCGGTCGGCGGGCTCCAGGCGCGCCGTCTTGGCGCCGATGGACACCGCGACCGGGGAGAGGATTTCAAGGCGCTGGCGCGCCGCCCCCTGGGCCTTCAGGCCCGCGTTCATCAGCAACTGCACGAACGGCGCGGACGACCCATCCAGGATCGGCAGTTCGGGCCCGTCGACCTCGACGATGAGGTTGTCGATCTCGAGGCCCGCGCAGGCGGCCAGAAAGTGCTCGGTGGTGGCGATTTCCACGCCGGCCGCGTTGCGCAGGGTCGTGCCCAGATTGGTTGCGCCCACGAGACCCGCATTGGCGGGAATCCGGTTCTCCCGCGCCGTCTCGTCGGCGCGCACGAAGACGATCCCTGCGTCGACCGGCGCCGGCCGAACCGTCATGCGCGCCCGCGCACCCAGATGGACCCCGACGCCCGCGCAAACCGCCGGTCTGGAGATGGTATGCTGACGATCCACGCGCACTGACCCTACGTTTCCCCGCTCCCCAGGAACGGACCGCCTTCCCCACCCGGTCCGATAGGCGGGGGGGCATTGCCGCTCAACACAATCACTATGACCGATTGTGACGAGCGGCCCGGGGCGCCGGACGCTGCGTCGTGGGGCGCGCGATCGATGCGCCGCCCACGGGCCTCGCGCGCGGCGGGCGGATCGGTCTAGGGTCGCGCCACATTCTCCTGTTGCGTGTATGACCCGCCCGATGACGAACCCCGCGCCCACCAGCCTCGACGAAGCCCGCCGCGCTTACGAAACCCTCATGGACCGCGCGCGGGGCGGGCTGGGACCGGAGGCCGCCGAGGCCGCCCGTCGCGCCGGCGCCATCGCGCGCACCTTCGACGCCGAACGCGCCATCGCCGCCTACGAGCGCGCCATCGCGCTCGACCCCGACCACTTCGCCGCGCACCTGGGCCTGGCGCGCCTGCTTTCGGCGACGGGCGACAACGCGGGCGCATGGACCGCGGCGGTCCGTGGCTTTCGCTGCGCCCGTGCGCCGCGCGAGCGCGCCGTGGCGGCCCACGATCTTGGCGATCTGGCCTTGCGCGCCGGCCGTCTCGACGAGGCCCGCGAGGCGTTCCTGGCCTTCAAGACCGTCAACGAGGAACTGCGCGACGCCGGCGAGGACGACGAGGAGGTGCTGCGCAACCTGGCGCTGGGCTGGGGCCGTGTGGCGGACGTCGCCGCCATGAAGGGAGACCTCTCGGAGGCCCGCCAGGGCTACGAGGAAAGCCTCGCCATCAGTGTGGCGCTGGCCCAGTCGGCGCCGGACAACGGCCAGCTTCAGGCCGACGTCGGCGTCAGTCATGAACGGCTGGGCGATCTGGCGCTGGCGCTGGGCGATCTGGCGCGCGCGCGGGTTCACTTCGAGGAAAAGCGCCGCCTGATGGAGAGCCTGATCGCGCGGGACTCGATGAACGCCGACTGGGCGCGCGATCTCGGCGCCAGCTGGGCCAAGCTCGGCGACCTCGCGCGCGCGGAAGGCGATGTGGCGGCGGCCCGCGCAGCGTACGAACGGGGCCTGGCCGTGCGGACCCAACTGGCCGTGCGCGACGCCGGCAACATCGACTGGGCCCGCGATCTGGCCATCTCCTGGCGCAAGCTGGGCGACGCCGCCCGCGCCGCCAACGACTTCGCGGTGGCGCGCGCGTGCTACTTCCAGGGCGTGGGCGTGGTGGACCGGCTCGCCAAGCGCCGCCCGGAAGACCCCGATCCCGCCCGCGAACTCGCCGGCCTGTGGGCGCGCATGGGCGAGACGGCGATTGCTGAGAACAAGCTTGAGTCCGCGCGCGAGGCCTTCGACCAGACCTGCGCCATCGTCACCGCGTGGGCCCAGCGCGATCCTGGCAGCCTGTTCTGGGCGCGCGAAAGCGCCATCGCCCGCGACCGGTGCGGCGATGTCGCGCTGCGCAGCGGCGCGCCCGACGTCGCCACCGCCCACTACGCCGACGCGCGCGCCATCCGCGCCCGCTTCGCCGCGGCGGAAAGCTCCCCCGGCCCCTGGACGCGTGATCTTGCGGTGTCCGACACCAAGATGGGCGACGTGGCCCTTGCGGCCGGCGATACGCCCCGCGCACGCCGCCATTTCGAGGCGAGCCTTGCGGTCCGGATGGAGCTCGCCCGGCTATCCCCGCGCGACGCCACGCTGAAGCGCGAACTGGGCGTGTGTCTCGAGCGGCTTGGCATGGCCGCGCACGCTGCGGGTGACGCGCGCGCGGCGCGGTCTGCGTGGGAACAGGAGTTGCGCATCGCCGAGGCCCTGCGCGCCGCGAGCCCGACGGACCCAAAGGCGCGCCGCTTCCAGGCGGTGGTGCACGCGCTGCTCGCGACGCTGGCGGAGGCCGACCAGTTCGATCATCGCCAGAAGGCGATCGCCATCTTCGAGGACCTCGCCGCCGAGCGCGCCCTCAGCCCGCGCGACACGCCCCTGCTGGCGCGCCTGCGGGGTGAGGTGTAGGCGCGCCGTCACGCGTCCAGCAGGACCGAAAACCCGCCGAAAATCATCCGCTTGGTGTCGAACGGCGCTGCCGCGTGATCCATCTGCATGCGCGGATCCGCCATCACCTTGGCGTTGCCTGCATCGCGCGCCTCGCGGGAGGGCCAGGTGATCCAGGAGAAAACGACCGTCTCGTCCGGCTGGCATTTCACCGCCATGGGAAACGATGTGACTTCGCCTGGCGGCACGTCGTCGCCCCAGCATTCCACCACGCTGAGCGCGCCGTGGGCGCGGAAGACGGCGGCCGCCTGCTCCGCCAGCGCCCGATAGGCCTCCCGGTTGGCTGTCGGCACTGCGATCACGAAGCCGTCCACGTATGTCATCGGTCAGTCTCTCCCTAAGCCGTCTTGCCCTTCAGAAGCGCGACAACGGCCATGGCGTGGCCGTGACCCAGGCCAAAGTCTTCCTTGAGCCAGGCGACCACGTCGCCCGCCTTCACACCCTCCTTCAGCACGCCGTTTGTCGCAAAGCCCTTTTTCGTCGCCATCGCCTTGAAATCCGCGGGGCTCTTGCCGGTTTTGGCTTCGATGTTGTCCAGATAGGCCTGAAACGACACGGGGCGCTCTCCGTAACCTTGCACCAGGGGCGACGACGTCGCGATCGTCGCGGACCTTACCCGAACGCCGTCATCGCCGCGCGGGTTTCATCGTCGGCGGGAAACAGCAGCTCGAGCCGCAAGTCCCGCACCGTGACGTCTTCGCTGGTGCCGAAATGTGCGACGGCGGTGAGGAAGGACAGCCTCCGCCCCCCCGCCTTCAACACGACCGGCACCAGCGGCCGGCGCGTTCGCGCGGGCGCCGGCAGCGGATGGCGCGCGCAGGCCGCCGCCAACGTCTTCACCAGCGCGTCGAGTTCGGGATCGGCGCCGGCTTCCAGCGCTTCAAGCCCAATGCGCCCGGCCATGTCCGCCAGCACTTCCGGGAGATTTTCCACCAGCGCCGGCGCCGCAGGACTTTCCGCCAGCATCCGGATGACGTTCATCTCCCCGTCTCCAAGATCCATCGCAGTCAGAAGGGCCCGCGCGCTGGGACTTGCGTCGAGGATCGTCCAGTGCCGGTCGCACAGCAGGGCGGGGTTTGGCGCATGGCGCGCCATCAGCTCCGCCAGCACGCCGCGCAAGGGCGCGAGGTCCGCAGACCCGAGCGGCGAGGCCGGATACGCCGCCGCGAAGCCCGCCGCCTGCATCAGGCCGTTCGCCGCGCCGCGCGGCAACAGGAGCCCTGCCGCGAGCGTCAGCACCATTTCCCGGCTTGGCTGGGCGCGCCCGGACTCAAGGAAAGACAGATGGCGCGCGGAAATCCCGCACTCGAGCGCCAGATCGAGCTGGCTCATGCGGCGCGCGTGGCGGAAACGGCGGAGGGCCGCCGCGAAGGGGCCGGCGTCGGAAACCAGAACGGACATGCGCGTACGCTCGCTCCGCGCGCACGCGCTGTCCATGACCTTGCGGGTAATTGTGGGCCCTACGCGTCCGGCGTCATTGTGCCCCCATCGAACGCCCCCAAGGGAGACCACGACATGACCGGGTTCTGGAAAAGCTGGATGACGATCTGGTGCTGGATGACGCTTGGGTTCGGCGTGCTGTTCGCCGGGGCCGCCACGCCGGCGACCGACGCCGGCGCGCGGCTGTTTTTCGACATCGTCGACGGCGCCCGCCACGATCCCGCGTTGTTCGACGATCCCGCGATGCGGTTCGCGCAGGGCCTGATCGGGGCGATCATGATCGGCTGGGCCATGACGCTCTTCACCGCCGTGCGGGCCGCGGACCTGGCTGGCCCCGCCGTCTGGCGCGGTCTGACCGGCGCGGTGATCGTCTGGTACGCGATCGACAGCGCGATCTCCGTGGGGACCGGCTTCCCGATCAACGCAGTCACGAACACCCTGTTCGTTGCAGGGTTCCTGGCGCCCGTCGTGGGATCGGGCGTGTTGCGGGCGCATGCCCGCGCCGCGACGGCGTAGGCCCTGCGGGCTACCGCGTCGTCATCTGGCGGCGCAGGAAGGCGGGAATCTCCAGATCGTCGTCGATCTGGGGGCCCGGCTCCGACGGCGCCGACGGCCGGTCCGCCGCGGGCGGGGTTGCGGCGGCCTCCGCATCGTCGCCGCCGCGCATCCAGCCGAACAGGTTGAA
>JANRIM010000150.1:0-6024 GCA_033764865.1 Hyphomonadaceae bacterium
CATGTGGCGCGGCGCGACGGCGCGCCCGTGCCGCCGGACAGCGTGGCCGCGGAGCTGCCGTCGTTCCTTCGCCCGGCCGGTGGCGTCCACATGAGCCTTGGAGACTGGTCCCGCTTCGTGGCCGATCATGTGAGCGGCGAAGCTGGGGATGGCGCACTGCTGTCGAAGGAGACTTACGTGCGCTTGCACACGCCGGCGCCCGGCGTCGATCAGCCCTACGCCTGCGGATGGGGCGCGCCGATGCGGAGGGGACGGCGGGCGCTCACCCACCTAGGGAACAACACGCTCTGGACGGCGGGCGTGAGCGCCTACCCGGAGACCGGATACGTGATCCTGCACGCCACGAACGACGGACGGGCGTCGTCGGCGCTGGGCGCCTTCGAAGGCGTCGAAGAGCGTTTGAGGACAAGATACCCGGACCTCTAGGCGCCTGCGCAGTGATCTTGGCGCGTTTCCGGCGGAGGTCCGGAGGCGACGGCTTGACGACGCGCGATTCCGCTTGAAGCAGGGTGAACCCCGTTCAATATCCGGCCCGGGAGCGGGGGCGCGCGAGGTCGAGACCCGCCGCTCCGGACAAATCCTGCGGAGATCTTCATGCAACGCACCGGCGCCCGTCGTCTTGTGGATGCGCTGGTGGCGCAGGGCGTCGACCGCGTGTTCTGCGTGCCCGGCGAAAGCTACCTGCCGGTGCTCGATGCGCTCGCCGACGTCTCGGACGCGATCCAGCTCGTGGCGTGCCGCATGGAAGCCGGGGCGGCCAACATGGCCGAGGCGCATGGCAAGCTCACCGGGCGGCCGGGGGTCTGCATGGTGACGCGCGGCCCCGGCGCCACGCACGCCAGCGTCGGTGTCCACACCGCCCACCAGGACTCAACGCCCATGCTGCTGTTCATCGGCCAGATCGCCACTGGCGACCGCGGCCGCGGCGCCTTTCAGGAGGTAGCGTATGAGCAGTTTTTCGGACCGATCGCGAAGTGGGCGGTGGAGCTCGACGACGCGGCGCGTGTGCATGAGGTGGTGGGGCGCGCCTTCGCCACCGCGTTGCAGGGCCGGCAGGGCCCGGTGGCCATCGCGTTGCCGGAGGACATGCTCGCCGCATCCGTGGAGGACGCCCCCCCGATCGTGCACCCCGTCGCCGCCGCGGGCCTGGCGCCGGAGTTTGTCTCCGCGGTCGCGTCGGCGTTGTCTGCGTGTGAGAGGCCCTTGCTGGTTCTGGGCGGCAGCGGTTGGGACGATGCGTCCCTCGCCTCTATCCGCGCGTTCGCGGAGGGCAACGAGCTGCCGGTGGCGCTGTCGTTCCGGCGTAAGGATCTCTTCGACAACGACGCCGACTGCTACGTGGGGGACCTCGGGCTCGGCCCCAACCCGAAGCTCATCCAGCGGTGCCGCGAAAGCGATCTCGTGATCGCCATCGGCGCCCGTCTCGGGGAGAATCCCACGCAAGGCTACACGCTGTTCACGCCGCAGGAGACGGCCCGGAAGCTGATCCATGTGCATGCCGGTGCGGAGGAACTGGGTCGCGTGTGGCCCGCGCGCGTGAGCGCGGTGGCGGATGTGGCGTCGGCGGCGGCGGCGCTGCGCGACGTCCGCGTACCGCCGCGCTGGCGCGCCTGGCGGGACGCGGCGCGCGCGGACTATCGCGTGTGGGCGACGCCCGGGCCGGTGACGGGCCCCGTCAATCTCGGCGAGGTCGTCGCGCATCTGGCGAAGGTCGCGCCGGCGGACGCCATCGTGACCAACGGCGCCGGCAACTACGCCGCCTGGCTGCACCGCTTCTATCGTCATCGCGCGTTCAGGACGCAGCTTGCCCCCACCAGCGGGGCGATGGGCTACGGCGTGCCCGCGGCCATCGCCGCAAAGCTGGCGCATCCGGGACGTGAGGTGATCGCGCTCGCTGGCGACGGCTGCTTCCTGATGACCGGCCAGGAACTCGCCACCGCCGTGCAGTACGGCGTCAACATCGTCATCCTCGTCATCGACAACGGAAGCTACGGCACCATCCGCATGCACCAGGAGCGCACGTTTCCCGGGCGCGTCAGCGGCACGGACCTGCGCAACCCGGACTTCGCAGCCTATGCGCGCGCCTTCGGCGCCTGGGGCGCCACCGTCACCCGGACCGAGGAGTTTCCCGACGCCTTCGCCCAGGCCCGCCGCGCGGGCCTGCCGGCGCTGATCCATGTCAAGACGTCGGTGGAGGACATCTCGCCCGGCAAGACCCTCTCCGACCTGCGCGCCGGCGCGTGAGCCCGGCCTACGCCATGGCGCGACGGATGCCCTCGCGCAGGGCGAGGCGGTCGCGGTAGCGGGTCAGGTTGGGAAACGGCGAGAGCCCCTGCGACAGCGTCGGCGCCGAGGCCGCGAGGTGGGGATAGAGAAGCGCGTCGATCACAGTGAAGCGCTCGCCGATCATGAAGTGGCGCGTGGCGATGTGCTCTTCGAACGCATGCAGCGCCTTGGCGACGGCGGCGTCGAACAACGCAAGCGCCTCGCCGTCATGGGCGCGGAAGTAGGCGTGGACAGCAAACAGGGGCGCCAGCGTCGATGAGATGGCATGGGCCCAGTAGTCGAAGGCGGCCACCTCGCGCGCTCCTTCAGGGCCAAGCTTGCGCGCCTTGCGCGCGAGATAAAGCGCGATCGCCGCGCTCTCCGCAATCTGGATGGGCAGGCCGTCCGGGCCGTGCGGGTCGCGCAGCGACGGCGCCCGGTCGAGCAGCGCATCCTCCGGAGGGTCGAGGCGGGTGAGCACGTAGGACAGCCCCGTCTCCTCCAGCACGATGCGGACTTTCTGGCCGTAGACGCCGGGGGTCGCGAAAAGCTCGATCATGCGTGGTCCGCCCTCCGTCTAGATGGCGCCCGATGCGCGCAAGCGGTCGATGGCGGCGGGGTCAAGCTCCGCCACCGTGCGCAGCACGGCCTCGGTGTCGGCGCCCAGCGGGGGAGCCGCGTGGGCGGCGCGCGGCGGCGTGGCGCTCATCTTCAGCGGGCTCGCCGGCGCGGTGACGGCGGCGCCGCCCGCGCGGGGGAGCGTCTGCGCAAGTCCGCGCGCGGCCACCTGCGGATCGCTGAAGACCTGGTCGATCGCGTTGATGCGGCCGCACGGAACGCCAACGGCGTCGAGCCCCGCGATCCAGGCATCGGTGGTGCGTGTGGCGAGAAGGGGCGCAAGCAACGCCGTCAGCGCATCGCGGTGTCCGATCCGGCCGGCGTTCGTCGCAAAGCGCGCGTCGGCGATCAAGTCCTCGCGGCCCGCGTGGGCGCAGAGTGTTCGGAATTGTCCGTCGTTGCCGATCGCGAGGATCAGGAAGGCGTCCGCCGTCCTGAACACCTGGTACGGGGCGACATTGGGGTGGGCGTTGCCGAGGCGCGTCGGCGCCTGGCCGCCGACGAACCAGTTCATCGCCTGGTTGGCCAGCATGGCCACCTGGCAGTCGAGGAGCGCGATGTCGATCTGCTGGCCTTCGCCGGTGCGTTCGGCGTGGCGCAGCGCGCCCAGGATGCCGGTGACGGCGTACATGCCGGCGAACAGATCGGCGACGGCGACGCCCACCTTCATGGGCTCCGCGCCGGGCGCGCCGTCGGGTTGGCCGGTGATGCTCATCAGCCCGCCCATGCCCTGGATCAGATAGTCGTAGCCAGCGCGTCGCGCGTATGGCCCGTCCTGGCCGAACCCGGTGATGGAGCAGTAGACGAGCGTCGGGTTGATCGTGCGCAGACTTGCGTAGTCGAGCCCGTACTTCGCCAGGCCGCCGGTGCGGAAGTTCTCCACGAACACGTGCGATCGCGCCGCCAGCGTGCGCACGAGGTCGGCGCCTGCGGGCCGGGTGAAATCTATCGTGACGCAGCGCTTGTTGCGGTTGGCGGCGAAATAGTAGGCCGCGTCGCCCGGCGCACCGTCGGGGCCCGTGACGAACGGAGGGCCCCAGCGGCGCGTGTCGTCGCCGTCGCCTGGCCGCTCCACCTTGATGACGTCCGCGCCAAGGTCCGCCAGGACCTGGGTGGCCCACGGCCCCGCCAGCACGCGGGAGAGATCGAGCACGCGGATGTCGTCCAGGGCGTGAGGCATGCGGCGCGGGCCTTCGGGACGGCGCATGGCGCCGGGGGTGAATGTTTCCTATCATGCGCCGCCGACAGGAGAGAACTGGATGACCGAATCCCGCACGCCCGTGGCCGCCGGCGGTTGCCAGTGCGGCGCAGTGCGCTACGCGCTCTACGTGACGCCGGAGAACAGCCACGTCTGCCACTGCCGGATGTGCCAGCGCGCCACGGGCGGGCTGTTTGCGGCGCTGGCGGGGGCCCCGAAGGCGGCGTTCGCATGGACGAAAGGGCGGCCTGCGATCTTCGCCAGTTCCAACCTCGCGGAGCGGGCGTTCTGCGCCGATTGCGGGACGCCGCTGTCGTTCACGTACGTCGCCGATCCCGGCGCCCGCTTCTACGTCACCATCGGTTCGCTCGACGCGCCCGAGGAGGCGCCGATCCTCCGGCAGTACGGCGTGGAGAGCCGTCTCTCGTGGGTGCGGTTCTGCGAGGACGTGCCGGGGGAGGCCACCGGCGAGTCCGACGCGGCGCAAGGCTTCTTCGCCGGCATGGTCAGCCGCCAGGCCTGAGCGCGGCTAGTCCGCGTCCCCCAACGTGAACTCTCCGGCGCGGATGCGCGCGGGCAGGTCAGCGCAGAACTGGGCAACGGCCTCGGGGCCGTAGAGGTCCACCATGTCGGTGAAGGCGGCGAAGATGGCGGTCGACGCCATCAGCTCCGGCGCCACGCCGCGCGCAAGGCCCTGATCCCACGCTGCGAGGATGAGATCGAGCGCAAGCCGCTTCTGTTCGGCTTCGTCCGGCGGGGATGCGGGGTTCGGGGCGTCCGGCGCCATGCTCAATCCGAGTGCCGCGCGGCGAGCGTGTCGGCAAGGCGCATGCCCTGGTTCTTCAGATCGACCTCCTGCGCCTGGGCGCCTGGCGTGCAGCCGGGAAAGCGCACCTCGACGTCGCGATAGCCGGCGTTGAAGGCGTCCACCAGATCCGTGCGCCGCCGCCCGCCTTCGCGGTCGAGCAGGCCGGCCATGTACTGGCGCCAGGACTGGTCGCCCCGTCCGGCGCAGAGCACGCGCAGGTAGTGCGCGCCGCCCAGCACATGCGCGAGCTGGCGCAGTTCGTCCCCGTACTGGACGCGACGGTCCCGCGGGGTCTCCGTGGGCGGCGGCGGGCGCGTCTGCGCCAGCGCGGCGGCGGGCGCGCACAGAAGCATCATCGCCAGGGCGGCGGCGCGGACGGGGCGAAGGGCCATGGCCTCGTATACTCCCCAGCCGTCGTGACCGGAATTGGGCGCAGGCGCCGGTGTTCTCAGTACCCGTCGGCGGAGCCGTCCTTGCGCATCTCGGTGGCGGCGATCCAGACGTCGCCCTGGCGCATGATCGCCTGATAGCCGCCGAAGCCGCCGTCGGCGGGGCGCACGTCGTGGCCGCGCCGGGCGAGCTCCGCCCGCACCGCCGGCGGCGCGCCGTTCTCCAGGAACAACCGGCCGTTGCCGACGGCCCGTTCGCCGGTGGGTTCCTGGTCGTCGCCGTGGCGCCAGCGCGCGGCGTCCCCCGCGGCCTGCAGGTCGAGGCCGTAGTCCACGAGGTTCAGGATGATCTGAACGTGCCCCTGGGGCTGCATGTCCCCGCCCATGAGCCCGAACGAGAGCCAAGGCTGCCCGTCCTTGAAGGCGAAGGCCGGGATGATCGTGTGGAACGGCCGTTTGCCGGGCGCGTACACGTTGGCGTGGCCGTCCGAGAGGGCGAACATCTCGCCGCGGTTCTGAAGCATGAAGCCAAGACCGTCCGGCACGAGCCCGGAGCCCATGCCGCGATAGTTCGACTGGATGAGCGAGACCATCATCCCGTCGGCGTCGGCGACAGTGAAATAGGTGGTGTCCCCGCGGCGCAGGACGTCAGGGCCGGGCTCCGGCGTCTGCATCGCGGCGTCCATCCGGATGAGTTTGCGGCGGTCGTCGGCGTAACGCTGGTCGAGCAGGCGCGTGAGATCGGC
>JANRIM010000161.1:0-21499 GCA_033764865.1 Hyphomonadaceae bacterium
GCGCAGGCGATCGCCGCGCGAACCTACGACCGCGAGGCCGGCCTCATCCGCTTCCGGTGCGAGGGCGCGCCGGCGGCGGCCTTCTTCGATGCGCTGGCGGGCTGGAGCGCCGGCGGCGGCGGAATGGAGATCACGGCGGACGGGGCGACCTGGCGGCTCACCGCGCCCATCGAGGAAAACCTGTTCGGCCGCGACTACTGCCGGCGCGACGCGGCGGGCGCCACGCAGTGCACGGCCGTGTTCAACGCCGGCGATTTCATCAAACCGTGAGGGGCTTCCCCGCCAACGGGACTCGCCCCGGAATGGCCCCATGAGCATCTGCGGCATTGACGAGGCCGGGCGCGGGCCCCTGGCCGGGCCGGTGGTGGCGGCGGCGGTGATCCTGCCCGCGCGGCGACGCCCCAGGGGCATCGCCGATTCCAAACTGCTCGACGAAGCCGCCCGCGACGCGCTCTACGCGGAGATCGCCGCCCACGCCATCTTCGGGATCGGCGTCGCCACCGCCGCCGAGATCGACGCGCTCAACATCCGCCAGGCCACCCTGCTGGCCATGCGCCGCGCGGTCGCGGCGCTTGCGGTCCCGCCGACCGCCGCGCTCGTGGACGGAAACGATCCCCCCGATCTGCCGTGCCCGGTGGAGGCGATCGTCGACGGCGACGCCTGCGTCCCCCTCATCGGCGCCGCCTCCATCCTGGCCAAGGTGACGCGCGACCGCATGATGGCGGAGGCGTGCCTCCGGTATCCGGGCTATGGCTTCGCGCGCCACAAGGGCTACGGCGTTCCCGAGCACAAGGCGGCGCTCCATGCGCTGGGGCCCTGCCCGATCCACCGCATGAGCTTCCGGCCCGTGGCCGCCGCGGCGGCGGCGCGGCGCGCTTGACTTCCCGCACGGCGTGCGTGCGCCCCGATTCCCTTCCGTGAATCCTTTGTTTACGGTGGCGGCTGCAGAACCACGTTTTCACCGCCGGGGACTTCATGCGCCGCCGCACGCCTGCGCCGCCCAACGCCGACCGCATCATCGCGGGCGATTGCATCGCGTGCATGGACGCGCTGCCGGCGGGGTGCGCCGATCTCGTCTTCGCGGACCCGCCCTACAACCTCCAACTCGGCGGGGACCTGACGCGGCCGGACCAGTCGAAGGTCGACGGCGTCGACGACGCCTGGGACAAGTTCGCCGACTTCGAAAGCTACGACGCCTTCACCGCCGCGTGGCTTTCGTCCGCGCGCCGTCTGCTGAAGGACGACGGCGGGCTCTGGGTGATCGGCAGCTACCACAACATCTTCCGCGTCGGCGCGATCCTTCAGGACCTGGGGTTCTGGATCCTCAATGACATCGTCTGGCGCAAGACCAACCCCATGCCCAACTTCAAGGGCACGCGCTTCACCAACGCCCACGAGACGCTGATCTGGGCCGCGAAGTCGAAGGCGTCGAAGTACACGTTCCACTACCACGCCCTGAAGATGCTCAACGACGACCTTCAGATGCGCTCCGACTGGACGCTGCCGCTGTGCACCGGCGCCGAGCGCCTCAAGGGCGAGGACGGCAAGAAGGTCCACCCCACGCAGAAGCCCGAGGCGCTGCTTCACCGCGTGCTGCTGGCGACGACGAACCCCGGCGACCTCGTGGTCGATCCGTTCTTCGGCGCGGGCACGACGGGGGCTGCGGCCAAGCGGCTGGGCCGGCGCTTCATCGGCATCGAGCGCGATCCGGACTACGTGAAGGCCGCCGAGAGGCGCCTCGCCAACGTAGCGGCGGGCAGCGCCGAGGACCTCGCGGTCACGCGCTCGAAGAAAGACGAACCGCGTATCCCCTTCGGCCAGGTGGTGGAGGCGGGCTTCATCCGCCCCGGCGACACGCTCGTGTCACCGGACGGCAAGCGGCGCGCGCGGGTGCGCGCCGACGGATCTCTGAGTTTCGGGGACCAGACGGGCTCCATCCACCGGATGGGCGCCGCCGCCATGGGCGCGCCCGCCTGCAACGGCTGGACCTACTGGCACATCGAGCGCGACACCGGTCGCGTCCCGATCGACCTCTTCCGCCGCGAGATGCGCGCCGCCGTGTGAGCGACGCCGACGCGCCGCCGGCGGCCTTATCCCACCGCGCGGGGGCCGTGCTACACTGCGATGGTGTGGCCGATCAGTTGTCGACCAACAGATCAGTTGTCGACGAACACAAGGCCCGCGGCGAACTCCTCCTCCCATACCACGCGCGCGCGCCGGCGCACGCCGCGGATGGGCTCCAGCAACAGGAATTCCGCAGGCAGCGGTTCGCGGGTGTAGAATTCGATCCGCGCGCCGGTGGCGCTGATGTTCTTGAGCGCGACGCTGCGCGGCTCTCCCCCGACGGGGACGATGCTGGCGCGCCGGAAGACGGGTTCGCGCGGCGGGCGGGCCACGTGGTGTCGACGCCCGCGCCTCCCCGCGACGCCGAGGCGCGCCGCGAGAGCACGCAGATGATCGCCCACGGTGACAGGCGCTTGCCCATCGCTGATCCTGCCGCCCATGGGGAGTGCGCTCCACGCCTGTCAGAGGCGAAAGCATAGGGGCGCACGCTTTAAGGGCGGGTAAGAAGGGCGCGCCTAAGATTGCCCATGCGTCTGCGCCACGCGGTCAGCCGCCGGTGAACTTCGCCGGGCGTCGCTCCAGGAAGGCCGCGACACCTTCCTTGTGATCGGCGGATTTGAAGCACTGCGACAGCGCGGTCACGTGCGCCTCCATGTGCGCGCCCACGTCCCGCTCCAGCCCCTGCCAGACCAGCGCTTTCATGCGCTTGAGCGAGAAAGGCGACGACGCGAGATACCGCTCGGCCTCCGCACGCGCGGCGTCCATCAGCGTCCCGGGGGCCACGACCTCGTTGGCGTAGCCGATGGCGTGGGCCTCGGCGGCGTCGATCATGGCGCCCGAATACAAAAGCCGCAGCGCCCGCGACGGGCCGATCAGCCGCGGCAGCAGCCAGGAGCCCGCGCCCGTGTCGGGCACGAGGCCGCGATGGGCGAAATTCCAGGCGAACTTCGCGCGGTCCGTCACGATGCGCACGTCGCACTGGCTGGAGAATTCCGCGCCCATGCCGACGGCGAAGCCGTCGATCGCGCCGATCACGGGCTTGGGGCACTGCACCAGCGGCCACCACTTCGATCCCTCGCCCGCCTCGCCGCGCACCCCGCGCGTTTCGCCCGGGATGGTGGCGAGATCGGCCAGATCGGTGCCCGCGCAGAACGTCCCGCCGGCGCCTGTGACGATGAGCACCCGCACCGCGTCGTCGGCGCCGGCCTCGGCGACGCGGTCCATGAACGCAAACAGCATCGCGTACGTCATGGCGTTGCGCTTCTCGGCGCGGTCGATGGTCAGCGTCGCCACGCCGTCGGGGGCGACCTCGTAGCGGATGTGCTGGGCGGTCATTGGGTCACGTCCGGACGCGCACCATCATCTGCTCGTAGCCCTTCACGAACGAGGAGTGCACGCGACGGGGCTCCTCCAGCAGTTCGATGTGCTGGAAGCGCTTCAGGATTTCTTCCCACACGATGCGCAGCTGCATCTCCGCCAGGCGGTTGCCGACGCAGCGATGGATCCCGAAGCCGAAGGAGAGGTGGCGGCGCGCATTGGGGCGGTCGATGACGAGGCGGTCGGGGTTGTCGATCACCGTCTCGTCGCGGTTGCCGGAGACGTACCACATGGCCACCTTGTCGCCCTTGCGGATCGTCTGGCCGCCCATCTCCACGTCCCGCGTCGCGGTGCGGCGCATGTAGGCCAGCGGCGTCTGCCAGCGGATGATCTCAGAGACCATGTTGGGCACGAGCGCGGGGTTCGCCCGCAGCTTGTCGAACTCCTCGGGGAACTTGTTGAGCGCGTAGACCCCGCCGGAGATGGAGTTGCGCGTGGTGTCGTTGCCGCCGACGATCAGCAGGATGAGGTTGCCGAGGTACTCCATGCGATCCATGTCCCGCGTGGATTCACCGTGCGCCAGCATGGAGATGAGATCGGGCTTCGGCGGCGCGTTGACGCGCTCGTTCCAGAGCCGCGTGAAATACTCCACGCACTCGATCAGCTCGGCGCGACGCTGATCTTCCGTCTCGATGATGCCGCCGGGCATCGGCTGCGCGGTGGCGACGTCCGACCAGCGGGTGAGCTTGCGGCGATCCTCCCACGGGAAGTCGAACAGCGTCGCCAGCATCTGGGTGGTGAGTTCGATGGAGATCGCGTCCACCCAGTCGAACGGCTCGTCGCGGGGGACGCGGTCCAGCAGCGCGCCAGCGCGCTCGCGGATCACGCTCTCGAGCTTGGCGAGATTGTCAGGCGCCACGATGGGGCTGACGGTCTTGCGTTGGACGTCGTGCTTGGGCGGGTCCATCGCGATGAACATCGGCAGCTTGAAGTCCTCGTCCTGGTCGCGCAGCACGATCGTGCCCTGCGAGGAGAAGGCCTCGTGGTCGGTGTCGACCGCCATGATGTCGTTGTAGCGGGTGATGGACCAGTAGGGTCCGATCTCGTCGTCGGGCGCGCCGGTGCCGGCGAAGTAGTGCACGGGCGCGTCGCGGCGCAGACGCGCGAAGTACGGCCAGAAGGAATCCGTGCGGAAGAAATCCGGGTTGGCGACGTTGATCTCCTCGAGAGGCATCGTCCACGGATCGGGAGCCTTGCCGTGCATGCCGTCGCTCATGGTTTCTCTCCCGTGCTGGGTTGCAGTCGATGGCCGTGACGCACCCGTCATGTTTGGAGGCAGAATGGCGCCGCAGGCCACCGGCTTGCAAGGCCCATTGTGCGGCCGTGGCGGGCGCGCCGCGCGTCGCGGGAGTCAGTCGCGCAAGCGGTTCAGGCCGCGCCCTTGAAGCCTTTCGCCACCACGTAGATTTCCGGGCTTGCCGACCGGCTCGCCGGGGGCTTGGCGTGGCGCACCTCGGTGAAGCGCGTCTTCAGCATCGCCAGCAGCGCGCCGTCGAGCCCGCCCTGGAACGCCTTCGTCAAGAACGCGCCGCCCGGCGCGAGCACGTCGAGCGCGAAGTCCGCCGCCGCTTCCGCCAACGCGCCGGTCTTGATCTGGTCGGTGGCGCGATGGCCGGTGGTGTTGGCGGCCATGTCGGAGAGCACGAGGTCCGGCGCGCCGCCGAGGGCGGTCATGAGCGCTGCGGGCGCTGCGTCGTCGAGGAAGTCCATCGTAAGGAACGTGGCGCCGGGGAGTGCGTCCACCGCCAGCAGATCGATGCCGACGACCGCGCCGGCGCCCCGCTTCAGCGCCACCTGCGCCCAGCCGCCGGGCGCGGCGCCGAGGTCGCACACCCGCATGCCCTTCCCGATCAGCGCGAACCGGTCGTCGAGCTCCATCAGCTTGAACGCCGATCTTGCGCGCCAGCCCTCGGCCTGCGCGCGCTGCACGTAGGGATCGTTGATCTGGCGGGCGATCCACTCCCGCGAGGAGCGCTTCTTGACGCCCTTGGCGTTGACCGTGAGCGCGCGGGTTTCGGCGCCGGCGTCCTTCGGCTTCTTCCAGCGGCGCTTGTCTTCGGGGGGCGGCTCGCCTGCGGTCATGGCTGACCCTCCTGCCTGTCATGACGGGCGCGCGCCATCAGCTCCATCAGCACCCCTTCGCGCAAGCCCCGGTCCGCCACGCGGACGCGGCGCGCCGGCCACGCGTCGCACACCGCCTCCAGGATCGCAGCGCCCGGCACCACCAGATCGCCCCGGTCGGGGCCGATGCAGGGGTGACGCGCGCGCTCGGCCGGCGCCATGGCCAGCAGCCGGCGCGTGACCGTGCGCACGGCGTCGACGGTCATCCACAGCCCGTCGACCCGCGAGCGCTGGTAGCGGGGCAACGCCAGATGCACCCCCGCAAGGCTGGAGACCGCGCCCGACGTGCCCACAATGTGGGCCCGGCCCGCCCGGAACGCGCCGGCCAGCGCATCGGCCCCCCGGAACGCCCGCACCGCCGCCGCCGCATGCTCGCGCATGGCGTCGTACCAGCCGGGCCACTGGGCCTCGGGCATGCGCTCGGCCAGCGTGACCACGCCGGTGGGCAGCGACGTCCAGGCGAAGATCTCCGGCGCCCCCTGGGGGGAGCGCGGGTTGACCCACGACAGCTCCGTCGAGCCCCCGCCGATGTCGATCACCAGCGCCACCTCGGCGGCGGGATCCATCAACGGGGCGCACCCGAGCACGGAGAGCCGCGCCTCCTCCTCCGGCGTCACGACCTCCAGGCACAGGCCGGTCTCGCGCCGCACGCGGGCGAGAAAGGCCTCGCCGTTGGCCGCGGCCCGGCAGGCCTGCGTGGCGATGCAGCGCAGCCGCAGCCGGGGCTGGACGGCCACCTTCTCGGCGCAGGCCTGCAGGGCCTGCAGCGCGCGGTCCATGGCGGCCTCGGAGAGGGCCCCCGTGCGCGCGAGCCCCTCCCCAAGCCGCACGATGCGGGAGTACGAATCGATCACCCGGAAGCCGCGCGGCCCCGGCTCCGCCAGCAGCAACCGGCAGTTGTTGGTCCCCAGGTCGAGGGCCGCGAACACGGGGCCGCCCGACGGGGGAGCAGAGCGTCGGCGCCGCCCGGGGCGCACCGCTCCCTCCTTGTGGGCCATGGCTTCGACATCCTGTGCGGACCGTCCGCAGGACGCCCGCCGACGACTTCAAGTTGTCATCATCCTATCAAGGACGGGGGCGCCGGTGAACAGCCCCCCTCCGCCGTCGGGCGCCGCGGCGCCTTGTTGGCGGCCGGAACGGGCCCTACGTTGTCTTGCGCGTCGTACAGGTTCGACGGGAGCTCAAGGATGCAAGAGGCCAAGTTCGCTATCGGTCAGGTGGTCCGCCACCGGCACTTCCCCTTCCGGGGGGTCATCGTGGACGTGGACCCGACCTTCAACAACACCGAGGAATGGTGGCTCGCCATCCCCGAGCCCATCCGCCCGCGCAAGGACCAGCCCTTCTACCACCTGCTCGCCGAGAACGAGGAGAGCCACTACACCGCCTACGTCTCCGAGCAGAACCTCCTGCCCGACGACACGGGAGAGCCCGTGACGCACCCGCAGGCGGCGGAGGTTTTCGAGGAGCGGGAGGACGGCGGGTACAAGCTGCGCCCGCGCTTGCTCAACTAGGTGCGCTGGAACGGATAGAAGCCGCCGCCGAGCGGCAGGATCGCGCAGAGCGCGTCGAGCGCGGCCCTGCTCTCGTCCAGGAGGGCGGGATCGGACAGATCGTCGGGGCCGAGGGTCTCCCGGTAGTGCCGCATGACCCAGGCCTCCAGCCGGTCCGCCAGCGCGCCGTCGAGCAGGAAACCCGGGGTGATCGCGGCGCGTTGGACCTCGTCCACCACCACGCGCAGGCGCAGGCAGGCGGGGCCGCCGCCGTTCTTCATGCTCTCGCGCACGTCCACGCTCACCGCCGCCGCGATCGGGCCGTTCCCGCCGACGGTGGCGTCCACGAACGCGCGGGTGCGGGGATTGTCCGCCACCTCCTGCGGCGCGATCAGCGTCTGGCCGCCGCCGCCGGGCGGCGTCACCAGCTGCGCGTTGAACAGGTAAGAGCCGATGGCGTCCGCCAGGGAGACCGCCGAGGCGGGCGCCTCCACGAACACCGGCTCGAACAGCCCCCGTGCCTTCGCCGCGATTTCGGCGCGCACGCCGTCGGGGTCTGCGAACGCCTGCGCGTGATGGAACAGCGTCGCGCAATCGGCGACGGCCACCACGTCGTTGTGGAAGGCGCCGGCGGCGATGGCTTCGTCGGACTGGCGCGCGAACACGGTGCGGGCGGGATCGAGGCCGTGGCGGCGTGCGATGGCGCGGCACGCCTCCAGCGTCTGGCGCGCGGGAAAGCCTTCGCGACGCTCGTCGCCTTCGCGACCGTAGACGAACACCTCCACACCCGGCGCGCCGTGATGGGCGCACAGACGCATGTGGTTGGCCGCCCCCTCGTCCGCGAAGACGCCATGCGCCGGCAGCGGCGCGTGAACCGCGAAGTGCGCCGGGTCGGCGAAGATGCGCGCGAGAGCGCGCCGCGTGGCGTCCGCCTCCAGCGCGCGGTGCGCCATCGTGTGGAGATTGGCTGGCGTCAGGTGCACCCGCCCATCGGCGCAATCGGCGCCGGGCGAGACCGTGGCCGCGTTCGCCGCCCACATCGCCGAGGCCGCCAGTGCGTTGCGCATCAGCCGCGGCTCCGCGCGCCAGGCCTGCGCCCACACGGTCTTGTCGTCGCCCGCGAACCCCAGCGCCCGCAGCGCCGCCATCGGCGGACGCTCGTGCGGGGGCAGCACGCCCTGCGGCGCGCCCATGGCCATGAGACGGCGCATCTTGGCGATGCCCTCCAGCGCCGCCTGGCGGGGCCGCGCCACCGTATCGCGATGGCTGGCCGACGCGATGTTGCCGTCCGACAAACCGGCGTAGTTGTGGGTGGGGCCGATCAGGCCGTCGAAGTTGATCTCGACGGCGTTCATGCGGGCAGACCCGGCGCAGGGATGGCGACTGCCGCGTCCGCGCGCTGCGTCGCCACGGGCCAGGCGCAGTAGTCGGCGGCGTAGTACGCGCTCGGCCGCGCGCTGCCGGAGAGGCCCGGGCCGCCGAAGGGCAACGCGCCGGATGCGCCGGTGGTGGGCCGGTTCCAGTTGAGCACGCCGGCGCGCATCGTCGTGCGCGCCATTTCCCATCGCGCGGCGTCGTCGCAGATCAGGCCGCCCGCAAGCCCGAACCGTGTGGCGTTGGCGCGCGCCAGCGCCGCCTCGAACGTTCCCACGCGAAACACCTGCAGCACCGGCCCGAACAGCTCCTCGTCCGGCGCGGGGGCCGCGTCCGTCATGTCCACGACGCACGGCCGCACGAACGCCCCGTCGCGGACGAAGGGCGCAAGCGCGGTCCCACCGTTCGCCAGCAGCATGGCGGTGAAGCGTTCCGCGGCCACGGCCGCGTGCTCCCGCACCAGCGGCCCCATGAACGGCTCGGGCTGGTCATTCCACGCGCCGACGCGGACGCCCTGCGCCACCGTCACAAGGCGGTCCAATACATCGCGGCCCCACGCGTCGTCCGGCACGATGAGGCGGCGCGCGCACGAACAGCGCTGCCCGCTGGTGTGGAACGCCGACTGCGCGATGATGTTGGCGCATGCGGCTGCGTCGGCGGGCGGCCAGGCGATGAGCGGATTGTTGCCGCCAAGCTCGAGCGCGAGCACGATGTCGGGGCGGCCGGCGAACTGGCGGTGGATCGCCGTCCCCGCCTGCACCGAGCCCGTGAACAGCACGCCGTTGATCTCGTCGTCGGCCAACAGGGCGGCGCCGACGTCCCGCGCGCCCTGCACAAGATTGAGCACGCCCGGGGGCAAGCCCGCCGCGACCCACGTCTCCGCCATCAGCGCCGCCACCGCAGGCGTGAGTTCGCTGGGCTTGAACACCACCGTGTTGCCCGCCAGCAGCGCGGGCACGATGTGGCCGTTCGGCAGATGGGCGGGAAAATTGAACGGCCCGAACACCGCCATCACCCCATGCGGACGGTGATCGAGCGTCATGGCGCCGAACGGGGCGGCCTCCTCGCGGTGGCCGGCGCGCTCCGCCTGCGCGCGGATCGACAGCGCGATCTTGCCCACCACGGCGGCGGCTTCGCCCTTGCAATCCCACAACGCCTTGCCCGTCTCGCGCGCGATGATCTCGGCGAGTTCTCCGGCGCGCGCCTCCATGGCGCGGGCGAACGCCTGGACGACGGCGACGCGGTCAGCCAGCGCAGCGCCCGCCCACGCGGCGAACGCGCCCCGCGCCGCCGCACACGCCGCGCGCACATCCTCCGCGCCCGCGGCCGCGCCCGACCACACCGTCCCGCCCGTCGCAGGATCCGTGGAGGTGAACGCGGCGCCCGCACCGTGGCGCCACTGCCCGCCGATCAAGAGCTCACTTCTCATCGCCACCATTCCAGATAAGCGCGGTGTCGCCCGATTGCAGCCCGACCGCAGCCAGCGTTTCCGCCGACACCGAAGCGACGCCGTCGCGGACGAGGATCGAGGCGCTGGCGCACGCGAAGCGGTCGAACGCGGGGTTGGCCACCAGCGCCGGGGGCGCGTCCGCGCGCACGGGGCCGGCGCGCACCTCCATGCGGCGGCTTTCGCGAAACGTGCGGATGGAGTCTCGCGGCGCTGTGACCAGCGGCCCGCCGTCGAAGATGTCCACCACGCGCTCGTAGCGAAACCCTTCCCAGTGCAGCAGCTTCAGCGCGCCCTCGCCCTGCGCGTGGCAGCGGCCGATCACGGAGCGCGCCTCCGCCGGCAGGAGATCCACATAGATGGGATACTTCGGCATGAGGTCGAGGATGAACTGGTTGTCGGTGGCGGCGCTGAGACGGTCGGCCTCTGCGAAGTCCATGCGGAAGAAGTGCCGGCCCAGATGCTCCCAGAAGGGCGAGGCCCCCGTCTCGTCGACGACGCCGCGCAGCTCGCTCACGACCTCGTCGGCGAAGCGGTGCGGCGCGGCGGCCATCAGCATGTAGCGCGCCTGCGCCAGCATGCGCCCCACGCCCGCTGCGCGGTGCTCCGGCAGCACGAAGAGCGAGCCGACCTCGCTGCATCCCGTGAACTCGTTCACGAGGATCAGCACCTCCATGTCGAACCGCCGCCGCGCCGCCGCCGACGCCTGGGCGATGCGCAGCACCCGGAAATTGTAGAACGGGGGCTGTTCGCCCACGCACGCCTTCACCGCAGCCACGCCCGCGACCGCGCCGGTGGCGAGATGCTCCAGCGCCAGGAGGTAGCGCTGGTCTGGGCCCGGTGCGGCGATGGCCGCGGCCTGCACGGCTTCCGCCGCGGCCACGCGCGCAGCCAGCGTGGCGTCATCGACGGCGAGGCTCGTGAACCCCGGCCCCGCGAGATCGCGCAGGCGGCGAAACCCGTCCAGGTCGCCCGTGCGCATGGGCCGGATGACGTAACCGCCGGTCACGTGCGCAGGCTCCGCGCGTCGAAGGCGCCGGACGCAAACCCGCACAGCAGGCTCAACGACAGCTTGGCGCGCTCCGCGAAGCTGGAGAGCAGCGCGTATTCCTGGTCGCTGTGGAGGTGGCCGCCGCGCACGCCCAGCGTGTCGACGTTCGGGCAGCCGGCGGCGAACAGGTTGTTGCCCTCGCAGACGCCGCCGGTGGGCGACCACGTCAGCGAAAGCCCGAGGCCCTCGCCTGCGGCGCGCACCCAGCCGAACAGGCGCGCCTGGCTTTCGGTCATGGGCTTGGGCGCGCGGGTGACGCCGCCGTGCAGCCGCGCGGCGATCCCGTCACGGGCGCACGCGCACGCCGCCACCTTCGCCACCTCCCCTTCGATCCAGCGGCGCGACTCGTCATCGGGAATGCGCACGTTGAAGCGCACGACGGCGCCGGCGGGCACCATGTTCACCGGTGCGCCGCCGTCGATGGCGCCGACGTTCACGGTGACGCCGTCACGGCGGCCATTGAGATCGTTGAGGCGCAACACCGCATCGGCGGCCGCCACCACGGCGCTCCGGCCATCCTCGAACGCACGCCCCACGTGGGCGGCCTTGCCGGTGATGATGAGGCTGTAATTGCCCGATCCCTTGCGCGCGCCGGCGAGCGCGCCGTCCGGCAACGCGGGCTCGTAGGTCATGCCCACATGCGCACGGGCCCCCAGGGCGGCGAGCAGCGGAGCGCTGGCGGGCGAACCGATCTCCTCGTCGGGACTGAGCAGGATCTCGTAACCGACACCGCTGGCGTCGGGCGTGCGCTCCAGCGCCTCCAGCGCGGTGAGCATGACCATGAGGCCGCCCTTCATGTCCGCCACGCCGGGGCCGTTCAGCACGTCGCCCGCGGGCGGACGTGGCGTCTGGAAGGGATGGGAAGCGGCGAAGACGGTGTCGTAATGGCCGGTCAGCGCCACCTGCACGGGCGCCTCCGGGCGGACCCGGACCCGGATCGCGTCCCCGTGCGCGCGCGCCTCC
Source organism: Hyphomonadaceae bacterium (assembly GCA_033764865.1). Lineage (GTDB taxonomy): Bacteria > Pseudomonadota > Alphaproteobacteria > Caulobacterales > Aquidulcibacteraceae > VFBF01. Next base: position 11,888 of record JANRIM010000161.1, read on the forward strand.
ACCACGCCGTCCGCGCGGACCCGTTCGCTGGGCGCGAGCGCCACCCGCTCCAGCGGGCCGGGCAGACCGGAGAAGGCGTCCGCCAGGGCGCCGGCCATGACCTGGAGGCCCGCGATCTCGAGGCTGCCGGAGTTGATCCGCGACCAGGCGATGGTGCGCGCGACCATCGCCTCCGCCGCTGCGTCGATGCGGGCGAAGGCGTCGTCGAGACGGGGAATGCCGGCGGAGGCCGGTGCTGGCGGGAACGTCATGGACCCTCGCTGGACCGCGCGCGAGGCCGCAGCAGCCCCGGCGCCGTTGGTGCGCAAGACCTGAGCCAACGCCGCCCGGAGTGCAAGGCGCGCGCGGGAAAAGCCTTGCGCGCGCGCCCTCCCGGCCCGGGAAGGCCCGCCCTGGCGGACATGGGCCAAACGGAAACGGGCCCGGCTTGCGCCGGGCCCGTCCCTGTCCTTGGGTCCGGCCGGATTACGGCTGGAAGGAGATCGTCACCGCGGTGCGGCGGTTCAGAGGCTCACGCACGCCGTCGGCGGTGGCCTGGGCGAGTTCCGTTTCACCCTTGCCATCCGTCACGATGCCTTCGGCCGCGATGCCGCGGGCCACGAGGGCGTCACGAACGACCGAAGCGCGGCGCTGCGACAGGCCGACGTTGTAGGCCGGGCGGCCCGACGTGTCGGTGTAGCCGACGACCATGACGCCGCTGACGTTGCACGCCTTGGCCTGGTTGACCGCCGCGTCGATGGTTTCGAGCGAGGCCTGATCCAGGTTGGCGCGATCCCAGGCGAAGTACACGACGAACTGGGACGTCGGGCACGCGACCGGGGCCGGCGGCGGAGCCACTTCCGGAGGCGGAGGCGGCGGGGGCGGCGGGGGCGGCGGCGGGGGAGCCGGCGGCGGCGGCGGAGCCGCAAACTGCCAGCGCAGGCCGACCGTGGCCGCGTGGTGGTCGTAATCCGCTTCGTACAGGCGGGCGGCAGCGCCCGAGCGGCCCACGAACTCGAGGTTCGGGACGGCCAGGTAGCGGTAGCCAATGTCGAAGGTCAGACGCTCGGACGCCTTCAGGCCGACGCCGACGAGACCCTGGTAGGCCGCCGCCGTGTCGCTGTCGTCGAACGACTGGATGACGCCACGGCCGACGGCCGGGCCGTCGGCGGCGTTGGCATCCACCCGGCCGGCGCCGACGCCGATGCCGATGTAGGGTTGCACGTTGCCGCCGCGGTTGAAGTCATACAGCGCGTTCACCATCGCCGAGTAGGCGTGCACGTTGCCGCCGTTCTGGACGAGGTTGCCAGCTTCCAGGTCGTTGTAGCGGCCGGCGAGTTCGCCCTCGAGGCGGAAGCCGTTGGCGAAGGCGTAGCCCACGCCCACGTCCGCGAGCCAGTCGTCTTCAAGTCCGATGTCGCCGCCGAACGCCGACGGGGTCAGCGTGCGGTCCGTGTCCAGCGCGCCGTCGAAGCCGTAGCCAGCGTCGATCTTGCCGTACCAGCCTTCCGTGGCGAACGCCGGGCCCGCGACCATGATCGCAGCCAGAGCGGTCGCGCCCTGCAAAACTTTCTTCATCAACGTTCCCCTCAGTTAAAGTCCGAAACACGGACCGTTTCGTTCCGCCTCGATCCAGGCCTTGCGGAACACGGTCGAACCGCATTCACCAAGCCTCTACAACGTTTTCAGCGCCAAAGCGACAGGGTTTGTCGCTGAACTCCTCTTCGCCCGTGTAGTGACGCGCGAAGGCCACAATCGGTTCCCTTGTCTGCGTTCTTCAATTGACGAATACTTAATATTAACCGGAGTTAATGCGACATTTCCTTGACGGACACTGTCGCCAGACCGGGCGCTCGGGGCGCCTGCCGGCGGGCCGGCGCCCCGTTCTCCACCGACCGCTACACTACCACTTGTAGCCAACCTTCCCGTAGACATACCGCCCGTTGAAACCGAACGGTGAGAAGCTGGAGAAGGCCGTTGGGCCGTTCGTGTTGACGTTGGTGGGGGTCACCGACGGATATTCATCGAGGAAGTTGTTCACCCCGAGGGCCACGTCGAACGGCCCGAACGCCGCCCGGGCCTCCGCGTCCAGGATCAAGGCCGACGCAACGTCATAGGTGAGCGCCCCGTTCGCCTGCGGCACAAGCACGCTGCCGTAGTGCGTGGCCCGGAACGTCGCCCCGAACGGCTCGAACTCGTAGTCCACCCCGAGCGAGTACTTCTGGGCCGGGGTGCCACGCTCGAACACCAGCACCTGGTTGATCGGGAACAACACCGGCGGAACCGGCAAGGCCGACAGCACGGAGGTGGACGGCGTGCGGGTGATCTCCGTCTGGTTGAGGTTGCCGGAGACGGTGAAGTCGAAATCCCCGGCCGCGGTGTCGATGCCGTAGCGGGCCACCACGTCCACGCCCTCGGTCTCGGAGTCCACGCCGTTGATGAAGAACCGCGCGGCGCTCGCCGTGGGCGAGATGGCGGAGATCAGGTTGAAGATGGTCTGCGAGGTTTGCTGGGCGGGCGTCAGGGTCGCGCCAGCGGCGAAGTTGGCGCCCTGGATGTTGTCCGACAGCACGATGCGGTCGCTGATCTCGATCCGGTAGGCGTCCACGGTGACCTCGATCCCGAGCGCCCGGAAGACGCCGCCCACTGAGTAGTTCGAGGAGCTTTCCGCCTTGAGGGGCTGGGCGCCGAGGGTCGCCGCCAGCGCCGAGTCGGCCGGCGTCGTGAGCACGTCCACCGGCACGCCGTTGATGAAGTTGGTCGCGGTGGAGCGGAACGCCTGCTGCTGCATCGACGGCGCGCGGAAGCCGGACGACACCGCGCCGCGCACGGCGAACCAGTCGGTGAAGTCGTAGCGCGCGGAGGCCTTGCCGTTCAGCGTGGAGCCGAAGTCGGAGTAGTCCTCGTAGCGCGCCGCGATGCCGACGATCAGCGCCGGCGTGACGTTGGCTTCCACGTCGGCGTAGAGCGAGAACGCATCGCGATCGTCGCCGCCCGCGTCCGCGGGCTGAAGGCCCGGGAAGCCCTGCGCGCCGCCAGCGCCCACAATGCCCGGAATGGCCAGGCCGGTCGCAGGGTCGCGGGCGATGTCGTAGGACTGCTGCTCGCCCGCCTCGATGGCGTACTCCTCGGCCCGGTACTCGACGCCGAACGCGAGCGTCACGGGCGTCGAGGTGTCGGCGGCGAACGTCTGCTGCACGCCGATGTTGGCCACCACCTGCTCGTATTCGAGCGCGCCGGCGTCGAAGTTGCGCTTCGGCGTCTGGCCGAAGAGCGGGTTGCCGGGCGTGGTCTGCGCGCGGGCGAAAGAGGCGTTGAGCGAATTGATCGTGGAGTATTCGATGCGGTTGTTGCCGTAGACCAAGCTCGCGTCCACGTCCCAGCCGCCGACGACGCCGCGCACGCCGCCCGCGACGCTCGTGTCGGTGATGTCCGGCGCGATCAGCGGCAGGAAGCCCACCGGCGTCACGGCCGCCACGGTCTGGGCGTTGTTGTCGACGCCGCCCGGCGAGCGCAGGCGGGGATTGGCGGCGGAGTTCGCCTCACGGGTCTGGTAGCCCGCCCAGCCGTAGGCTTCCCAACCGCTGTTGCCCAGCGGCAGACCTGCGTTGACGTAGACCGTGCCCTGATCGATCTCCGGATCGCCGTAGCGGCTGGTGATGAGCGAGCCCGTGGGCGATTGGGCCGCGCTGGTGATCCGCGGATCGCGGTCGCCGCGGCTGGTGGGATCGCGCACAAGGTATTCGCCGGACACCGTGATGAAGCCGTCGGCGCCCAGAGGCAGGCCGGCCCAGCCGGACACGGTGCTGGTGGTGCCGTCCTCCTCCTCGCGCGGTTCGGCGCGGGTGGTGTCCACTTCCGTGAAGTACTGGCCGAGGGTGTAGCTGACGGCCCCGCCCTCCCGCGCTTCGCGCAGGCGCAGGTTGATCACGCCGGCGATGGCGTCCGAGCCGTACTGGGCGGCGGCGCCGTCGCGCAGCACTTCAACCGAGCTGATCGCCGCGGTGGGGATCGCGTTCAGGTCCACCGCCGCGGAGCCGCGCCCGATGGAGCCGTTGATGTTGACCAGGCCCGAGGCGTGGCGGCGCTTGGAATTCACCAGCACCAGCGTCTGGTCAGGCGCGAGGCCGCGGAGCGTGGCGGGACGGATGGAGTCCGTGCCGTCGGTGATGGCGGGGCGCGGGAACGTGAACGAGGGCAACGCCACCGTCAGAGCCTGGTTGAGTTCCGTCGATCCGGCGTTCGCCAGCGACTCCGCCGTGATCACGTCGACCGGCGCGACCGTATCCAGACGTGACCGCCCCACCACACGCGTGCCGGTCACGATGATCTCGTCGTCGGACACGACCGGCGCCTCTTGCGCCCAGGTCATAGGCGTCGTCCCTGCCCAGGCGGACAGGACGCCAAGACCCAGCAGAAAAGAGCGGTGCGATCGTGTCATGTGGTTCATCTCCAGATGCCCGGCCCGGGCGCAGTGGCGACGCCGGGTCGTCGCCAGACACAGGTCCGCGCCGACTCAGCATGACGTCACCGTCACCCAACAATCCGACATGAACCAGCCACAATTGGTTAATGGACGGGTAAATGCCGCGAATGCCGCACGGGACGCCAGCGGGCGCCCGTTGACGTAGCGGGCCCGCTTGCGCGCAGCCGCTGCGCCGACGACAACAGGGCACGACGGGAGAACAGGCCATGAGCGACACCGCCCCCACCGCCCAGGAGACCTTTTCGGGAACCAAGCCCGTGGAGGAACGCCACCGGATCGACGAGGCCGCCCTGGCCGCCTGGATGGCGGCCAATGTGGAGGGCTACGAGGGCCCCCTCGACGTGCGCCAGTTCAAGGGCGGCCAGTCCAACCCCACCTACCAGCTCGTCACGCCCGGCCGGAAGTACGTCCTGCGCCGCAAGCCGCCCGGCAAGCTCCTGCCCTCCGCCCACGCCGTGGACCGGGAGTTCAAGGTCATCTCTGCGCTCCACCCCACGGGCTTTCCGGTGGCGCGGCCGTTCGGCCTGTGCACGGACGAGGCCGTCATCGGCACCTGGTTCTACATCATGGACATGGTGGAAGGCCGCATCCTCTGGGACGGGTCCATGCCGGAGTCCCATCCCGCCGAGCGCGGGGCGGTGTACGCCGCCAAGATCGCCACCCTCGCGCAGCTGCACAACACCGACGTCGCCGCAGTCGGGCTGTCGGATTTCGGCAAACCCGGCAACTATTTCGGCCGGCAGGTGGACCGCTGGACCAAACAGTACAAAGCCTCCGTCACCCAGGACATTCCGGCGATGAACAAGCTGATGGACTGGCTGCCGAATACGCTTCCCGACGACGATCAAACCTCGATCGTTCACGGCGACTACCGGCTCGACAACATGATCCTGCATCCCACGGAACCGCGGGTCGTCGCGGTGCTCGACTGGGAGCTGTCCACCCTCGGCAATCCGATCGCGGACTTCTCCTACCTGCTGATGAACTGGGTCACGCCCCAGGAGGGCGGCCGCAGCGGCCTGGCGGGGCTCGATCTTAAGGCGCTGGGCATCCCGACGCTGGAGGAGGCGGTGGCGCAGTACTGCGCGCTGACAGGCCGGCCCGGTCTGCCCGAACTCGATTGGTATTTCGCCTACAACGCCTTCCGTCTCGCCGCGATCTGCCAGGGCATCGCCGGCCGGGTCCGCGACGGCACAGCGGCCTCCCCCCAGGCCGTGCTGATGGGCGAGCGCGTCCCGTTGCTGGCCGCCAGCGCCGAGAGCCACGCGCGTCGGGCCGGGATGGCGTGAAGCCCACGCTCCGCGTCCGGGGGCTGGACCGCGCATCGCCGCCGCGGGGGATGACCCGGCGACGTCCGGAGGCTAAGGGATCGGAATCGGCTTCGGGAGCGGCGGCGTGAGCGACAAGTCCAGACGGCGGTTGCGGCGGTTGGGCGCCGGCGTAGGCGTGGGCGCCGGCGTATGCGGGGCGCTGCTGGCGCTCGGCCTGATGAGCGTGGGCGGCATGCGCGGGGGCCCATCGGGCGATCCGTCCTGGGTCCGCGAGATCGTCGCCGGCCTTGCCGAGCGCGGCTACGACTGGATCGCCATCGACCTGGACGGCCGCGTCGCCACCGTCAGCGGCGCCGCACCGGACGTGGACTCCCTGAAGTACGGCTTCGAGGCCGCCGAGACCGCCTTGCAGCGCGGCGATCACGCCGCCGACGTGGGCCTCGTGGTGGACGCCACCGCCCTCGAAGGCGGCCCGGCCGGCGTCGGCGCCGCGCTGGCCGCCCTCGGGCCGGCGCCGGAAGCCTCCGCCTGCCAGGACGCGTTTTCCGCCACGCTCGAGGGGCGCAGCATCAACTTCGAGCCTGGCCGCGCCGACCTGACGGATGACAACCGCCGCCTTCTCGACGCGCTCGCGGCGGTGGCGATCCGCTGCGGCGCCTACAAGGTGGAAGTGGGCGGCCATACCGACGCCACCGGCGACGTCACCACCAAAAACGTGCTGTCCCAGGCGCGCGCGGACGCGGTGCGCGCCTATCTCGTCGGCAAGGGCGTGGCCGCCGAGCAGCTCGACGCGCAGGGCTACGGCGCGCGCAACCCGCGCGACGCCGGCCGCGGCCCCGCGGCGGACGCCCGCAACCGCCGCATCGAATTCACGGTTTCGGCGAGCTGATTTGACCGTGGCGCGCCGCCGGGGTTGCTGCAGCCGTCATCGCAATCACCGCCCCGCTGGGCCAGACAGGAGGCGCGCTTGATCGCCCGCACCGCCATCATCGCCTTGCTCGCCGCCGCGGCGGCCCCGGCCCTCGCCCACGCGCAGGCCAGGGCGCCGGAGACCTACATTCACGCGGGGCGGCTGCTCGCCGATCCGGCCACCGGCCGCGTCGAGACCGAACGCACGATCGTCGTCTCCGGCGACAAGGTGGTGCGGGTGGAGGCGGGCTACGCCGCGCCGACCGCCGGCGCGCGCGTCATCGACCTGAAAAACAAGTTCGTCCTGCCGGGCCTGATGGATTCCCACGTCCACATCACCAGAGAGCTCGGCCCCGGCCAGTTCATCGATGAGGTGTCGCAGTCCTCCGCGAACATAGCGCTCATGGGCGCGGTCAACGCCCGCAAGACGGTCGAAGCGGGCTTCACCACGGTGGCCGATCTCGGCGCCGACAGCGCGGCGGTGTTTGCGCTGCGCGACGCCATCGCCGCGGGCGGCGTCACCGGTCCCCGCATCATCGCCTCGGGATCGCCCATCACGCCCACGGGCGGACACGGCGACGTCCAAGGCTACCGTGACGACGTCAACCGCGTGCTCGCCAGCCCCACCGTCTGCAACGGCGCCGACGATTGCCGCCGCGCCGTGCGCGCGCAGGTGCAGCGCGGGGCCGATGTCATCAAGGTCACTGCCACGGGCGGCGTGTTGTCGAACACTCGCGCGGGCCTGAGCCAGCAACTCAGCGACGATGAGTTGAAAGCGATCGCGGAAACGGCGCACAGCCTCGGCCGCAAGGTCACCGCGCACGCCCATGGCGTCGACGGCGTCAACGCTGCGCTGCGGGCGGGCTTCGATTCCATCGAGCACGGCACATACCTGAACGCCGAATCCATCCAGCTCATGCGGCGCAATGGCGCGACGCTTGTGCCCACCGTGCTGGCCGGCGCGTGGGTCAGCGAACGCGCGCGGGACGCGCAGAGCTACCTCTCTCCCGCGCAGAAGGAAAAGGCGCTCACCGCCGGCCCCCTCATGCTCGACATGCTGCGCCGGGCGCGCGAAGGCCGCGTGACCGTGGCGTTCGGCACCGACACCGGCGTCTCGCCCCACGGCATGAACGCGCGCGAGGCGGAGCTCTGGGTCGAGGCGGGCTTCACGCCGCTCGAGGTCATCCGCGCTGCCACCGTGATCGCGGCAAAGCATCTGCAGGTGGCCGATACCGCGGGCGCGCTGAAGCCCGGCCTGTCGGCGGACATCATCGCCGTCGATGGCGATCCGACGCAGAACATCTCGCTGCTGCGCGACGTGAAGTTCGTGATGGCCCGCGGCGCGGTGGTGAAGTGACGCCTCAGCTGTAGCGGACGCTGACGCCGGTTGCGTCGCGGTCGATCCGGGCGTCGACGTCGAACACGGCGCGCACGGTCTGCGCATTGAGCACTGCATCGACGTCCCCGTCGGCGACGATGCGCCCTGCGCGCAGCGCGACCACCCGGTCGGCGAACCGCGCGGCGAACGCCAGATCGTGGACGGCGACGATCACCAGCGCCTGCGCCGCATGCGCGCGCAGGCGGCCCAGCGCATCGAGCGCATGCCGTGGATCGAGCCCCGCCACGGGTTCGTCGGCAATCAGGATCTCCGGCCCGCCGACCAGCGCGCGCGCCAGCATGGTGCGGGCCAGCTCGCCCCCCGAAAGCGTTGTCACCGCCTGATCGCGGAAGGCGGCGAGATCGAAGGCGTCTACGGCCACGTCGACGTGCGCGCGGTCGGCGGCCGGCAGCTCACCCAGCGCAGGCAGCTTGGGGGTAAGCCCAAGCGCCACGACCCGCGACACAGCGATCGGCCATTCGCAGCGCGCGTTCTGCGGCAGGTAGGCGCGGCGGCGCGCAAGCGCGCGGCGATCGAACGCAGCGAGCGCGGCGCCGTCGAGCGTTACTGCGCCGCCGTCCGGTTTCACAAGCCCTGCGAGCACGGACAGCAGCGTGGATTTGCCCGCCCCGTTGGGACCGATCACGGCCACGAGACCTGTCCGCGCGAACGACACGGAGACGCCATCGACGATGGCCCGCCCGCCCCGGCGCACGGTGACGTCGCTCGCGGTCAACGACATGGGGCGCGGGCCCCCTTCGAGCCCGGCCGCGTCGGCGCGCTTCCCACCGCTAGCGGGAGAAGCGCCGGCGAAGCCGGGGATGGGGGCCCGCGCCGCGCAGCCATCAGAAGCCGGCCCGCACGCCGATGAACCCGGCGCGCCCCGGGGCCACGTAGGTGAAGATGTCCTCGTAGTCTTCGTCGAGGGCGTTTTCCACGCGCGCATAGAGGGCCACGCGCTCCGTCAGTTGAATGTCCCCGCCCAGCGACACCAGGGTGTACGAGGAGAGCGTGGTGATCGGCGGGCCGGTGAGCGTGAAGTTGTTGTCCAGCGTTTCGCCGTTGTAGCGGACGCTGGCGAAAGCGCCGAAGCGCGCCGACGGCGCCCGCCAGGCGAGATTGAGGCTGGCCACGTGCGGCGGCCGCCGCACCTCCTCTGCGCCATTCTGCTCGGCGTCGAGCCACGTGTACGCCGCCGTGACGCGCCAATCCCCCAACGCCGCCTCCGCGGCCACTTCCACCCCGCGCTGCGTGGAGTCGGTGGAAAGGTTCACCGGGGTTGCGGTGAAGAACGGGCCGACGAAGGTGGTCGCGATTTCATCCGTCAGCGTGTTGTCAAAGTAGGTGACGTCGACGCGCACGGCGCCGTCGAGGGCGCGTTGCTCGACGCCGGCCTCCCAGCCCTCCGACCGCTCCGGCTTCAGCGCCGGATTGCCGATGAAGCTGCCGGGGTTGAAGCCGAACAGCTCGAAAATGCCGGGATTCTTGATCCCGGAGCCCGCGGCGGCGTGCAGCCGCGCGCCGGCCCAAAGCCCCGCCGCGCCCTGCACGCGGTAGGTCGTGGCGCTATCGAAGCGGTCGTTGTCGTC